>NZ_CP031223.1:658500-987750 GCF_008973485.1 Psychrobacillus glaciei
TTACAGCGCGATGCTTATTTTACAGGTGTAAGCTATGGTCATTTTGATATGGAACGAATTTTGCGTGTAATGCGTCCTCGTGAAGATCAAGTAGTTATTAAATCAAGCGGTATGCATGCGGTTGAAGACTACATTATGAGTAGATATCAAATGTATTGGCAAGTGTATTTTCATCCGGTTTCTCGGAGCGCAGAGGTAATACTTACGAAAATTTTACATCGTGCAAAAGCTTTAAGTGAGAAGGAGTATGATTTCAAGCAACAACCTACTCATTTTAAATCTTTTTTTGATGAAACTTTTTCATTAAAAGACTATCTCGCATTAGATGAAGGGGTATTAATGACTTATTTCCAACTCTGGATGACGGAAGAAGATCCGATTTTAGCTGATTTATGTGATCGATTTGTCAATCGTAAACTCTTTCAATATATTGAATTTGATTTGGCGAAGGATTATATGAAGATGAAAGAGTTAGAGTTATTATTTAAAAAAGCGGGTATAGACCCAGAATACTATTTGGTTTTTGATTCGTCCTCCGATTTGCCTTATGACTTTTATCGTTTAGGAGAAGAGGGAGAACGAATCCCAATTCATTTGCTTATGCCTTCAGGGGAGATTCGAGAACTTTCACGTGAATCAGAAATAGTTGAAGCAATTTCAGGGAAACGACGAACTGATCATAAGTTGTACTTTCCAGAAGATTTCTTAACTGAGGATGGCAAGAAAAAAGCATTGAAAAAACAAATCTTAGAGTTGTTAAAGTAAAGGTGGGTTCGAATTGCTAGAAGAACATGCAAAAGTAGTACAATTTATCGGAGTAGCAGATGGAATAACTGGACGAAAGAAACTACAAAAAATGATTTATATTGCAAAAAAACTGCAATATCCATATAAAGAAAAATATGAGTTTCATGTGTACGGACCTTACTCAGAAGAGTTAACTTTACGAGTGGAAGAGCTGTGCAACATGGGCTTTTTACAAGAAGAAAGACAAGACAAGGGTTCCTACGTTCAATACAAATACCAAATGACGGATGCCGGGGAGCATTTTACGCAAATGGCTCAAGTGGAAGAGGCAGGCCCAGCTTTACTTTCTTGCATTACCCAAATGAAAGCAAAAAGTTCGAGATTTCTTGAACTTGTATCCACATTACTTTACTTCGACCAGATGCCAAAAGAGGATCAAATTGAAAAGCTTCATGTTGTAAAAGGAAAACTAAATTTTACAGCAGATGAAATTGAAGAAGCATTTTCATTTGTAATGAATTTAATGAATGAGCGAGCTATCCTATAGGGATGGCTTTTTTTATGGTGTTTTTTGTTGCACAGCTATTTTAAAAGTTGAATTGCTATATCTCACACGAAGTTAACTCTTAATATTGAGAAATAGTTGCTTTCAGGATAAAACTTGTTGCTCTCGTAACCGAACTGGTTGCTCTCAGTGTAAAAGTGATTGCTTTCTCCTTACAACTGGTTGCTCTATGACAGTTTTTAACAAAAAAAACGAACCCCAAATAAAAAAGGAGTTCGAGTCATATTATTGATCACTAAAACGTTTCCCACCGACTGCATAATGGTTTTTTGACATCTCTTCAATAAAAACCACTACATTTTCCGCAGGTGCATTCGCTGTTTCGACTACAGCAGCTGTCACTTTCTCAACAAGTGCTTTTTTTTGCTCTTCGGTACGACCTTCGAGCATTTTTATTGTTACATATGGCATATCATTTCCTCCTTTAGTGAAATCTTCTGTATACTAGTATCATAACAGAACGGAGGGAACTTTCGAATGGCTAATGAAGAAAAACCAAAACAAAAAATAGGATTCACTATTATAAAGAATGATCCAACAGACGGACATAAAGGATTTGGAATTGGTTCTCTTTCATTAGAGAACGTATCACCAGTGATTATCGATGTAGAAGAAGACATTGCAAGGGTAGAGATTGGTGCAATGCATGCAAGAAGTGATACCGAACGAGGGATTAAATTCACGACCAATCGAGAAGATTCAGAAGGTGGAAAACCGTATTGGCTTGTTTGGGTGACCATTGACCAAAAACAAGAGGGTGCCTATTATGCTGGGGTGACGGCTTGCGAAATGGTTGTTAATCGCGAAAAACGTAGAGGCTATAAAATTCTTGCAGATCATGTAAATCGCATGGATAAATCAATGAAACGACAAATTCTTGTAGACTTTATGGATGATCGATCTAAGAACATTCTCAGTGATTTTTTGCAAACGCATAATAAAGAAATGTGGGATCGAAGCGAAGAAAAACTACATCTAGATTTAACAATCTAATACTTATCAATAACTGACCTAATAGACAAAATGTTTAGACTGGTATTATTAGGTTGAATAAATACTAAAAAAAAAGTACAATCTAGTTAAAGCTTACTTTACAGTAATGCTAGGACACTTAGTGAAAGTAATTATGTTGGTCTTGTGAAATTTGTGACAACCCAATCCCAAACTTATAAGCTTTCTGAAGTACTTTCACTAGGAAAAAGCTTTCTACTACCTAATTTAGGTAGTAGAAAGCTTTTTATTTTGTAGCATAAAGTTAATTTGGAATTGGTCTCGTCTAACCCGAAACTGGTCTTATTGTGCTATTTACCGGATACGGTTAGCGTGCTTTTTCTCCATTCGAACTAAATTAATTGCTAATTTTTGTATCGGTTCTTGATTTTATTCTCCAAAAAGTGAGAAGGGAAAAATGGACCATGGGTGGTCATCCTCTGTTCTTTCTTCAAATGTTTGTGGTTTTAACTTCGGATCAGTACATAGTTTTGTTGGAACATCTTTTTCCTTTAAATAGACAAGTCGTTGTTTCTTACAAGCTGAAGTCGCAATTCCACCGGTTTCAATATCGACAATGACTCCACGTATACCTGGCGGAGCAATAAACGGCTCCACGGGTAACCCTTGGTGTGCCTTTTCCATAAATTCAATCCAAACCTGCTTTGTTACTTGCTTTGCTTCGGCATCACTTACTTGTTTTCCTTGGTCATAGCCATTCCAGACACCTGCAGTGAGTTGTGGAGAGAATCCGATTATATATTGATCGGTATTCGTTGTCCCAGATTTTGCTGCATATGGTCGAGTTTGTTTGGAACGAATGCTATTTCCTGTTGCTGGGGAATAATCATTAAAAGTCGGGTCAAACATTCCAGTGAGTAGATGCGATAGCATAAATGCATCTTGCTCCAACAGTACCTTCTTTTCTTTTGTTTTTTCAGTTTCTACGTCGTAGATTACTTTGCCTTTATTATTAGAAATTTTTGTTATATATGTTGGTTCCTTTTGGATTCCTTTATCCGAAATCGTGTTATATGCTTTCGTCATATCGAAAAGGGAGACTTCAGATGTTCCAAGTGCCGTTGCAGGAGTATCCTTAATTTCCATATCAATATTAAAGCGCTTAATCAGTTGTTGGAATGGTTTGTAGCCAACTTGTTCAAACGTTTTGACTGCATAAATATTATCCGAAATAGCAATTGCCTGCGCCAGTGAAATGGGGTGCTCTGCGAATTCACCATTTACATTTTTTGGTTCATATTCACGCCGGCCATTATCATATGTGAAAACAGTTCTTTCGCTATCCATATACGTTAACGGGGAAAAGCCATTTTCGAGTGCAGCGGCATATAATAAGGGCTTAATCGTGGAGCCAGGTTGTCTCTTTGCTTGCGTAACTCTGTTAAACGGACTTTCTGCAAAACTGCGTCCACCAACCATTGCCGTCACGTAACCTGTTTTCGGTTCCATGCTAATAAACCCAATTTGTAACTCACCTTCTGGCATCCACTTTTCAATCACTTCTTCCGCTGCTTGTTGATGTTGTCTATTTAATGTTGTTTCAATTGTCCACCCACCTTCCTCGATGCGTAGACCTTTTCTCTTTACAATTTCGCTCGCTTCTTTCCACACTTCCTCTAAAAAGTAAGGAGCGGTTTTCTTCGTTACAACAGAATCTTCCGCTTTTAAAACGAATTTTTCTTTTTTTGCCCGTTCACGTTGCGCAGTTGTTACAAATTGTTGATCTTCCATAAGTTTCAAAATTAGTTGTTGTCTGTCTACTGCTTTCTTTTCGTTTACCAAAGGAGAATAATGCGAAGGACCTTTTGGAATAGCCATTAATAAAGCGGACTCTGATAGTGTTATATTTTTTGCGCTTTTTCCAAAATAAAACCTACTTGCTGCTTCCACACCGTACATTCCGTGACCAAAGTAGACCGTATTTAAATAACCTTCTAATAAATCTTCTTTTTCGTAAAAAATTTCTAACCGGTACGCAAATAATGCCTCGTTTATTTTCCGATTCCATGATTTTTCATGTGTTAAAAATAAATTTCGTGCGTATTGTTGCGTAATTGTGCTAGCCCCTTCCACTTTTTTACCTGCTTTTACATCTTTCAAAAGAGCAGAAGCAATTCGGGAAAAATCAAATCCGTGATGCTTATAAAAGTCCTTGTCTTCTACTGCAATTGCGGCTTGAGATAGGAAAGGGGACATCTCATCCAATGAAACCCAGTAACGTCTTTGTTCTTCAAATCGATCACCAATTACATTTCCTTGATTATCTAAAAAGACAGAGGAAATAGGGACTTGAATAATAGGTGCCCCAACGATTTGCGCATAAATACGAAGAGTTACAAATGCACCAGATAATGCACAAATAGCAGCAATACTAAGTAGAAAAAACCTTTTCATGCGTTTTGATCGTTTGACTTTTTTCCGATGTTGCACACGACGCATAAAAATCTACCCCGTTCTTTTTGATGTTTTCATTAGTATGAGAACAATAGATTCAAATTAAACAGAAGAAGAAAAAAGTATTGCACTTTTGTCAAAAACCTCTATACTTTCTTTGTATTTAATTTTTTAAAAAAAGTACACATAAAATATATAGTTAGAGGAGATAGATACATGGCTGGATTTTGGTTTACAGAAAAGCAAACCGAGAACTTTGGCATCACAATGAAGGTGAACCGTACACTTCATACGGAGCAAACGGACTTTCAACTACTAGAAATGGCAGAAACAGAAGAGTGGGGGAATATGCTCTTTTTAGACGGAATGGTAATGACGTCACAAAGAGATGAGTTTGTGTATCACGAAATGGTAGCACACGTTCCTTTATTTACACATCCTAATCCAGAAAACGTATTAGTTGTCGGAGGCGGAGATGGTGGTGTAATCCGTGAAATCATGAAGCATCCAAAAGTGAAAAAAGCAACACTTGTTGATATAGATGGAAAAGTGATTGAGTATTCGAAAGTATATTTACCAGAAATCGCTTGTGAATTAGAAAACCCACGTGTAGACGTTCAAGTTGGCGATGGCTTTATGCATATTGCTGAGTCAGAAAACGAATACGATGTAATTATGGTAGATTCTACAGAACCAGTTGGACCAGCTGTGAATTTATTTACAAAAGGTTTCTACGCAGGAATCTCTAAAGCACTTAAAGAAGATGGATTATTCGTTGCACAATCGGACAACCCGTGGTTCAAAGCGGACCTAATCCGACAAGTACAAAAAGACGTAAAAGAAATTTTCCCAATTACAAATATGTACTTGGCAAATATTCCAACTTACCCAAGTGGTCTATGGTGCTTCACAATTGGTTCGAAAAAATATGATCCACTTCAAGTGCCGGAAGAGCAATTCTTTGATATAGAAACGAAATATTATACAAAAGAGCTTCACAAAGCGGCATTTGTTTTACCGAAATTTGTGAAAGATCTTGCAGGAGAGTAAGCCGATGAGATTTGATGAAGCTTATTCAGGAAATGTATTTATAAAAAGCAACCAAAATTACGAAGAAGCACAAGCAGTTATTTATGGTATGCCAATGGACTGGACGGTAAGTTATCGTCCAGGTTCACGTTTTGGCCCACAACGTATTCGTGAAGTATCCATTGGATTAGAGGAATATAGCCCGTATTTAGACCGCGATCTAGATGATGTGAACTATTTTGATGCTGGTGACATTCCACTTCCATTTGGAAATGCTGCAAAAAGTTTAGATCTAATTGCAGATTTTATTAGCAAGCTAATGCAAGATGGTAAAATTCCTGTTGGTATGGGCGGCGAGCATTTAGTATCATGGCCTGTAATGAAAACAGTTGCAGACAACTATAAAGACCTTGCGATTATTCATATGGATGCGCACACAGATTTACGCGTAGAGTACGAGGGAGAACCGCTTTCACACTCCACTCCAATTCGCAAAATTGCAGAATACATCGGTCCAAAAAATGTATACTCATTTGGAATTCGTTCTGGCATGAAAGAAGAATTTGATTGGGCAAAAGAAAATGGCATGCAAATTGCTAAATTCGAAGTATTGGAACCTTTGAAAGAAGTACTTCCTACGCTTGCAGGTCGACCTGTCTATGTCACAATTGACATCGATGTTTTAGACCCTGCACACGCACCTGGAACAGGAACAGTAGACTGCGGCGGAATCACAAGTCGTGAACTACTAGCTTCTATCCATGCAATCGCAAACTCAGGCGTAAACGTAGTTGGCTTCGACTTAGTAGAAGTTGCACCGATATACGATTCGTCTGAACAAACAGCAAACACTGCTAGTAAATTACTACGCGAAATGATCTTAGGCTGGGTAAAGTAGAAAGCGGCTAATCTTTGTTGCTGCGACGAGCTTTGCGCGGGAGCAGACGGCTAAAACAGCTTCGAAATTGCTACGTGAAATGATTTTAGGCTGGGTAAAATAAATAAACGTGATGTCCTTTTACAAGGGCATCACGTTTTTTAGTCTCGGCTATACGGGAATTGGTATCGTTAATTCACTAATTGTAAGCGGAGCGGTCATTGTTGATTTATATGGATTACTTTATTTCTTCTAGATGATTTTGCTAAAATAGTGTATTCATTTTTGATTAGTTGTCATTGCCTAGCTTTTAGCCTTATAATAATAAGGTTATAGTAAAAAATGTTCTAAAGGATGAAAGTAATGTCTCAACCACTTAAAAAGCGAGTAAATATTCGTTTATTATCAACGATTAGTCATCCTGATGTCGAGAAAGAAATGTTCGATATACAAACGACAGGAGAACTAATTTTAAAAGGGGCTCAACCTTATTTAGTTTACGAAGAAGTGCAGGATGAAAAAAATAGTCGAACAACTGTAAAGCTAGGTGGAAAGACGGCTTTAATCATGCGAAGTGGTGGAGTCAAAATGCGGTTGCCATTTACGAGTGGGGAGCTTCAAACAGGAAGTTACGATACAATTTATGGCGTAATAATGATCACAACAAATACGAAGCACTTGCATTTTGAAGATGGACATTTCCAAGTGGAATATGAGTTGTTAATAAATGATGAAGTTGCAGGTACATATACATTAGAACTTATTTATACGGAGGCGAATTAAATGAACGCAGTAGAAAAAGTGCAACAGTCCATTAAAATGGCATTGCAAGAAGCGATAATAAAAGCGGAACTTGTAGAAAAGGAGCAAATTCCTGCTATCCATTTAGAAACACCAAAAGACAAAGCAAATGGGGATTACGCAACGAATATTGCGATGCAATTAACAAAGCTTGCAAAAAGAAATCCTCGCCAAGTTGCTGAAGCAATTGTAGAAAATCTAGATATGACGGGAACAATGATGGAGAAAATCGACATCGCTGGACCTGGATTTATGAACATTAATGTTCGAAAAGATTATTTACAAGAAGTAGTAAAAGCTGCCTTAACAGAAAACGAAAACTACGGACGTACTACTTTTGGTGCTGGAGAAAAAGTGCAAGTCGAGTTCGTTTCTGCAAATCCAACTGGTGACTTACATTTAGGGCATGCTCGTGGTGCATCAGTAGGGGATTCCTTATGTAATGTACTAGATTTCGCTGGATATGATGTAGCCCGTGAGTATTATATTAATGACGCTGGTAATCAAATCCACAACTTAGCTATTTCGATTGAAGCTCGCTATTTTGAAGCATTAGGTTTGGAAAAAGAAATGCCAGAAGACGGGTATCGCGGTCAAGATATTATTGATATTGCTGCAGCGCTTATGAAAGAACATGGAGACAAGTTTGTATCTATGTCCGATGAAGATCGTTATAAAGCATTCCGTGCACACGGTTTAAAAGTAGAACTTGCTAAATTACAAAAAGACTTAGCGGATTTCCGTGTAGGTTTTGATAATTGGTTCTCTGAAACTTCTTTATATCAAGGTGGAAAAATTGACGTTGCCCTAGATAAATTAAAAGCGAATGGTCATATCTTTGAAGAAGAGGGAGCAACTTGGTTCCGTTCTACTACTTTTGGCGATGACAAAGACCGTGTATTAATTAAAAGTGATGGCTCATTCACCTATTTATTGCCAGACATCGCATACCATGAAGATAAATTAGTGCGTGGATTCGATCAACTGATCAACATATGGGGAGCAGACCACCACGGCTATATCCCACGTATGAAAGCGGCGATTGAAGCACTTGGATACGAACGTGAAAAACTAGAAGTATCGGTTATTCAAATGGTTCAGTTGTATAAAGACGGCGAAAAAATGAAGATGAGTAAGCGTACAGGAAAAGCTGTTACGATGCGTGAGCTTGTAGAAGAAGTTGGGCTAGATGCAGTTCGTTATTTCTTCGGCATGCGTTCAGGTGATTCGCATATGGATTTCGATTTAGACTTAGCTGTTTCTCAATCAAATGAAAATCCAGTATATTATGCACAATATGCACATGCACGTATTTGCTCGATTTTACGAGCAGCAGAAACACAAGGACTGAAGGCATCTACGGATTCACTTGAATTATTACAAAGCGAAAAAGAATTAGACTTATTGAAAAAAATCGGTGACTTCCCACAAGTGGTAGCGGACGCTGCAAAACTTCGTGCACCTCACCGTGTTGCAACATACATCCAAGAACTAGCTACAGCTTTCCACAGTTTCTACAACGCGGATAAAGTACTGAATGCGGAAAACGTTGCACAAACAGAAGCACGACTAGCATTAGTGACTTCAGCACGCCAAACAATTGCAAATGCACTTCGATTAATTGGTGTAACTGCTCCGGAAAAAATGTAAAATCCAACACTTCGGCCTCGGTCGGAGTGTTTTTTGATGGATTAAGGGTGAATCGGTCGTATAGCCCCGATAATCGGTTGAATACTGCACATAATCGGTCGAATACAGAACAAAATCTGTCGAATGACACCAATAATCGGTCGAATACAGAACAAAATCGGTCGAATGACACCAATAATCGGTCGAATAAAATAAATACGGCACAGAATCAAAAAAAATCGCTGTCGACAACAATTCAATTTAAGGTATAATGAAAACGATGCATCACGAATATTTTGAACATAAAGGTGCTTACTAGTTTACTAGTGAGTTAAAAGGGAAGCTGGTTCAAACCCAGCGCGGTCCCGCCACTGTATGTGATAGAACACTATCACGAGTCAGAAAACCTGCCTTTATGCGTTTACACTTTTGTACCTACGAGGATAGGTTTGTGTAAGTCAGCTTGTTATATACATAAACTAGCAGATTTATACCTATTTTATCTCTCGTTCAATGGACGAGGGATTTTTATTTGCACAAAAATGGAGGAATGACAGATGAAGAAGATGTGGCAATTATGGTTGGCATCCGCATTAGCAGTATTATTGCTAGTAGGATGTGGGGCAAAAGAAGCAACACCAGTCGTTAATAAAGATAATGCACAACAAGAAACAGCAGTAGAAAAAGCAACATTCCCACTAACAATAACAGATGCAGTTGGCAATGATATTACATTAGAAGAAGCACCAAAAACAATCGTTTCGATGATCCCAAGTAATACAGAAATCTTATTTGCACTTGGTTTAAATGATGAAATTGTTGGAGTAAACGATTATGACGACTATCCAGCAGAAGCGCTTGAAAAAGAGAAAATTGGCGGTACGGATTTCAACGTGGAAAAAATTCTATCCATGAATCCAGATGTCGTATTTGCACATGAGTCCATGTTAGGCAAGGGAGATGCTGGATTACAACAAATCCGCGATGCTGGTGTGAAAGTGTTTGTTGTGAAAAATGCAGCTAACTTTGATGAAACATATACTACAATCGAGCAAATTGGACGTGCAACTGGGAAATTAACAGAAGCACAAAAAATTGTAAAAGATATGAAAGCAAAAGTAGCAGATGTAACAGCAAAAATTGCAAAAGTAAAAACGAAGAAAACAGTTTTCGTCGAAACATCAGATGTTCCTCAAATTTACACACCAGGTAAAGGAACTTTCATGCAAGAAATTTTAAATATGGTAAATGCAGAAAATGTTGCAGCAGACCAAGAAGGTTGGTTCCAAATAGAGCCAGAAGAAATTGTTAGCCGTAATCCAGATGTTATTCTTGTTATGTATAGCTATGTAGATGGAATAGTTGAAAGTGTTAAAGCTCGCCCTGGATTTGATACGATTAATGCAGTAAAAAATAATGAAGTCGTGCAAGTGGATGAAAATACGACAAGTCGTACCGGTCCTCGTCTTGCATATGGATTAGAAGAAGTAGCGAAAGCAATCTATCCAGAGGCTTTTAGTGAGTAAAGCCATGATCGGCTACATCTTGTCCATTACTGCTTTAGTAGTAGCAATTTGGCTAGGTGTATCGGTCGGATCCGTAAAGGTACCGATCAGCACATTATGGGATACGGGAGCAGATAAAATTGCGACGAATATCGTTTGGAAAATTCGTATGCCGCGTGTAGTACTTGCAGGGCTAGTTGGTGCATCACTAGCCATTGCAGGTGCCGCTTTTCAAGCGTTATTTAAAAATCCGCTTGCCGATCCTTATACGTTAGGAGTGTCGTCCGGTGCCTCAGTAGGCGCCGTGGCTACGCTCTTTTTCGGTATTTCGGTGCCTTTTTTAGGGATTTATACGTTACCAGTTTTTAGTATGATTGGTGCTTTAGTTACGATGCTCCTCGTTATGTCATTTGCCAAACTAGTTGATCGTTCGATGAAAATGGAGACAATCATTTTAACAGGAATCATTTTTAGTTCTTTTCTAGGCTCTGTCATATCTCTTATGATTGCACTAACAGGAGAAGAGTTACGCCAAATAATTGGCTGGCTTCTCGGTAGTGTATCGATGCGGGGCTGGAGTTTTGTGCAAATGGCATTACCATTTATGATTATTGGCGCACTTTTATTAGGCTTGAATACTAGAGAGTTAAATGCCATGCTGTTTGGAGAAGAACGTGCAAAGCATTTAGGGGTCAACGTCAAACGACGAAAAATGATGATATTAATTGGCGGCTCTATGCTAACGGGAACTGCAGTTGCAGTATCTGGGACGATTGGATTTGTAGGACTTGTTGTGCCGCATATGACCAGGCTTTTATTTGGTTCCGATAATCGACATGTGTTGCCACTGAGTTTCATCAATGGAGCGGCACTGCTCATCGTCTGTGATTTAGTGTCGCGCACGATTATTTCCCCAACGGAACTGCCAATTGGTGTCATAACTGCATTTATTGGTGCACCTGTTTTTGCATTTATTTTCTTTAGACAACGAAAAAAGGGAGGCATTTAATTTGTTGAAAATAGAAGGATTATCAGGTGGGTACGATCACAGGTTAATCGTAAGAAATGTCTCCTTTGAAGTAGGAAAAGGAGAAATGCTTGGAATTCTTGGCCCAAACGGAAGTGGGAAATCCACATTATTGAAGTTAATAAGTGGAATTTTGCCAAGAGAGTCTGGTGAAGTTTTTATTGACGGTAAATCTTTAACGTCCTATTCATCGAAAGAGCTCGCTAAAAAAATGGCGGTGCTTCCCCAATTACATAGTCATGCATTCTCCCATACAGTGAGAGATACCGTTTCGCTTGGTCGGTATCCTCATCAAAGTGGTTGGTTTTCTTCGTGGTCCAAAGAAGACGAAGCAGCTGTTGTTGAGGCGATGAAACTAACAGCAATGGAAAAATACGAGCATCAACTATTAGATCTATTGTCTGGTGGCGAACAACAGCGTGTATTTGTTGCCCAAGCACTTGCGCAACAAGCTCCAATTCTGTTGCTCGATGAACCAACAAATCATTTAGACATAGCACACCAAAAGCAACTGCTTGATACAATCAAAACCCAAGCTATTGAAAAAGGAATTACGATTGTTAGTGTATTTCATGACATAAATCTTGCTTCTATTTACTGTGATCGACTGTTATTAATGGATCATGGAGAAATAAAAGCAATCGGTGCCCCGCATGAAGTAGTGACGAAAAATCAAATTGAAACAGTGTATGAAGCTCGTGTCAGTACAAATCCGCACCCGGAGCGTCCAAAACCACAAATTACCATTCTTCCAGATGTGAATGAAAAGAAGGATGACAAACGAATAACAGCTGAAAACTTTCAAGTTACTGGAGATTTAGTCATATTCCAAGCGGAAACTCAGCTGAAAACTTGGTCCTCTGCGGTAATAAATGCAGGAAGTGGCTGGTATAAAAACTTCGTGAACAGAAGAGTAGATGCCAATTATGCATGTGATAATGTGCATGAAGAAATGTTAGCATACCTTGCGAATAATGGATTTTCTGAAGCGGATACAGTTGGCATGATGACCGCAGTAAATACAAAGGACGCCATAATAAAAGAATATGACACACCATTTGGTAGCATTGTCATCATGGTTACAGCTGGTGTTGGAAATGCAGTAGACGTATCTAGAGCTCACGAAGTAGAAATGCTACCAGCAATTGGGACGATTAATACATGGATCATTGTGAACGGAGAGCTTTCGGATGAAGCATTTATTCAATCTGTCATAACGGCAACAGAAGCTAAAACAAAAGCATTATCTTTCGAACAAGTGAAAGATCCACGTACCGGAACAATTGCGACAGGCACATCCACCGATAGCGTATTAGTAGCAGCGACGCAACGTGGAATGTCTATACCATACGCAGGTCCTATTACGGAAATCGGCAAAAAAATTGGACAAGGCGTATACGAATGCACAGTAGAAGCAATCCAAATTTACAAAAAAGCGAAAGGCTGGGTGTAAATAATGGGTCCGCATATTATTGCGATAGCAATTGGTCTACTAGTAGACAGAATCATCGGGGACCCACCAAATTGGCCACATCCTGTACGATGGATCGGTTCCCTAATTTCGAAACTCACAGACTGGCTGAATAAAGGAATGGCTCGAAAAGCGAAAGGATTTCTACTTGTTATCCTAGTCGTTGGAATCACATTCTTTAGTACAGTTGCTATTTTAATCGGTGCGTATTCCATTAATATATGGGTTGGAATTGCAGTTGAGAGTATTTTAATCGCCTCGGGACTTGCACAAAAAAGTCTAAAAGAAGCGGCAATGGATGTATATAAACCTTTAATGGCAAAAGATTTACCTGTTGCAAGACAAAAACTTTCGTGGATTGTCGGTCGTGATACAGAAGAATTAGACGAGAAGGAAATTACAAGGGGTGTCGTAGAAACGGTATCTGAAAACATAAGCGACGGAATTACTGCCCCACTTTTTTATGCATTTCTTTTTGCCGGTGCACCAGGGCTGTGGTTGTATAAAGCAATAAATACACTCGATTCCATGGTAGGCTACAAAAATGAAAAGTATGAGGATTTTGGTTTTGCCGCTGCAAAATTAGATGATATTGCAAACTATATTCCAAGCCGTTTAACTGGCTATATTATTATGCTTTGGGGAAAAAAAGAAAGTGCCTTACCTTTTGGGAAGCGCATGAAAGGCTGGTGGCTTGATGCGAAAAAACATCCAAGTCCAAATAGCGGTTATTTAGAAGCTGCAACAGCTTACCAATTAGGAATACAATTAGGTGGAAAAAATACATATAAAGGGGTCGTATCAAATCGAGCGCTAATGGGAGTGGGCGAGGTGGCAATAACACCTCACCATATAGTAAGTACAATATCGCATTTGAATACGGCTGTTTTTTTATTTTGGCTTTGGATAATGGTCATTGGAGGGATTTTATTTGTCATTACCTAATCACGGAGCAAATGCTCATCACTTATACGAAATTCTCCATATGAAGATGCCTGAAAAGGTGATTGATTTCAGTGAAAATGTCAATCCACTAGGTCCGCCTGCATTTGTGAAAGAGCGCTGGGAATCGTACGAAGACTTAATCACAAAATACCCAGATCCTCATGGAGAACCATTTTTATCAGCAGCTGCGAACTATCATAATGCGCATGTTAAAAACGTTATGGTTGGAAACGGAGCAGCTGAAATATTTGCAAGTCTTGCGAAACGATACGAAAATAAACGGGCTATTTTGATACATCCGACCTTTTCGGAATATGCAACAACCCTTGCCCCTTATCATGTGTACATAAAAGAAATAATTGCAAAGCAGGGGCTCCCACTAGATGAACTATTCGATGAAATCGAGTTTGCAGAAGTAATTTATATTTGCAGACCGAATAATCCGACTGGTTATTTGGCTCCTTTAGAAGAAATTATCCAAATTGCAACATATGCGAAGAGATATAAGTGCGAAGTAATTTTAGATGAAGCATTTCTTGATTTCATTGATGAAAGGGAATCATTTATTCCTTATTTGAATAAATTTCCGAATGTCATTGTCGTGCGTTCGATGACGAAAATGTATGCGATTCCTGGATTGCGACTTGGTTATGCGATAACGAGTGAATCAATTGTTAACGAAACTCGTTCAAAAATGCCGCACTGGAATAGCAATGCAATTGCAACAACGATTGGTGCAGCGTGTTTACAAGAAGAGGAATACCGTTTACGGGCAATTTCATATGCCAAGGAAATGCGTGAGCAATTTAGTACTTTTCTTGAAAAGTGGAACTGTGTTGTGCTTCCGTCTAGGACGAATTTTCTTTGTTTTCAACTACCAGTTCCAACTAAATCAAGCGAATTCTTTCTGTCTTTACTAGCAAAAGGTTGCGTACTACGTCATACCGAGAATTTTAAAGGGCTTGATGGAAAATGGTTTCGAGTGGGAATGAAAGAAAAATCGCAAATGGGGTACTTACGGAAGGAGATGACCGCATGGTTCGAGGGAAACTTGTCTTCATAACCGGGGGTGTGCGAAGCGGAAAAAGTAGCTTTGCCGAACATTATTTAATGAAAGAGCAAGTAAAACGAAATGTGTATGTCGCTTCTGGAGTAGCAGTAGATGGTGAAATGAAGGAACGAATTAAGAGACATCAAAACGATCGTGAAAATTATCCAGTCGAATGGGCGACTATCGAGCAACCACGATACATCGAACAAATACTTCCGTATATTCAAGAAGGAGACGGCATCCTGTGGGACTGTGTCACCACTTGGCTTGCCAATGAACTTTATAATAATGATATGGAAAAAGTCGAAAAGGCACTATTTGAAACAATCGAATATTTAATGCACAAAGCAAAAGTAATTGTCATTGTTTCCAATGAAGTGCTTGATGAACCTTTATCGAAATACGAAAGCGTCGTCCTATATCAAAAATGGATTGGACGAATTCACCAACAACTCGTTGCGAAAGCAGATCATGCTTTTGAAATGGAATATGGATTAAGTCATCAGTGGAAATGAGGAATAGTTGTGAAAGGATTAATGGTGCAAGGCACAGCTTCTAGTGTCGGAAAAAGCTTGGTATGTACAGCAATTTGTCGACTACTTGCGAACGAAGGAAAACGAGTAGCACCTTTCAAATCACAAAACATGTCTAGCTTAAGCATTCATACAGAAGACAATTTAGAGATTAGCGTTTCCCAAGCTTTGCAAGCAAGAGCTGCAAAAACTCCTTATTTAACGGAGATGAACCCAATATTATTGAAACCTACAGGCAACATGGAAACAGACATTATTATTCTTGGCAAAAAAGAAAACAAAATGAATGGCATGCACTACCGACAGCACTATTTTGAAGAAGGTCAAAAGCTTATAAAAAACAGTTTACAAACACTGTCCAGTTCCTTTGAATACTTAATTTTAGAAGGTGCAGGCAGTCCTGTTGAAATGAATCTGAGAGACCGTGAACTTGTGAATATGCGGGTTGCCGATTTAGCAGATGTTCCTGTTTTATTAGTTGCCAATATTGAGTATGGTGGTGTGTTTGCATCTATCATTGGAACGCTTGCATTATTACCTGAAGAACAAAGAGCTCGTGTGAAAGGAATCGTTATTAATAAGTTTCAAGGGGACGTTTCGTTATTCCAAGATGGAATTGATTTCATCGAATCGTATACAGGCGTGGATGTATTAGGGGTTATTCCTTATTTTCCAAATGAATTGGAGGAGGAAGACGGGGAAGTTAAAAATAATCAACTTGCGTCCGATGAACAAATAAATGAGTGGGCTCTCCATTTTAAAGAGTTTGTCAAATGGGATAAAGTGAAGGCCATTTTAGAAGGGGATGTGTAAATGAAGGGCTTGTTATTAGCACTTCAATTTTTCACCATCATTCCTGTGCATAAAAATTTACCAATGGAAAAGCAGCAAATCTCAGTAATGTATAGCCTGTTCCCCTGGATTGGTGCTAGTATTGGGGCATTTGCTAGTATATCGCTCTATTTTGAATGGAGTACGTTGATGACGGGGTTTACCGTTGTATTTCTAGGAATCCTTTTATCGGGTGGTCTCCATATGGATGGGTTTATTGACACTTCCGATGCATTTTTCTCGTATAAGGATCGACTGAAGCGATTAGAGATTCTAGATGATCCCCGAGTCGGAGCTTTTGGAGTAATGGCAGTTGTTTTATTGGTCATCGGAAAAGTGATTATTGTTTCTGAAGTGTTGGCAGCCGAATCGTTTCACGGGATTTTTATCTTGCTTATCCCTTTTTTCTCGAGGGCAATATTAACGATGCTATTCGGGTTAACGAGAAGCGCGAAAGAGAGTGGACTTGCTCACTTTTTTAAGCAAAAAATGAATGTAAATGTTGTTTTACTTACAACTTTATGTAATTTTTTTATTGGGTTATTCCTAATAGGTTGGTTTACGGATTGGTTAATTGCAATCACATTTGCTACAGTTTTAATCGTATTTATTTGTTTATTTCGACGATGGGCATGGAAGAACTTTGGTGGAATTACGGGGGATTTGCTTGGGGCAAGTGTGGAAGTTTCGGAGGTGGTACTATGGATGACCCTTTTACTATTACTCTCATAAGACATTTGCCGACGAATGGGAATCGAGAGAAAAAATATATCGGTTGGACCGATGAATCGATTATTTCTGGAATCAAAACAAAAAAAACTTCCACTGAAATTAACCAAGTTACTGGTAGCGATTTGGTTCGCTGCAAGCAAACAGCAGAACAGTTATTCCATGGAATTCCTTATGTTGCAAATGCAAATTTTCGAGAATGCTCCTTTGGTGATTGGGAAGAAAAAACATATAATGAATTAAAAGAGGATACATTTTATAAGGCTTGGCTTGAAAATCCCCGGGAAGTGGCTCCACCAAATGGCGAGTCACTGGCAAACATGGAAGAGCGTGTGCTCAAAGGGTTTTATGATGTGGTAGAAAAATTTGAACTGCCTGTTATAGTGACGCATGGCGGGCCAACTCGATTTTTATTAACAAAGTTTGCAGATGTTGAAAAGAGTTTTTGGAATTGGGATGTGCCCCATGGGTGTATGTATAAACTGCAATGGAAAGATAAAAAAGACGTACTGGAGGGAAAGCGGTGCATGTCATTTTCGGTGGAGCATTTAATGGAAAGCGCACTTATGTAGAACATCTTGTTCACGGGCGAAGCGTACAGTGGATGGATGCCGCGGAAGATATTCCAGTTTTATTGCCACAAACAGAAGTAATTGTTGTAGTTGGGGTAGAAAATATGATGGAACCTGAGTTGAACAAGTTACTCGAGCAGCTAGAACAATGGGGAGAACAAGCTGAAGTTATAGTTATTGCAACAGAAATTGGACGTGGAATTGTACCGATGGAAGCAAGCTTACGACAGTTGCGAGATGAAGTCGGAAGATTTTATCAACATCTTTTTACAAAAGCGGACCGAGTAACACGAATTTGGTATGGAATTGCACAAACAATAAAGGGAGATGATTGGGATGAAAATTTACACAAAAACGGGTGACAAAGGGCAAACAGGATTAATCGGAGGAAGAACAGACAAAGATGATATTCGAGTAGAAACATACGGCACGATCGATGAAGTGAATTCGTTTATTGGGAAGGCAATGACTGAATTAGATTCAACGATTTTCAAGGACGTTTTAGAGGATTTAGAAACGATTCAACATGAATTATTCGACTGTGGTGGAGACTTAGCGAATGTATCGAATCGCCGAGTATATAAAATGACGGACGAACCGATTGAAGCAATGGAAAAACGTATTGATGTGCTTGTAGAAGAAGGCCCAGTGCTAGAACGATTCATTTTACCAGGTGGAACGTCAGCTGCTGCAACACTTCATATTGCTCGCACAATTACAAGACGTGCAGAGCGTCAAATGGTCACATTGATGAAAACAGAAGAAGATGTGCCGGCGGTTGTGCAACGCTATTTGAATCGCTTATCTGATTATTTATTCGCAGCAGCACGTGTCGCTAATGCGCGAGAAAAGGTGTCGGATGTAGAATATTTACGCAGTGCAAAAGTATTTAAAAATGTAGGAAGCGTAAAAGAAGAGGGGAAGTAACTGCAATGAAGCTTCGCTTACTAACGCTCGCAGCAATGTTTGCAGCATTATGTGCCATTGGTGCATTCGTGAAAATCCCAGTAGGTATTGGGAGCGCTGCGCTTGATACCGTTCCAGCACTTGTATCCGCTGCATTTTTACCACCTGTTTATGCAGGAGCTGCATCTCTAATTGGTCATTTATCTTCGTCCCTTTATGCAGGATTTCCTTTAGGACCATTGCATTTATTAATTGGTGCGGAAATGTTTATTATATTATTTATATTTACGAAACTTCATCAAGCGGGATTGCATATATGGAAATGGATATTTTTTATATTTGCAAATAGTGTCATTGCAACACTTCCTTTTTATTGGATCATTTCGCCAGCATTTTTTGTTGCGGTTTTACCCGGAATTACAATTGCAACTATTTTGAATGCTGGAATTGCGATGATTGTCTCTCCAGTAGTTGTGCGGGTAATGGATAGAGTGAAAACCCATGCGTAATGCGGTTTTATTGCCAAATGGTTTTGTCGTCACAACTGATAATTCAGCAGCGATTGGTGAAAAAGCAGCTGATGTTGTACGCGTAGATGATGAAGTTGTTGCTTATTTTGCTGCAAGAGTCGCACTGATGGAGCAGTGGACAGCTGGGGCATTTCCCATCTCCATTATAGTGCATAACTTTTCAGGCAATAAAAGCTGGGAAAAATATAAAGCTGGGATACAGAAAGTATTTTATGAGTTAGAGCAGCCTTGCCCTGAGATTACCGGAAGTACCGAATCCAACATGGAAACGCTGCAATCTGCTATGGCAGTCACGATGATTGGTGAGCGTAAAAAAGAAAGTAACTTGGTATGTAAATGGTATGTATACGGAAAACCGTGCGTCGGTGAAGAAGTACTCATGGATTTAGAAAAAATTGCGGATATAAAGAAGATTTGGGATGGAATCACTAGTGGACTAGTGAAGCGTATATGGCCAGTTGGTTCTGCTGGAATAAAAGAGGAATGCCAACGACTAGGATTAAACTGCAATCTGAACGACTGGGACATTTTGAAATCCGCAGGACCGGCAACATCTGTAGTACTTGGAATTTCTCCTGATCGAATAATAGAAGCAAAAGTGCATTTTGGAAAGTATTTTGAAGAGATTAATTGATTTTAAAGAGCTAACTCACAAAGAGTTAGCTCTTTATTATGAGAAATGGTCTTGCCGGCACAGCATTTGGTCTCTAAGTGCCGTATTACAACAAGTAATGTTAAACAACCCAATTTATTTTTCGTGATCATTATATATAAAATGGCCGAGTCAGAAGTGCTGCCGTGTGACCAATTTAGGGAATTCTATTTTTCCTCTTTATTTTGTTAAGAAAACAACTTATCGAAAGTATAACTTGTATCTCTCAATTGCAAAAAAATAAAAAAACTTCTTTACCTTTGGCATTCTGAAACCTTTACATAGATCTCCAGTTTATTTTTAAAGTCGATCTATTAAAAATTCGGAAAAATAACATGAAGCTCCTCTTTTTTAGTCCTTGTTTTTATATTTCCGTAAGAATCTACTAAAACTAATGGTATTTAAGAACCAAATATAATTTTATTAAGCGCTATAGAAAATCAAAAGGCTCCCCAAAAGTTATGGTTAAGGATAACTTTTGGAGAGTATCTTTTTTGAAAAAATTGTCGCAGTCTATTTTAAACTATAGAGAGACTACGTACTGTTATTTCCCCAAGATATGTTCCTGGGTTTGTAGAGTATCCAATAACTGAAGGGGAAGTTACTGTTGTGTCGACTACAATACGACCAGTATTACCTAATAACCCAGCTGCTACTAAAGCATCTCCTGAAGCAATTGCAACATCTTGAAAACTACCTGAATTGGAACCAGTAAATAAAGGAATTGTTGCAACGACTATTCCTAAAAGATTCACTATTTCCAAACTTGCAGTAACGGAAGCTATTTCATTAGCTGCATAAGCAAAATAAACTGAAATTGGTAAATCAAGTGAAAGAATTGGCAAAGTACCAATATCGAATGTGGTTTCGAATTTGACAGTTTGATTGGAAGTAGTATTTGGAGACCAAATATAAGCGTCGCTACCATCAATCATTGGTGACAAAATTGACGGGGTTGTAGGTACTGCTGGAGTTGGTAGAGTTCCTGGTGGTGCTGCAGTATCTGCAGTGACTACTGTGTTGGTTGGCGTTGTATACGCCTGTAGTGTAAGAGCCATAAAAAATCACCTCCTTTTTATATAAAGTCGCCAATAGATTGGCATAACTCTAATTTATGGATAAAAAACAAGAATAGCTGGACCAATTAATTAGTTTATTAAAAATAGTTTCGATTTTCATATTATATATATAAAATCGAAACTATTTTGATAGCATTAGATTGTTAAATATTCTAATACAGGAATTATACGAATCTTATAATATAAGTCCTGCTCATGAATGGGGTAGATTTGAGACAAAAATAGAATCTATAGTATGTGATTTAGCTATGATATTTAGAACTATATTTTTCCATGCATTCAAAGAATGTAAAGAGGACATTAGTTTGGAAGATGCATTTATAGAAAGTAATGAATCTCACACTCCAATAAAACAAATCAACGCTAGATAAGAAGCTTTTATTATTGGGGATTATTTTATCAAGAGCTTTAACTTACGAATTTTTACAACTCCAGATATAACATCTTATTGTTAGAGATGGTCTCTGTTGTACGTGAATAGGTTGAGTATAAGTATGAATTAGTCTCGCTGGCTTAGCATTTGGTCTTGAGGTGTTGTATTTCAATAAATAATGTTAAATATACCTAAACTTTTTTTGATTTAGAGATAATTTTAGATGGCAAACACAGCGTTCTAATATTGAAAAAAATCCATACTCTACCTACAAAATAAAGAAATTTTCTAATTCCCAAACAAACTTCCCTATTCCCAAAGAAACTTTCTGCTATTATAATCAATCTCGAACACATAAGAATAAATTAATGTTGACTGAATGCTCATTCAGTTTTAATATTAAAATAATTCTTTATCATTCTACTAGCCAAATGGTATTCTATCGGTAACACGTCATTTTACAACTCAAAGGGGGAGAAATAAGATGAATCCATTATTAATCACAAACTGGGTGCTGTTTGTAGCAGTTACTTTGTACGCAATCGGTTTGTTCGCATATTTATTGAAAACAAGGTATGCATATATCAAACTGGGGAAAAAAGTAGAATTTGAAGACAATGTGAAGGAAAGACTTCGCAAAATCTGGGTGTATGTTTTCGGCCAAAAGAAGCTATTAAAAGATAAGAAAAGTGGAGCAATCCATGTTATGTTCTTCTATGGCTTTTTATTAGTTCAATTTGGGGCACTCGATTTTATTTGGAAAGGGTTAGCACCTGGTTCACATTTGCCACTAGGGTCTGTGTATCCAGCGTTTACATTTTTCCAAGAAATCGTGACACTTGTTATTTTAATAGCGGTTGTGTGGGCATTCTACCGACGCTATATTGAAAAATTAGTACGTCTAAAACGCGGATGGAAAAATGGGCTAGTGCTTATTTTCATCGGTGGGTTAATGGTTTCCGTTTTAGTTGGTAATGGAATGGGAATGATCTGGCATGGCCATGATGCAGCTTGGACCGAGCCGATTGCTTCCTCAATTGGCACAATACTAGGTTTCATTCCACCAACAGCAGCCGCAGTAGTTTTCTATGTAATGTGGTGGGCACATTTACTTTTCCTACTAACATTCTTAGTGTATGTACCACAATCAAAGCATTTCCACTTAATAACTGGTCCTGCAAACGTTTACTTCCACCGTTTAGACAATGTTGGAAAATTACGTCCGATCAATTTCGAAGAGGAAGAAGACGAAGATGCGGACGAAGAAGAAATGCCTTCATTTGGTGTAGGTCGCATACAAGACTTTACACAAGCACAAATGATCGACTTATACGCATGTGTAGAATGTGGACGTTGTACAAATATGTGTCCAGCTACGGGAACAGGCAAAATGCTGTCACCGATGGACTTAATCGTAAAGCTTCGGGATCATTTAACACTTACTGGAGCAGTTGAAACAAAAACAAAACCATGGGTACCAGCACTTGCTTTTCAAGGAACAAAAGGAAACCAACTTGCGATGGCTGCTGGAGCAGAAGGCGTAGTAATTGAAGACATTTATAGTCCGTCACTAATCGGGGATGTTATTACAGAAGAAGAAATTTGGGCTTGTACAACTTGCCGTAACTGTGAAGACCAATGTCCAGTTATGAATGAGCATGTAGATAAAATTATTGACCTACGTCGCTACTTAGTTATGACGGAAGGAAAAATGGATCCAGATGCACAAAGAGCAATGACGAATATTGAGCGTCAAGGAAATCCGTGGGGCTTGAATCGTAAGGAGAAAGAAAACTGGAGAGATGCACGTCCAGAAGTGCACATCCCAACAGTAAAAGAAGTATCGAAAGCTGGAGAAGAATTTGAATACTTATTCTGGGTTGGCTCGATGGGATCGTTCGATAATCGTTCACAAAAAATCGCTTTAGCGTTTGCACATTTGATGAACGAAGCTGGAGTGAAGTTCGCCATTCTTGGCAATAAAGAAAAGAACTCAGGAGACACACCTCGTCGTCTAGGAAATGAATTCTTATTCCAAGAGCTAGCGTCGAACAATATTTCCGAATTTGAAAAAGCTGGAGTAACAAAGATCGTCACAATTGATCCGCATGCATATAATATCTTTAAAAATGAATACAGCGATTTCGGATGGAGCGGAGAAGTGCTTCACCATACTGAAATGCTTTATGATCTAGTGCAAGCTGGTCGCTTGAAACCAAAATATGCAGTGGAAGAAACGATTACATTCCACGATTCTTGTTACTTAGGTCGATATAATGATGTATACGACGCACCACGTGAAGTGTTGAAAGCAATTCCGGGTGTGAAGTTAGTTGAAATGGATCGTAACCGCGAAACAGGAATGTGTTGTGGAGCAGGCGGCGGATTGATGTGGATGGAAGAGCATGTTGGAAATCGTGTAAACGTAGCTCGTACTGAACAGGCGCTTGAAGTAAACCCAACCATCATTTCTTCTGGATGTCCGTATTGCTTAACGATGCTATCGGACGGTACGAAAGCGAAGGAAGTAGAGGAAACAGTCGGCACTTATGACATTGCAGAGCTTCTTGAAAAATCTGTTTTCGGAGAGTTCATTCCACCAGTTGAAGAGGAAGAAGTAGAACCAATCGTTCAATAAATAGACATAATTATATTGCAATTAATGTGATAGTTTCGTAAACTAGTGTTAATAGTAAGGGAGTGTAAAAGCTCCCTTTTTTCTAACAAATAAAATCGAGCGAGCGTTCAGTCAGCAACATTTTTTATTTTATTTATGTTGAAAGCGCATACATATCAGATGAAGGGGTGGCTAATATGACAAAGACGGTTATTTTGGATGGCGCACGTACAGCTTTTGGGAAATTCGGAGGGGCACTTAGTAGTTTAACGGCTTCTGACCTTGGAGGAGTTGCCATTAAAGAAGCATTATCTCGTGCAGGAGTACCAGCTGATGAAGTGGATGAAGTAATTATGGGAACCGTTTTACAAGCAGGTCAGGGGCAAATTCCTTCTAGACAAGCGGCAGCAAAAGCAGGTATTCCATGGTCAGTCAAAACCGAAACGATTAACAAAGTATGTGCTTCAGGTATGAGAAGTGTCACTTTAGCAGATCAATTAATCCGTCTTGGAGATGAAGAAATCATCGTTGCTGGTGGAATGGAATCAATGTCGAATGCTCCCTATTATTTACCAAAAGGTAGATTCGGACTTCGTATGGGAGATGCGCAAATGGTGGATGGCATGGTCTATGACGGACTTTCTTGTTCATTCCATCCAAAGCATGTGCATATGGGGACTTACGGAAATACGACGGCAGAATCATTTGAACTTTCTCGTGAGAAGCAAGATGAATGGTCTTTTAGAAGTCATGACCTTGCCTTAAAAGCGATAGACAACGGCATTTTTGCAGAAGAAATTGTCTCTGTGGAAATTCCACAACGAAAAGGCGATCCAATCGTCGTAAACGAAGACGAAGCACCTCGCCGTGATACAGCAATTGAGTCACTAGCGAAATTAAAACCAGCATTTGGTAGCGAAGGAACGATTACTGCAGGAAACGCACCGGGAATAAATGACGGAGCTTGTGCAATTGTTTTAACAAGTGAAGCAAAGGCAAAAGAGCTTGGAAGAGAGCCACTTGCATACGTGCTAGGTCACGCTGAAATAGCAATTGAACCAGAAAACTTCCCACAAACACCAGGTATAGTAATCAATAAATTACTTGATAAAACAGGGAAATCACTAGATGAAATTGATTTATTTGAAATAAATGAAGCATTTGCTGCTGTTGCACTAGTAAGTAGCCAAATCGCGGGTCTCGATGAAGCAAAAGTGAACGTAAACGGCGGTGCAGTAGCGCTCGGTCATCCAATTGGAGCATCTGGAGCACGAATTATTTTAACACTTGCTTATGAACTGAAACGCCGCGGTGGTGGCATTGGAGTAGCCGCAATTTGTTCGGGAGGCGGGCAAGGAGACGCTATTATGATCGAAGTTCCAAAAACAGGGGGAAGCAACGCATGACAATTCAAAAAATAATGGTAATCGGAGCAGGTCAAATGGGATCTGGAATTGCTCAAGTTTGCGCACAAGCTGGATTCGAAGTGATATTAAATGACCGCGAACAACAATTTTACGATCGTGGCATTCAAACAATTACGAAAAACTTGTCACGTAACGTCGAAAAAGGTCGTATGACAGAAGATCAAAAACAAGCAGTTCTTAGCAATATTACAAAATCACTCTCCATCGAAGACGCAAATGATGTCGATTTAGTCATCGAAGCAGCAGTAGAAAACATGGAAATCAAACAATCGATTTTCAAACAATTAGATGAAATAACACCAAAACATACAATTTTGGCAACGAACACTTCCTCTTTACCAATCACGGAAATTGCAGCGGCAACGAATCGTCCGGAGCAAGTAATCGGTATGCATTTTATGAATCCAGTGCCAGTGATGAAACTGGTAGAAATTATCCGAGGATTAGCAACATCCGATGAAGTATATACAGCAATAGAAGAAATGACGAAAAAACTAGGCAAAACACCAGTGGAAGTAAATGACTTCCCAGGTTTCGTTTCCAACCGTATTTTAATGCCGATGATCAACGAAGCAATTTATACACTTTATGAAGGTGTCGCAACAAAAGAAGCAATCGACGATGTGATGAAAATGGGTATGAATCACCCTATGGGACCGCTTCAATTAGCAGATTTTATTGGTTTAGATACTTGTTTGTATATTATGGAAATTTTACACGAAGGTTTTGGGGACAGCAAATACCGTCCGTGTCCACTGCTTAGAAAATACGTTAAAGCAGGTTGGTTAGGCAAGAAATCAGGTCGAGGCTTCTACAGCTACGAGTAAAAGTGAAACTTCAATCAGTGGTGCTTTATCCCACTGATTGTTAGTTGAACCATTCGGGTTTTTAAGGGCTGTTAGACTCCCACTTATTCTTCCCGTTAAAAAAGCGTAGAAGTGGGAGTCTTACTGCCCGTTAATACGGGGAGAAGTGAAACTTCAATCAGTGGTGCTTTATCCCACTGATTGTTAGTTGAATCATTTGGGTTTTTAAGGAAAAAAAGGGGTTTTTAAGATGGAATTGAAATTCACGGAAGAACAATTAATGATGCGTAATATGGTACGGGATTTTGCAAAAGTGGAAATCGAACCTTATATTGAACGAATGGAACAAGGGGAGTTTCCTCGTGAAATCATTAAAAAAATGGGCGAACTTGGGTTAATGGGAATAACTGTACCAGAAAAATATGGCGGAGCAGAAATGGATTTTACAAGCTACGTAATCGCGATTAATGAGCTATCAAAAGTAAGTGCTGTTGTTGGCGTAATTCTTTCCGTTCACACATCTGTTGGCACGAACCCAATCCTTTATTTTGGCAATGAAGAGCAAAAAAATAAATACGTTCCGAAGCTAGCAACTGGTGAATACTTAGGCGCATTTTGTTTAACCGAGCAATCTGCAGGATCTGATGCTGGAGCATTGAGAACGAAAGCAGTTAAGAAAGATGACCATTACGTATTAAACGGTTCGAAAGTATTTATTACAAACGGTGGCGAGGCAGATGTAAATATCGTGTTTGCTTCAACGGATCCATCGCAAGGATCAAGAGGGATCTCTGCATTTATCGTGGAAAAGGAAACACCAGGTTTTATTGTCGGAAAAGATGAAAAGAAAATGGGCTTGCATGGTTCTAGAACTGTGCAAATCACCTTTGAAGATATGAAAATTCCTGTTGCAAATAGACTTGGTGAAGAAGGCGAAGGATTTAAAATTGCAATGGCGAACTTAAATACAGGTCGTATCGGAATCGCTACGCAGGCACTTGGAATTGCAGAAGCAGCATTCGAAGCAGCGGTTGGATACGCAAAAGAGCGTGTGCAATTTGGGAAACCAATTGCTGCAAACCAAGGAATAGGTTTCAAGCTTGCCGATATGGGCACAGCAGTAGAAGCGTCTAGACTTCTTGTATACCGTGCAGCGAGCCTTCGCGAAAAAGGACTTCCTTGTGGAAAAGAAGCATCGATGGCAAAATTATTCGCTTCGAAAACAGCGGTGGACGTAGCTATTGAAGCAGTCCAAGTATTCGGCGGTTACGGCTATACGGAAGATTATCCAGTAGAACGCTATTTCCGTGACGCCAAAATTACCGAAATTTACGAAGGAACAAGTGAAATCCAAAAAATCGTCATTAGTAAACATCTAACGAATTAATAGAAATTCTATTAGAGAGCACTGAAAAACTCTAACATAGCATTTTTTTATAGTAACTATTTATTGAAGTTTTACTTCCTATCATAGAATTCAACACGCGGTGTGAGACTCCTGCGGGAAAGCGAACGCCAGAGCGCTAAATTCTAGTAACGGATACTTAATAAAACACTAAAAAGGCGGGATAAACAATGAATTTTCAACTTTCAGAAGAGCATGAAATGATTCGTAAAATGGTACGTGATTTTGCAGAAAACGAAGTAGGGCCAACAGCTGCAGAACGTGACGAAGAAGAACGCTTTGACCGTGAAATTTTCGACAAAATGGCGGAACTAGGATTAACGGGTATTCCTTGGCCAGAAGAATACGGCGGAATTGGTTCCGATTATCTTGCTTACTGTATCGCGGTAGAAGAATTATCCCGCGTATGTGCTTCAACTGGTGTAACACTTTCTGCGCATACATCACTTGCTGGATGGCCGATTTTCAAATACGGCAATGAAGAGCAAAAACAAAAATACCTTCGTCCAATGGCTGAGGGAACAAAAATCGGTGGATACGGTTTAACAGAAGCTGGTTCAGGTTCTGACGCAGGTGGCATGAAAACAACTGCTAAATTAGATGGCGATCATTATGTACTAAATGGTTCTAAAATTTTCATTACAAATGGTGGAATCGCGGATATCTATGTTGTTTTTGCAGTAACTGATCCAGATTCCAAACATAAAGGTACAAGCGCATTTATCATAGAAGCTGATTTCTCTGGATTCTCTGTTGGGAAAAAAGAAAAGAAATTAGGAATCCGTTCTTCACCTACGACTGAAATTATTTTTGATAATTGCCGTGTACCAAAAGAAAATCTTCTTGGGGAAGAAGGAGAAGGTTTCATTATCGCAATGAAAACATTAGATGGTGGACGTAATGGCATTGCTGCTCAAGCTGTTGGTATCGCACAAGGTGCACTCGATGCTGCAGTTGGATACGCTAAAGAACGCGTGCAATTCGGCAAACCAATCGTTGCGAACCAAGGTATATCTTTCAAACTAGCGGATATGGCAACTTCTACAGAAGCATCTCGTTTACTTACGTACCAAGCGGCATGGTTGGAATCCAATGGGCTTCCTTACGGCAAAGAATCTGCGATGGCGAAACTGATGGCTGGCGATACAGCGATGAAAGTGACGACAGAAGCGGTTCAAGTGTTCGGTGGGTATGGTTATACAAAAGATTATCCAGTGGAACGCTTTATGCGCGATGCAAAAATCACACAAATATACGAGGGCACACAAGAAATTCAACGTCTCGTTATTTCTCGTATGCTAACAAAATAATAAATGGCTATGGAAAAAAAGCATGAAGTGAAGACATCCGTCAAAGATGAAAATTTGATCGAAAAAAGGCGTCACCAAATGATTCGTGCAGCTGTCACCTTATTCAAAGAAAAGGGCTTCCACCGGGCGACGACGAGAGAAATCGCAAAAGAAGCAGGATTTAGTATTGGAACACTCTATGAGTATATTCGTACAAAGGAAGATGTACTCTATTTAGTTTGCGATAGTATTTACAATGAAGTACATGACAAACTATCCCAAATTTCGGCACAAAATGGCACAATTGAAGACTTGAAAACGGCAATCCGCCATTATTATCGGGTAATTGACGATATGCAGGATGAATTCGTTGTTATGTATCAAGAATCCAAATCATTACCAAAAGGTGCACTAGAATACGTTTTGAATAAAGAGCTAGAGATGATTAATATTTTCCGGAAAATTCTTGTTGACTGTGTACAAAATGGGGAACTAAGGTTAACAGAAGCGCAAACAAACCTTTATGCGCATACAATTGTCGTTCAAGGACAAATGTGGGCATTTAGAAGATGGGTTTTACGCAAGGAATATACGCTTGAACAATTTACAGAACTACAAATAGAATTTGTCTTAAATGGGATGGGCAAGTAAGTTTTTATTCAAAAAAGGGGGAACAACATGTCAACTGTAGAAGTATATCGTCCAAAAAATCATGTTCGTTTTGTCACAGCATCTAGTCTATTTGACGGTCATGATGCTTCGATTAATATTATGCGCCGTATTTTACAAGCAAGTGGAGCAGAAGTAATTCACTTAGGCCATAACCGTTCCGTAGAAGAAGTCGTGAATGCTGCTATTCAAGAAGATGTACAAGGGATTGCAATTTCTTCCTATCAAGGAGGGCATGTTGAGTATTTTAAATATATGAAGGACTTACTCGTAGAACGCGGCGCACCTCATATTCGCATATATGGCGGTGGTGGTGGAGTAATAATTCCGAAAGAAATAAAAGAACTACAAGAATATGGAATCTCAGGAATTTTCTCACCTGAAGATGGTCGAAAACTTGGTCTTCAAGGTATGATCAATCAAATGTTAATAGAATGTGATGTACCAACAAAAGCTTCTGGAGCGCAAAATGAAATAGAAGCGGTTTCAACTGAAAATCCAGAAGTACTTGCCCATTTAATCACAATTGCTGAAGAAGCTCATCAAACGCAAGATGCTGAAGTGAAAGTAATGATTGAACAAGCAAGGACTTTGTCAAAAGGCACGCCAGTTTTAGGAATTACAGGTACTGGAGGAGCAGGAAAAAGTTCCTTAACAGACGAATTAATTCGCCGTTTTTTACATGAATTACCTAACAAAAAAATAGCCGTACTGTCGATTGATCCAACGAAACAAAAAACGGGTGGAGCATTACTTGGCGACCGAATTCGTATGAATGCAATCTTCAATAAACGAGTATTTATGCGTAGTTTAGCAACACGTGGATCTCGAACCGAATTATCAGGTGCACTTGCAGATGTATTGGATGTTGTAAAAGTAGCTGGTTTCGATTTAATCATTGTAGAAACAAGTGGTATCGGGCAAGGGGACGCGGAAATTACAAACGTATCGGACGCTTCGATGTATGTAATGACAAGCGAGTTCGGGGCACCATCTCAATTAGAAAAAATCGATATGATTGACTATGCAGATTTAATTGTCATCAATAAATTCGAACGTAAAGGCTCAGAAGACGCACTTAGACAAGTTCAAAAGCAATATCAACGCAGTCGCGAGCTATGGCATGATGATTTAGATACAATGCCCGTTTACGGAACAATTGCAAGCCAATTTAATGATAAAGGTACTAATTCTTTATTTGCAGCTTTAGTTGATGTGTTGAATGAAAAGACAGGTACTAACTGGGAAACTTCGTATGAACAATTTGTGAAAACGCAAAAGCAAAATGTTATTATTCCAAATGATCGTCGTTATTACTTGCGTGAAATTACAGATACCGTTCGGGGATACCATAAAAAGTCCGATGAACAAGTGGCTTTTGCGAGAAGATTGTTCCAATTAGAAGGAGCAATGGAGACTGTGAAAGAAAAAGCTGCGGATGATGCTTTAATACAATCACTGGAATCATTAGCGAATGGAATTCGTGATGAATTAACAGCGGAATCAAAACGAATATTGGAAAACTGGGCTGCTTTAAAAGAAGCATATGCTGGGGATGAATTTGTAACGAAAGTTCGTGACAAAGAAATTCGCACAATCCTTCGTACAGAGAGCTTGGCAGGGTTAAAAATTCCAAAAGTAGTACTACCAAAATTCGTTGATTATGGTGAAATTTTAAGATGGGTATATAAAGAAAATGTTCCGGGTTCATTCCCGTATACAGCTGGCGTTTTCCCGTTCAAACGGGAAGGAGAAGATCCGAAGCGTCAGTTTGCAGGAGAGGGTACACCGGAGCGTACAAATCGTCGTTTCCATTATTTATCAAAAGACGATGATGCAAAGCGCCTTTCTACAGCGTTTGACTCGGTAACACTTTACGGAGAAGATCCAGATCACCGTCCAGATATTTACGGAAAAGTCGGTGAATCTGGTGTAAGTATTTGTACGCTAGAGGATATGAAAAAACTGTATGATGGCTTTGATTTATGTGCGCCATCTACTTCTGTATCAATGACGATTAATGGACCTGCTCCAATAATTTTAGCAATGTTCATGAATACAGCAATCGATCAGCAAGTTCGTATTCAAGAAGAAAAACTTGGTCGTACCCTGACTGTGGAAGAATTTACAGAAGTGAAAACTGCAACGTTGCAAGTAGTTCGTGGGACGGTTCAAGCAGATATATTAAAAGAGGATCAAGGTCAAAATACGTGTATTTTCTCGACAGAATTTGCTTTACGTATGATGGGTGACATTCAACAATATTTTATTGATCAAAAAGTTCGTAATTATTATTCGGTTTCCATATCTGGTTATCATATTGCAGAAGCGGGAGCTAATCCAATATCCCAGCTGGCGTTCACACTTTCAAATGGTTTCACTTACGTGGAGTACTACTTGAGTCGCGGTATGAATATTGATGACTTTGCACCTAATTTATCGTTCTTCTTTTCGAATGGTTTGGATCCGGAGTACACGGTAATTGGCCGCGTTGCTCGTCGCATTTGGTCTGTCGTAATGCGAGACAAATATGGTGCGAATGATCGAAGTCAGAAACTGAAATACCATGTTCAAACATCAGGTAGAAGTCTTCATGCGCAAGAAATCGATTTTAATGATATTCGCACAACACTTCAAGCGTTGATGGCATTGCAAGACAATTGTAACTCGCTTCATACAAATGCATATGACGAAGCAATCACAACTCCGACAGAAGAATCCGTTCGACGTGCAATGGCCATTCAAATGATCATTACAAAAGAACACGGATTATCGAAAAATGAAAATCCACTTCAAGGATCGTTTATTGTCGAAGAAATGACGGACCTTGTCGAAGAAGCAGTTCTTTCTGAATTTGATCGAATAAATGACCGCGGTGGCGTGCTTGGTGCAATGGAAACACAATACCAACGCGGTAAAATTCAAGAAGAATCCATGTACTATGAAATGAAAAAACACACTGGAGAACTTCCGATTATAGGTGTTAACACGTATTTAAATCCAAATCCTGCTTCCGCAGAGGACATTGATAATATGGAACTTGCTCGTGCAACGAAAGAAGAAAAAGAAACACAAATTACAAATCTCCAAAACTTCCAACAAAAACATACAAACGAAGCTGAGGAAGCACTCGCTCGTCTAAAACAAGTAGCTGTAACCGGCGGTAACATCTTCGAAGAGCTAATGACAACAGTTCAGAAAGCAAGTCTAGGACAAATCACGAACGCTCTTTACGAGGTTGGTGGGCAATACCGACGCAATATGTAAAAAAAATAGTGTTCCGAGGTGATATCGGAACACTTTTTTTCTGTTTTTTTGTATAATGAAACTAACCTTATTCAACAAAAGTTAGAGCCTTCAGCGGATTTCACATATTTTGTGAAGTAATTCATCGAGCAAGCTCGATTCAAAATTTGGACACAAATATGCCAAGGCAAATTTAACTAAGTAGTAAAGGAGAAATGACATGAAAATAGTAATTCACATAATGGTCATTATCGTACTCCTACTACTTACTGTTTTCCTATATAATAAACAATTGGGATCCATTCCTTTACTATTCATTTCATTTTATTTATTTTTATTGGCAACTTCGAAAAATTCATTTTTCAAAAAGAATAAATGAATGTAGCATATAACATACTTGTTTGTATATAATGGGAAGTATGTAAACGGACATTGAAAGGACGTGCACGATTTGAAATTTCGTGAAATGACAACAGCACAATTACAAGAAGAATCATTAATAGATATAGGTTTTGCTATTTTAGAGGATAAGAAAAACTCTTTAACACTTACTGAACTATTTGATGAAATTCAAAAACTTAATGGATTTACAGATCAAGAGATGGCAGATCGCAAGCCTCAATTCTATACTGATATGAACATTGACGGTCGTTTCTTAGCTACTGCTGAAAACCAATGGGGTCTTAGAGAATGGTACCCTGTAGAACAAATAGAAGAAGAAACTGCCCCAACTGTAAAAGTTCGTAAAAAGAAAGCGAAAGTATCAGAAGACGACGACTTGGATGATTTGGACGAAGATGAAATTGTCTTTGAAGAAGAATTCGATGAGTTTGCTGAAGAAGAAGATGAAGAAGACGAAGTAGTAATTGATTTCGTAGAAGGAATCGATGAAGTGATTGAAGAGGATTTAATTGATGAAGACGAAGATGAATTTGAAATTATTGAAGATGAAGAGTTGGACGACGAAGATCTAGAAGACGAGGAATAATTCTTGACTTCTACTTCTATACGCTATAAAATTCAATTGGGCTCTTTTTAAAGAGACATTACTCAAGTGCATATGCGCTCCCCTGCCAAAAAGCAGGAGGGGCGCTTTTTGTTGTTGCAATAAGGCTAATACACATAGGAGGAACAAATAATGACTAAATTTATTTTTGTAACTGGTGGAGTAGTTTCTTCATTAGGAAAAGGTATAACAGCGGCGTCGCTAGGCCGTTTATTGAAAAACAGAGGGTTGAATGTAACGATTCAAAAATTTGATCCATACATTAACTTAGACCCTGGAACGATGAGTCCATATCAACACGGAGAAGTTTTTGTAACAGATGATGGTGCAGAAACAGATTTAGACTTAGGGCATTACGAGCGTTTTATTGACATTAATCTAAATAAATACTCGAATATCACAACAGGGAAAGTATATTCTTCTGTATTAAGAAAAGAACGTCGTGGCGATTATAATGGTGGAACAGTGCAAGTAATTCCACATATTACAAATGAAATTAAAGAGCGTTTATTTTTAGCTGCAAAAGAAACACATGCAGATATCGTAATAACGGAAATCGGTGGTACAGTTGGAGATATCGAATCACTTCCATTCTTAGAAACAATTCGTCAAATGAAACGTGATGTAGGTAGTAAAAATGTGATGTACGTACATTGTACATTGGTTCCATTTATTAAAGCTGCTGGTGAAATGAAAACGAAGCCAACCCAACATAGTGTGAAAGAATTGCGCAGTCTAGGTATTCAACCGAATGTTATTGTCTGCCGTTCAGAAATGCCAATTCCTCAAGATATGAAAGACAAAATTGCGTTATTCTGTGACATCAAACCCGAAGAAGTAATCGAATGTATTGATGCAGACTCACTTTATGAGATTCCATTGATGCTTCAAGCACAACATTTAGACCAAATTGTAGTGGATCATTTCCAATTGGAAACAAAAGAAGCGGATATGACAGACTGGCAAGCACTTGTCGATCAAGTAAAATCATTATCGAAAACAGTTCGTATTGGTTTAGTAGGAAAATACGTTGAACTTCAAGATGCATACATTTCTGTAGTAGAAGCGATGAAACATGCTGGTTACAAATTTGATGCAGATATTGAAGTGAAATGGGTGAATGCAGAAGAAGTAAATGATGCAAATGTTGCTGAAATACTTTCCGACGTGGATGGAATTCTTGTTCCTGGTGGATTTGGAGACCGCGGAGTAGAAGGTAAAATCGCAGCTACGAAATTTGCACGTGAAAACAATGTGCCTTTCTTAGGTATTTGTCTAGGAATGCAACTTGCAACAGTTGAATTTGCACGTTCTATTTTAGAATTACAAGGAGCTCATTCGACAGAATTAGATCCAACAACAGCACATTCTATTATTGACTTATTGCCTGAACAAAAAGACATTGAGGATCTAGGTGGAACACTTCGTCTTGGATTATATCCATGTAAACTAACTCCTGGCTCAAAAGCACACCAAGCATACGGAGAAGAGCTTGTATACGAACGTCACCGTCACCGTTACGAATTCAACAATGAATACCGTGAACAATTCGAAGCAGCAGGATTTGTGTTCTCTGGTACAAGCCCAGATGGTCGTCTAATCGAAATCATCGAGCTACCAGATCACCCATTCTTCGTAGCATCTCAGTTCCATCCGGAATTTGTGTCACGTCCACAACGTCCGCAACCTTTATTCCGTGAATTCATAAAAGCAGCCGTAGAAAAATAAACGAAGAAAAGCAGTTCGACTTGTCGAACTGCTTTTCTAATGGGGATAAATGGCAAAGAACGACCAATTGTGCGTGGAGAGCAACCAAACATACAGGAAGAGCAACCAGATCAAATGGAAGAGCAACCAAATATAAGGCGAGAGCAACCAAATCTCACAATAAAGAGTTTACTCGGTGAGAGATAGTCCGTTTAGTTAATATAACGTTTCAAACGAAGTGAAGAGTTTTGAACTATTTTCCATAATTAGTAAGGGAATAGCAGAGCGAGACCAATTAACAAGGACTCGCAACCAAACAAAAATCGCCCCAAGAATTAACGAACTTCTCGGGGCAATTCCTGTGACTATTCATCCATGAGCATTTCGTCGAGCTTCATTTTGACAGCTTCATATACAAACATTGCACTTAAAGCATAGGGTAGGACAATGCGACTTCCATCTTCAGAAGGAAGCAAGCCTTTAGATAACTTCAAGGAAATATATGTATATGCTAAACTTGCAAGGTGGTTTGCATCGTCTGGAGGCTCCGCAGCAGTAACACTAAAAGGAATAAATTCATTACTTAATTTTTTTGCGAGACCAAGAGCTTCTTTATTCTCACAAGATCTTGTAATAATCCAAACACGGTCAATGCTTGTAAGTACAGTATCTGTTGTCCATACATGCATATTTGGAAAAGTTTCTACAGCATATTTTGCATTAATTGCGATGCTTTCCATTTCGTCGAAACTGGCAAAATAGATGGAACCTTCACGTGCAGCGGCTTGCGCAAGAAGTCTAGCGGTTTCTTCTATATTCTCTTCTTCGGAAGCAGCGATTCTTTGAAGAAGCCCAGAGAGTTGTGTTGTTAGCATTTTCATGAAATTTCACCTCTTCATTATTATAAAGTAGCAGAAGATATACGTAAAATAGGAATTATTTAGAGTATAGTTAGAAGGGAAATAAACATTAGTGGCGAATAGTATAGAAGGGGAAATTTGATAAAAGGGGCTTGTCCATCATGAAACACATTTTAATTGTTGATGATCAACTAGGAATACGAATGCTCTTGAAAGAAGTTTTTTCACAAGATGGTTATGAAGTGAGTCTCGCTTCAAACGGACTGGAGGCATTGGATATAGCTGAAAAACAAGCTATTGACGGTGTTTTGTTGGATATGAAAATTCCTGGAATGGACGGGATAAAAATTCTAACATACTTAAAAGAAAAGTATCCAAGTTTACCTGTAATGATGATGACGGCATATGGGGAGTTAAACATGATCCAAAAATCGATGGATTTAGGTGCATCACTTTACTTTACAAAACCTTTTGATATTTTTGAGGTCCGTGATGCAATAAATAATCTGTTGAAAAAGTAGTCCACAAGCAGGCAGTGGAAAACATCGCCTGTTTTTGTTATGATGAAAAAGAAAAGTGGAAGATGCCGATTAGCTGTTGCTAGGCGACAAGATATAAAAAGTAAATAAACGAGCATAAAAGCAAAAAGAGGAGGTCCATTTAAATGGCTTTAGTATCGATGAAAGAAATGCTTATAAAAGGAAAAAAAGAAGGATATGCTGTAGGACAATTCAATATTAACAACCTTGAATTTACACAAGCTATTTTACAAGCGGCAGAAGAAGAGAAATCACCTGTTATTTTAGGTGTATCTGAAGGTGCTGCAAAATACATGGGCGGATTTACAACAGTTGTACATATGGTAAAAGGACTGATGGAAGATTATAAAACGTCCGTTCCAGTGGCAATCCATTTAGATCATGGCTCTAGCTTTGAAAAATGTAAAGAAGCGATTGATGCTGGGTTCACATCTGTTATGATTGATGCATCTCATCATTCATTTGAAGAGAACGTAGAAATTACTTCTAATGTTGTGGATTACGCACATGCGCGTAACATTTCAGTAGAAGCTGAGCTTGGAACAGTTGGCGGACAAGAAGACGATGTAGTGGCGGATGGCGTTATTTATGCAAATCCTTCAGAATGTGCGGAGCTAGTAAAACGTACGTCCATTGATTGCTTAGCGCCTGCATTAGGATCTGTTCACGGCCCGTATAAAGGGGAACCTAACTTAGGATTTGAAGAAATGGAAGAAATATCTAAATTAGCAGATCTTCCTTTAGTATTACATGGTGGTACAGGAATTCCAACGCATGATATTGAACGTTCCATTTCTTTAGGAACTGCTAAAATCAATGTAAATACAGAAAATCAAATTGCTGCAACAAACGCAATTCGAAACTATTTAAATGAAAATTCAAGTCAATATGACCCGCGTAAATATTTAATACCAGCACGCGATGCTATTAAAACAACGGTTATCGGAAAAATGCGCGAATTTGGAAGCTCAAACAAAGCATAATTCAGTTGGGTAATATTGAAAGAAGGAGAAGTGTTCTGTTTTAAATCAGAAGCTTCTCCTATTTTTCCATCAATAGGAGGATATTATTAATATGAAATTTTTTATAGATACAGCCAATTTCGATGAAATCAAGGAAGCACACGCATGGGGTATTTTATCCGGTGTAACAACAAATCCTTCGTTAGTCGCAAAAGAAAATATTTCTTTCCATGATCGTCTTCGTGAAATTACAGCATTAGTTGACGGATCTGTGAGTGCAGAAGTAATCGCGTTAGATGCGGAAGGTATGATTAAAGAAGGTAGAGAACTTGCTGCAATTGCTCCCAATATTACGGTTAAGCTACCTATGACACCCGAAGGACTTAAAGCATGTTCTGTATTTCGTTCAGAAGGAATTAAAACAAATGTAACGCTTATTTTTTCTGCAAACCAAGCGTTATTAGCAGCCAGAGCTGGGGCAACGTATGTATCTCCATTTCTAGGTCGTCTAGACGACATTGGACACGACGGAATGGAATTAATTGCAAAGATTGCTCAAATTTTCGAGATTCACAACATTGATACAGAAATTATTGCAGCTTCTATTAGACATCCGCAACATATTACAGATGCTGCGTTAAATGGTGCGCATATTTCTACAACACCAATTAAAGTTTTAAAACAATTATTTCATCATCCTTTGACAGACAAAGGAATTGAAGGATTTCTAGCGGATTGGAACAATCGTAAAAGCGAGTAACCAGACGAAGGAGAAGCGTATGGAAGTTTATAAAATAAAAGGTGCAAATCGGCTACATGGAACGATTAAAGTAAGCGGAGCGAAAAATAGTGCAGTAGCACTTATTCCAGCTTCCTTACTGGCGAACTCCCCTGTGACTATAGAAGGTTTACCGGAAATTTTAGACGTATGGACATTAAAAGAAATTTTAGAAGAAGTAGGGGCTAAAATTACATTCGAAGACGGTACAATGACAATCGATCCGACGAATATAGTAGATATGCCGCTCCCAAATGGTAATATAAAAAAACTACGAGCTTCTTACTATTTAATGGGTGCGCTTCTTGGGAAATTTAAAAAAGCTGCCATCGGATTACCTGGAGGATGTCATTTAGGGCCACGCCCAATTGATCAACATATTAAAGGTTTTGAAGCTTTAGGAGCTACTGTTTCCAATGAGCATGGGGCAATTTATTTGCGTGCGGATGAATTAGTAGGATCTAAGATCTATTTAGACGTTGTAAGTGTGGGAGCTACGATTAATATAATGCTTGCTGCTGTACTTGCAAAAGGCAGAACGATCATTGAAAATGCAGCAAAAGAGCCAGAAATCATTGATGTTGCAACTCTTTTATCCAATATGGGTGCGAATATTAAAGGTGCTGGAACGAATGTCATTCGAATTGATGGTGTAAACGAATTACACGGCACGAAGCATACAATTATTCCAGATCGCATTGAAGCAGGTACGTTCATGATTATGGCGGCAGTTGCTGGAGACGGCATCACCATTGATAATGTTATTCCTTTTCATGTGGAAGCATTAACAGCTAAGCTTCGTGAAATGGGCGTTAAAGTGGAAGAGTATGAAGAACAGATTTTTATTCCAAAGCCCGAAAACTTACAAGCGGTAGATGTTAAAACGCTTGTGTATCCGGGATTTCCGACTGATTTACAGCAACCATTTTCGGTATTAATGACGCAAGCTACTGGTACATCGGTTATTACGGATTCCATTTATTCGGCTAGATTTAAACAAATTGATGAACTTCGCCGAATGAGTGCAAATGGACGGGTAGATGGTAGAACTGCTGTCATTACCGGACCAGTAAATCTGGAAGCTGCAACGGTTCGGGCAAGCGACTTACGTGCTGGTGCGGCGCTAGTTCTTGCAGGTTTAATTGCCGATGGAGAAACAGAGATTCAAGATATATTTCATATAGAGCGTGGCTATAGTTCAATTATTGAAAAGCTTCAAGGGCTTGGTGCAGATATTAGACGAGTGGAAATAAAAGAAATAGAAGTAAACAACGAATAAATTGCATCCTATTTTACAGGTAGTAAAGCATAACTTTTCCACAAAGTAACTGTCCAAATTCCAAATACCTTGCACTTTTCTTATTTAGAAAATATGCTACAATGTAACAGGAAGAAAGACAGGACGGGTTTTTTAACCGTAAACCGTAAACCGGGGGGCACATATTAGATGGAACGTAGTTTATCAATGGAATTAGTCCGAGTAACAGAGGCCGCAGCTATCGCATCAGCACGGTGGATGGGACGAGGATTAAAAAATGAAGCAGACGACGCAGCAACTACTGCTATGCGCACAGTTTTTGACACAATCCCAATGGAAGGTGTCGTTGTAATTGGGGAAGGTGAAATGGACGAAGCACCGATGTTATATATCGGAGAAAAGCTAGGACATGGGTCTGGTGGTCCTCAAGTAGATGTGGCAGTGGATCCTTTAGAAGGTACGAATATCGTGGCTTCAGGTGGATGGAATGCTCTTGCAGTACTTGCAATTGCAGATCGTGGAAATTTACTTCATGCTCCAGATATGTATATGGAAAAGTTAGCAGTCGGTCCTGAAGCAGTTGGTCTAGTGGATATTAACGCACCAGTTATTGATAACTTAAGAGCAGTAGCCCGTGCAAAAAATAAAGATATTGAAGATGTAGTGGCTACCATTTTAGGTCGTCCAAGACACCAAAAAATTATCGATGAAATTAGAGCTGCAGGAGCACGCATCAAGTTAATCACGGATGGCGATGTAGCAGGAGCTATTAATACAGCATTCGATAATACTGGTGTAGATATTCTTTTTGGAATGGGTGGGGCACCTGAAGGGGTTATCTCTGCAGTTGGATTGAAATGCTTAGGCGGAGAAATCCAAGGTAAACTTATTCCTCAAGACGAAGCAGAGCTGGCACGTTGTATCAAAATGGGTCTAGATGTAAATAAAATTTTACGTATGGAAGACTTAGTTAAAGGTGACGACGCTATCTTTGCTGCTACAGGCGTAACGGACGGAGAACTTCTTCGCGGAGTGCAGTTTAAAGGTGCTTTTGGTTCTACTCATTCTATCGTTATGCGTGCAAAATCAGGAACAATCCGATTTGTTGAAGGACGCCATAGCCTAAAGAAAAAACCGAATTTAGTTCTATAAAACTAAACTTCTCTAATGTATACCCGGCTTAGTCGGTCGGGTATCCTCTTTATAAACTTCAATCCTATTAAATCTTTTTCAACTGTAGTCTCCCATTTCTACAAAAACTAGATGAGTGTCAATAATTCATAAAGTTCAGTGGTCTATTGATCCTCCATTGAATAGGATAAGACCTCTGGCAAGTGCCGCAGATTTTGTAAGGGAATTAATCGCGTAAGTAAGATACAAAATCTGGGTACATTTTTTGCGACAAGTAATCGCAGTATAAAATAAGCCAAGGTATATTTGATTTTCCAAAAAACGAAACAACAAAATATAATAAAGAGTGGTGCTTTGCCAATGACACAAACAACTATTAATGAGCTAGAAAATATGACTTTAAAAGAGCTTTATGCCCTTGCACGAAAGTATAAGGTTGCAACTTATAGCAAACTTTCAAAAAAGGAACTTATTTTTGCTATATTAAAATCTCGTGCAGAACAAGAAGGATTTTTCTTCATGGAAGGCGTATTAGAAATTATCCAACAAGAAGGTTTTGGTTTCTTACGCCCTATTAACTATTCTCCAAGTTCTGAAGATATCTATATTTCTGCTTCCCAAATTAGAAGATTTGATTTACGTAACGGAGATAAAGTAACGGGAAAAGTGCGTCCTCCTAAAGAAAGTGAACGCTACTATGGCCTTTTACATGTTGAATTAGTTAATGGTGAAGATCCAGAAATTGCGAAAGAAAGAGTCCATTTTCCAGGACTTACAGCACTTTATCCAGACCGTCATATCAAGCTTGAAACAGAACCAGATAAATTATCGACTCGTATTATGGATTTAGTAGCTCCTGTTGGTTACGGCCAACGTGGATTAATCGTTGCTCCACCAAAAGCTGGTAAAACTTTATTGATTAAAGAAATTGCCAATGCAATTACAACGAATCATCCAAACGCCGAACTAATCGTTTTATTAATAGACGAACGCCCAGAAGAAGTAACGGACATTGAGCGTTCCGTTAAAGCAGATGTGGTAAGTTCTACATTTGATGAAGTACCAGAAAATCATGTAAAAGTAGCGGAGCTTGTTTTAGAAAGAGCGATGCGTTTAGTTGAACATAAACGCGACGTTATCATTTTAATGGATTCGATTACGAGACTTGCTCGCGCATACAATTTAGTAATACCTCCAAGTGGTCGTACGTTATCAGGTGGTATTGATCCAGCAGCATTCCACCGACCAAAACGTTTTTTTGGAGCGGCACGTAATATCGAAGAAGGCGGTAGCTTAACAATTCTTGCTACTGCATTAGTAGATACAGGATCACGTATGGACGAAGTAATTTACGAAGAGTTCAAAGGAACGGGTAATCTAGAACTTCATTTAGACAGAAGTCTTGCGGAACGTCGAATTTTCCCAGCGATCGATATCCGTCGCTCAGGTACACGAAAAGAAGAGCTTCTTATTCCTAAAGATCAACTGGACAAACTTTGGGCAATTCGCAAAACCTTCTCCGATTCAGGAGATTTTGGAGAACGTTTCTTGAAAAAGCTTCGTCAGTCAAAAACAAACGAAGCATTCTTCGAGCAACTCGCAGTAGAAATGAAAGCACATCGTAGTGGAAAAGTGACTCTATAATAAGAAAAACGCAAGGATAGATTATTAATAGATGCGTTAGTTAATTTTATAAATAGCATTTAATTATTAAAACACGAATAACACTTGATTTATTGATTGGATAGACAGGCGGCGACTACAGCGGGAAGCGTCCGCCTATAGCGGAAATCATGCTTATTTATTATGAAGAGTATATGATGCATATTCTCCTCTCATTTCACATTAATATTGTTCATGTTTTATGCTCTAAATTTGAATCACGAAATTGATTCGCGTAAGTAATACAAACAATTAGCTTGCGAATCAACTGTAAACATGCTATTATATATGATGTAAGTTTACAATTTTCTGCTACATATACGATTGGCCAACGATCGGATCGTGTAAGGTATCAGTATCATAACCAACTCTGTTCCAGATGGTTCAGGGCGAGAGGAGAGATAGAGATGAAAGTAGGAATTCATCCCGATTACAAAGAAGCAACAGTATCATGTTCATGTGGTAACGCATTCACAACTGGTTCTGTAAAATCAGACATTAAAGTCGAGTTCTGTAGCGAATGTCACCCATTCTATACTGGACGTCAAAAATTCGCAGCTGCGGATGGCCGTGTTGATCGCTTCAACAAAAAATACGGTATCAAAGAAGAAATTAACGAATAATTACCAAATACCTACAAAGCACATTGTGTTTTGTGGGTATTTTTATTTTTGTTATGTCATGGTCACCCACCTATGATATAAATAGATAGAAGAAATGGAAAAAAGTTAGATGAATAAAATGAAATGCAAGGAGAATTAGAATGGCGCAATTATTTTATAAGCATGGTGCAATGAATAGTGGCAAATCGATAGAAATTCTAAAAGTAGCACATAATTACGAGGAACAAGATAAACCGGTAATCATTTTTACGCCTAGCATTGATACAAGAGATGAAATTGGGTATATCTCAAGTAGAATAGGATTAAAGAGAAAAGCTACAGCGATTTACGGGGATACAAATTTATATGAATTGGTGAAAGATCATTCACCAAAACCATATTGTGTCTTAATTGACGAAGTGCAATTTTTGAAAAAAGAGCATGTCTTACAATTAACAAAAATTGTAGATGAATTAGCTATTCCCGTAATGGGATTTGGGTTAAAAAATGACTTTCAAAATGAGTTATTTGAAGGTAGTCGTTATATGTTAATATACGCGGATAAAATTGAGGAAATGAAAACAATTTGTTGGTTCTGCCATAAAAAAGCGATTATGAATTTGCGCGTAGATGAAAATGGACAACCTATCTACACTGGAGAGCAAATCCATATTGGTGGCAACGATTCGTATTATCCAGTATGCCGAAAATGCCATGCAAATCCACCTTTATAACACATAGCAAAATCCACTTTATTCTATCCGAGTAAGGTGGATTTTTAAATCGGTTTGTGAATTTCATCTCGAATCCACGAGAATTAATTTCCTTCTACTGTTTAATTGTTGATTATGGATAATAATGCAAGGAAGCGCTTCACTCTATCCACTAGTTAGTCAATCTCACATGGAGTAAATGCTATATTGTGAGATTTGGTTGCTTTGTCGGTTGAATTAATTGCTCATACGGATATTTGGTTGCTCTTCTATTCTAATTGGTTGCTCCTACAGTTGAAATGGTTGTTATTATCCATTTATATCCAAAAATTCAACATTGATGCTTCAATCGCACACAGATTTAACTCTATATTGTGAGATTTGATCTCGGGTTGTTCGAAACTGGTCTCGCTCCGCCATTATATGTAAACAAACAACTTACTTTGGAAAGAATAATATAGAAAAAGTAGCGAGGACGACATTTTTTCTTTATAATAGGAATGATATAGACTTATACGAACGAGGTGAGCTCGATGTTTGATCGATTACAATCGGTAGAAGATCGTTATGATAAATTAAATGAATTGCTTAGTGACCCAGATGTGGTAAATGATATAAATAAGCTGAGACAATATTCAAAAGAGCAATCGGATTTGCAGGATACAGTGGACGCGTACCGTGAATACAAAGAGGTCAAAAGTCAACATAAAGATGCAAAATTGATGTTAGATGAAAAGCTTGATGCAGATATGCGGGACATGGTGAAGGAAGAAGTAAATGATTTGGTAGCTCAAATTGAGGTATTAGAAGAGCGACTTAGACTTTTATTAATACCGAAGGATCCAAATGATGATAAAAACGTTATTATGGAGATTCGCGGAGCTGCTGGGGGAGATGAGGCAGCATTATTTGCTGGTAATCTATTCCGTATGTACAGTCGCTACGCGGAAACGCAAAACTGGAAAGTAGATATTATGGATTCTTCTCCGACAGGTCTTGGTGGTTTCAAAGAAATTATTTTCATGATTAATGGGAATAATGCGTATTCGAAAATGAAATACGAAAATGGTGCGCACCGTGTACAGCGTGTTCCGGAAACAGAGTCTGGTGGACGTATTCATACGTCAACGGCTACAGTAGCAGTTCTTCCTGAAGCAGAAGAAGTAGAAGTGGAAATTCATGAAAAAGATATTCGTACCGATACATTTGCATCTTCTGGTGCGGGTGGACAATCAGTTAATACAACGATGTCCGCTGTTCGTTTGACGCATCTTCCAACTGGAATTACAGTTTCGATGCAAGATGAAAAATCGCAAATTAAAAACAAAGAAAAAGCCATGAAAATTCTTCGAGCACGTGTTGCGGACAAATTCCGTCAAGAAGCACAAGCGGAATATGATGCTGTCCGAAAATCCGCAGTTGGTACCGGTGACCGCTCCGAACGAATTCGCACATATAACTATCCACAAAATCGTGTAACCGATCACCGTATTGGATTAACGATTCAAAAACTCGACCAAATCCTAGAAGGAAAGCTTGATGAAGTAGTCGATGCATTAATATTAGAAGATCAAGCAGACAAGCTAGAAAGATTGAACGATACCAATGTATAAAACAATTTATGAGGCCCTAAATCGGGCTTCTTCTTTTTTAGAAGAAAACAATCGAGAAAAAGAAGTAGCTCGTTATTTGTTGCAGTATGTGCTAAAGAAAAACTATTCACAATTGATGTTTGCTATGTACGAGGAGTTATCCGCAGAAAATCTTCAAATATTTTGGTCATATGTTGAAGAACATGCAACTGGGCGTCCGTTTCAATATATTATTGGACAGGAAACCTTTTACGGTCGAGATTTCTTTGTAGATGAAAGCGTCTTAATACCACGACCGGAAACAGAAGAATTAATAGAAGAAGTAAAAAAACGTGTAAAGCCTCTTTTCGAAGCAAATAAAATCCTGCAAATTGCTGATATTGGTACAGGAAGTGGCGCAATAGCTGTCACTATAAAAAAAGAAATACCTATTGCAAAAGTTACGGCAACGGATATATCCCAACAAGCGCTTGAAATGGCGATGAAAAATGCGCAGTTATTAGATGCAGAAATTCAATTCAAACTAGGTGATTTACTAGTGCCGCTAGCTGATCAAAAATGGGATATTATCCTATCAAATCCACCATACATTGGTCAGCAAGAAGCAGATTCTCTTTCCGATACGGTAATTGATTATGAACCACATTTAGCATTGTTTGCAGAGGAAGAGGGGCTGCAATTATATCGAAAAATGGTAGAACAGCTACCTTCTATGATGAATATTCCTAGTTTCATTGGCTTTGAGATTGGCTTTGAACAAGGGCCAGCTGTACAAAGTATGCTGCAAACAGCTTTTCCAGCAGCTCTTGTAGAAATAGTAAAAGACATAAATAAAAAAAATCGTTTTGTTTTTTGTACAATTACTGAATAAGTTATGAATCTATTGGTAACAATGTTCCTAAGGGGGAATGTTATATGTTACCAGATTATGAGATAAAGAGAGCTACTCCAAGAATTGGCAAACAAATAGATGCTATTATTTTCTTCGTGTGGATGTTACTTCTTATTCAATTTTGTTTGTTTTTCTTATTTCAATCGACCGATCAAGCAGATGGACTACGTTTTCGATTGATCGCAAATAGTAATACAATGGAAGACCAACAGGTAAAGAATGAAGTGAAAAATAATATTGAGCCTCTTTTGATTCAATATCAAAATAATCCACAAAGTTATGCAGAACTTGAACAAGTTGTGGATAAGTTATCAGAAAAGTTTGAACAAAAAATTTATTTATCCACAGGCTTGGCTTTATTTCCACCAAAAGTGTGGAATCAAGGAATAGCAGCACAAACAAATGTGGAATCTGTTGTGATAACAATTGGGAGTGGCCGCGGCGATAACTGGTGGTGTGCACTGTTTCCAAAAGTATGCTACAAAGAAGAAGTAGTGAAAGAGAAGCCAAAGTTTTGGATATGGGAATGGTTAAAAAAGAAGTTTTCCACATAATTATCCACAAAAAGAAGAAAGTTATCAACAAATTGTGCATAAGTGGGATAGAAAGGAGAGAAAACGACATGAAAACACAAATTGCGAGTGTGGATAACTTATCCACAGAAGAACAAAGTTATACACAAGCAATTGATTTATTAAAAGCAGGAGAAACGGTGGCTTTCCCGACAGAAACTGTATATGGACTAGGTGCTGTTGCAACAAATGAATTAGCGGTAAGTAAAATTTTTGAAGCAAAGGGAAGACCACAGGATAATCCACTAATTGTGCACATCGGTGAAATAGAAGAACTCATGTCTTTCACGAAGAATATTCCGCAAATAGCGAAGGATTGCATGGATGCTTTTTGGCCAGGTCCCCTCACACTTATACTTCCCCTAAAGCCAAATTCACTTGCAAGAAATGTATCAGCTGGATTAGATACAGTAGGAGTTAGAATGCCTGAACATCCGGTAGCGCTTGAATTGCTTAGACGTTTAAAACTACCAGTTGCTGCTCCGAGTGCGAATAGAAGTGGAAAACCAAGTCCTACTAAAGCGATGCACGTACTCCACGACTTGAACGGTAAAATCCCTTTAATAGTTGATGGTGGTGCGACAGGTATTGGTTTAGAGTCAACAGTATTAGATGTTACATCCAAAGTACCAACGATTCTTCGTCCAGGTGGAATCACAAAAGAAATGCTCGAAAAAGTAATCGGACCAGTCAATGAATCAAAACCGACAGATCATGCAGAAGCACCTCGTGCACCGGGTATGAAATATGCTCACTATGCCCCAAATGCCCCTGTCTATTTAATTGAAAATTCCGAACTAACCGTACGAAATGCGGTCGAAAAAATACATAGCGATTCTCAAAAGGTAGTTTTAATCGCACGTGAACAGTACGCTGATATCGAGGTAGATTACTTTTTTTCATTGGGAAAAGAAAATCAATTACAAGACGCGGCACACTTATTGTATGAAGCACTAAGAAGTTGTGATGAAACAGATGCAGACTTAGTGCTTGTTCCTGTTTTCTTAAAAGAAGGAGTAGGAACCGCTATTATGAATCGATTAGAAAAAGCTGCAAACGGCAATTGGTATGCTAAGTAATTTCAGTTCGCATTGATATTTGACTGATTGCATGATGTATTCAATCGATTGTCAATGTTATTTGACCGTTTCAACAATTTTAGTTATGCAAAGGTAAACATTTCTTAAGAGGTATCAGTGTATTCTCTCCTATCTATTTGCATATAGTTAAATATGCAAATGGACAGGAGAGATTTTTTTGTGGCGTGAAATTTTAGCAGGCGTTTTGATGTCTGTAGACGTGCTTATATTGTTTTCACTTGTATCGTATCGAAAACAAGTTTTTACCATTGCTGCGTGGGTAGCTTCATTACATATGCTTTTCCCTTTAATCGGTTATTACGCTGGAATCGTTGTGCAAAACTATTTGCAACATGCAAGTCCTTATTTATCTGGAGTTCTTCTTTCGCTAGTTGGTTTACAAATGATTATTACGCAATCTCCTAAACAAGTTCCGCTATTCTCTCCTTATCTTCTTGCTATGGTTGCAAGTATTGATACCTTTTCAGTAAGTATTTCGTTTGGTATGCTTAAAGTGGAAAAGTTTATATTTATCTTAAGCGCTGGAATCTTTTCTTTTTTGGCTGTATTTATTGCTCAAAAAGTCATTTTTAAACATGCATTTATGAATCGAGCGATTATTATGCGTCTAGCTGGACTAGTTCTTTTATTGATGGGAATTCTGACTTTACGAAATATTTAACAATATTTAAAACATTTATAGGACTAAATATTATATACTAGAGATGGGGAAATAGAATGAGAAATATATTGTTTGTTTGTACGGGAAATACATGTCGAAGTCCGATAGCAGAGGCGTTATTAAGGGCTCGTTGTTTAGATAATGTGGAAGTTCGTTCAGCAGGTATTTATGCAATGAACGGAGGAAATATATCTTTAAATGGGCAATTAGTATTAAATAATGCTCTGATACCGTTTGCTCATGAAACAACTGCATTAGATGAGCGATTAGTAGATTGGGCAGATCTTATCTTAACGATGACATTTTCTCATAAACAAACAATCGTTCAAGCGTTTCCACATACTAAAACCAAAGTGTATATGTACAAAGAGTTTGTAACACCCCAAAATGTACAAGATGTCTCAGATCCTTACGGTGGGGACCTGTGTACATATGAAAACACGTTTCAAGAAATACTTGCACTGACAGATGAACTAGTGAAAAGACTCCGGGGGGATTAGGGATGAAAGAGAAAAAGAAGAAGTATTCATTTGGACTACAAAAAAAGATTGTATTATTTGTCACCGTTTTAGCTATTATTACATACACAACAAGTGCAATTTTTATAAACTTTATACAACCGCTAATATTTGAAAGTGCAACAAAATCATTCAATTTTGAAATAGCTATGTATGCTTTGGGTATTTTTTGGTCGGCTGTACTAGCTTATTTTTTCAGTGGGGTAATTATAAAGCCTTTATTTAATTTAGAAAAAGTTGCAACCCTTGCTTCAGAAGGGAAAATTGGTGTGGATGTAAATGTGCCAAAATCCAAAGATGAAATTCAATCTGTTGCTATTGCTTTCCAAACAATGCTTGTGAACTTAAGAGAAATGGTCCAAAGTATTGAAGATAATTTTGAGAAGACAAATAATACTGTCCAGCAATTATCGGAACAATCGTCTGGTGCTTCTGTGCAAGCTGAAGCAATCGCCCATACAATTGCGCAAATTTCACAAGGCGCAGAACAATCGGCTGTAGCAGTGCAAGAAACTGCGGAATCAGTAGAAGATGTAAGAGTGCTTGCATCTGAAGTAAATAAACGTGCAGAAGAATCATCTGTTCAATCCAAGGAAATGATTGCAGGTTTAGCACAAACAACAGATGTTATTGAATCACTTGTAAATGGCATTCGAAAAATTGCCTCGGGAAGTGAAGCAGCACTAGGAAATGTACAACAATTGGAAGAGAACGCAGGAAAAGTAGAAAGTATTATTCAATTAGTAGGGGATATTGCGGCGCAAACGAATCTACTGGCGCTAAATGCATCCATCGAAGCAGCACGTGCTGGCGAGCATGGAAAAGGTTTTGCAGTTGTAGCAGAAGAAGTTCGCAAATTAGCGGATGAAAGTGCAAAAGCTGTTCAAGGCATTTCCGAATTAATCCTTGCCATTCAAAAAGATGTGCAAACAGTTGTGCAGCAAATGACTAACCAAGTTAGCTTTGCGGTAGGGGAAGCAAAAAGAGTATCTGATACAAACGCAGCAATCGAAGGGATGTCCAATAAAATCCATAACATGGCTGGGTCTGTTGTCGAAATATCAACACTCATTGAACAACAATTAACTAATATTGAAAGTACTGCTCGTCAATCGCAAGAAGTAGCTGCGATTGCAGAAGAAACATCAGCGGGTGCGGAAGAAGTGAGAAGTTCCACAGATGAGCAAGCCCGCTCGATTGAACAAATCGACCATTTATCTGAAGGACTGAAACAACAATCGAATGAGCTGTTTAAAGTGATAAGTCAATTTGATCGAACTACACAATAATGGTTCTTGAAGAAAATGTGGCATATTAATGATGTGAATGCGAATGTGAAAGATAGATTTAATTATTATTGTTCGTGTTTAGTGGTTGTTTAATAAAAAAAACATAGTAGAGTCAGAGAATTGACAGAAATTCGTTCGATTCTTTGTATTAAATACAATTCACTATATGTGAATTGTATTTTTTTATTCTGAAAAATGGTATGATGAATGAGAATTTAAACAGAAATGAGGGAACGAGTTGAAAATAGCCATTTCTTCCGATCACGGTGGTAATAACCTACGTAAAGAAATTATACAACAGCTAGAAGAGCTTGGACTTTCCTATAAGGACTTCGGTCCAACTAATAACGATTCAGTCGATTATCCAGACTATGCGATGCCGGTTACAGAAGGTGTTGCTAGTGGAGATTTTGATCGTGGAATATTAATTTGTGGTACAGGTATTGGAATGTCAATTGCAGCAAATAAAGTAAAAGGTATTCGTTGTGCATTAGTACATGATGTGTTTTCTGCAAAAGCAACGAGATGTCATAATGATTCTAATGTCCTTGCGATGGGTGAACGAGTAATAGGTCCTGGACTTGCAAGGGAAATCGTTGCAACGTGGCTTGCGCAAGATTTTGAAGGTGGACGCCATGAGCGTCGTATTGAGAAAATTACTGCATTAGAAAACGCATAAAGAGGTGATTTCGTATGGAAGCAAAACATTTGTGGAAACAACAAATAAAACAGCTTCTATTAGAAGTGGAGCAGCAAGCAATTTTAAAAGAAAATGATTTATTTGTCATTGGCTGTTCTACTTCTGAAATTATCGGCGAGAAAATTGGTACTGCCGGTGGCATAGAAGTAGCGGAAGTTTTATTTGAACCATTACAAGCATTTGCGAATCGACATAAAGTCCACTTAGCATTTCAAGGCTGTGAACATATAAATCGAGCAATTACAATGGAAAGAAAAACGCAACTCTTCTATCGATTACCGGAAGTCTCTGTTATTCCAGTTGTTCGCGCAGGAGGTTCTATGTCTGCTTATGCGTACACTCAATTTCAAGACCCTGTAGTTGTCGAGCATGTGCAAGCACATGCCGGTATTGATATAGGACAAACCCTAATCGGCATGCAGTTGCAACCAGTTGCTGTACCGATTCGCGTGTCCACAAAGCAAATTGGGGGAGCGGTCGTTACGATTGCGAAAACACGTCCGAAGCTAATTGGTGGAGAGCGTGCATTTTACGGATGATATTGGAGGAGGAACTAAAAGTGGAGAAAATTTTATCACAAGATCCAGCAGTATATGAAGCTATGCTGGCGGAGAAAAAACGTCAACAAGCTAATATTGAGTTAATCGCGTCAGAAAATTTCGTATCCGAAGCAGTTATGGAAGCACAAGGATCGGTACTTACGAATAAATATGCAGAAGGCTACCCAGGTAAACGCTACTATGGTGGTTGTGAGTATGTAGATATAGTGGAAAATATTGCTCGTGATCGTTTGAAAGAAATTTTTGGAGCAGAACATGCAAATGTACAGCCACATTCAGGCTCACAAGCAAATATGGCAGTATACATGACTGCTTTACAACCTGGTGACACGATATTAGGTATGAATTTGTCACATGGCGGACATTTAACGCATGGTTCTCCTGTAAACTTTAGTGGAATTCAATATAACTTCATTGATTATGGTGTAAGTAAAGAAGATGAAACAATCGATTATGAGAACATTCGTGCAATTGCACTAGAACATAAACCTAAAATGATCGTTGCTGGAGCAAGTGCGTATTCACGTACCATTGACTTTGCTAAATTCCGTGAAATTGCAGATGAAGTAGGAGCTTACTTATTTGTTGATATGGCGCATATTGCAGGTCTTGTTGCTGCAGGACTTCATCCAAACCCAGTACCACATGCTCATTTTGTCACTTCAACTACACATAAAACATTGCGCGGACCTCGTGGAGGATTAATCTTAACAACAGAAGAATTTGCTAAGAAAATTGATAAAACGATTTTCCCGGGAATTCAAGGTGGTCCACTAATGCATGTTATCGCTGCAAAAGCCGTAGCGTTTGGTGAAGCACAACAACCTGGATTTAAAGAATATCAAGCGCAAGTAATTGCTAACGCTAAAACACTAGCAGATAGTTTAACAGATGAAGGTATTCGCATTGTATCTGGTGGGACGGACAATCACGTGATGTTATTGGATGTTTCAGCTTTAGGATTAACTGGTAAAGTAGCTGAACATGTCCTTGACGAAGTTGGAATTACAGTAAATAAAAATACTATTCCTTTTGATACAGCAAGTCCATTTATCACATCTGGCGTTCGTATAGGTACACCAGCTGTGACAACGCGTGGATTTAAAGAGGAAGAAATGAAAGAAATCGCTATTATTATTGCAAAACTATTGAAAAACCACGAAGATGAGGCAATCCTAAAAGAATCGAAAGATAGAGTTGCTGCATTAACTTCTAAGTTTCCTTTATATAGTTAATAATTTAATAGTTAAAAGCTACTTTTCGTTGAGAAAAGTAGCTTTTTTATGTGGGTATCCTTATTCGGATACCCGTTTGAGTTAATCTCGGGTTAGAAGGAATTGGTCTCACCTTCGGATAAATTGGTCTCGAAGTTCCATTTAGTGTAAAAAAATTCTCCAGTTGAGCGGCTCAGGATTTCTAAAAAGACGTCTTGGACAATGAAAAAGAGTAATTCCAATAAATTTGTTAATAAATAATCGCTCTTATGCAAGCTTCTCGCAAAAAAAAATGAGCTCCTGCGACTGCAGTGGCTCGTTTTATAGAAGATTCTCTTTTCTTGCGAATTGTAGTTATCATTTTTGGGCAATATAATGGTAATTGAGATTTAATTAAAAAATATTTGAGAAAAGTTAGTTATTTAATTGGTCAAGATTTTTATTTTAACAAACTGATGACGCCAAAGAAATAGACGCAATAGTAAGAACGGGGGATTGCTAGTATATCACCCGCGATTTTTGGTATAATTAGTAGAATTGCAACTAAAACAAGAAGGAGATATGCCATATGACAAAAGTATTTGTATTTGATCATCCACTTATTCAACATAAACTTACATATATCCGTGATGTAAATACAGGAACAAAAGAGTTTCGTGAACTTGTAGACGAGGTAGCTACATTAATGGCTTTTGAAATTACACGTGATTTACCTTTAGAAGAAACAGAAGTAGAAACGCCAGTCCAAAAAACCAAATCAAAAGTGTTGGCAGGTAAAAAGTTAGGGATTGTGCCTATATTACGTGCTGGAATTGGAATGATTGATGGGATATTAAAACTTATTCCGGCTGCAAAAGTAGGGCATATCGGTCTTTACCGTGATCCAGAAACACTACAGCCGGTTGAATATTATGTAAAACTACCTGCGGATGTAGCAGATCGTGACTTTATCTTAGTTGACCCAATGCTTGCAACAGGGGGTTCTGCAATTGAAGCAGTGAACTCATTGAAAAAACGAGGCGCAATACATATTAAGTTTATGTGTTTAATCGCGGCTCCTGAAGGCGTGGAAGCATTGCAAAAAGCGCATCCAGATGTGGATATCTATATAGCAGCATTAGATGAAAAACTGAACGACCATGGCTATATCGTTCCAGGTTTAGGAGATGCAGGGGATCGTTTGTTTGGAACAAAATAAAAAAGTGAATATTTTCCTGCTCTAAATTTGTCGATAAGATGTCAAATAGAAGGTATTTGTGAAGAATTTCACTACTTCTAATTGACATCATTTTGCCCCTATTGTATGCTTACAAAGGATATAAAATGATAGGGGTTTCATGCTTGAAATACTTGTCGTATCAACTTCCTACTAGATTCACAGTTTTTACTTTAAAAGAAAAAACGTGAGGATCCTTTTATGCGTCCCAATAGACGCCCGTTACAAGGGATTGCAATGTATTTTTGCGAATCTCTCACAGTTTATCGGTTCTAACTTAATAGGTATATTCACAGGAATGTGGATAGATGATATCTATAGAACCACTCCATTATTTTTAGTAATAAGTATGCTCGTAGACCTTATGGTTGGCATGTTTGCCATTATTACTACCATTCGAAAATATGATTCAGGAGACTAAAGACTAATGCATGAATTGCAACGTATCTTTACGAAGCAGAAAAAGTACATATTTTTTTTGCTCGCAGTATGTGTGCTAGGTTGGGGATTTACCCCTTATTCGACAATATTTGCAGGCTTAGCGCTAGGTTCTTTATTTGGTCTGTATAATTTCTGGATTCTAGTACGTAGAATGGAGAAATTTGATCGTGTGTTAACAGATGGAAAAGGACGAGCAGGTCTCGGGACAACTTTCCGCTTCGCATCAGGCGTGGCTGCTGTAGCAATAGCTCTAGCATTACCAAATTATATTCATCTAATAAGCACAGTTATTGGATTAATGATACCCTATGTTCTACTAATAGTAGAACGAATTATGTATTACACAAAACACCAACTATGAGAAAGTGAAAGAGAGGTGAAAGAATCGTGGAACATGCAAATCCAACGTTCGAGTTTTTAGGGATGTCTGGTAACTGGTCAAATATATTAATGCTTGCCGTTACTACACTCATCGTATTTTTGATCGCTTTTATTGCGACAAGAAACTTGAAACTGAAACCAACTGGTATGCAGAACTTTATGGAGTGGATTATGGACTTCGTGAAAGGCATTATTAAAAGTAATTTTGATTGGAAAACAGGCGGACAATTCCATGTTCTTGGAATTACATTGATCATGTTTATTGCGGTAGCAAACGTATTAGGTCTTCCATTCTCCATTAAGTATGATGGAGTACTTTGGTGGAAATCACCAACTGCAGATCCTACAGTAGCAATGACGTTATCAGTAATGATTATCCTTTTAACGCACTATTACGGAATCAAAATGAAAGGTTTCAAACAATACAATGTAGATACGTATTTAAAACCACTACCATTTTTATTTCCATTGAAGATTATTGAAGAATTCGCAAATACGTTGACACTCGGTCTTCGTCTTTACGGTAACATTTATGCAGGGGAAGTTCTACTAGGACTACTTGCAGGTTTAGCAGTATCAGGTCCATTAGGCTTTTTGGGAGCAATTATTCCAGCAATGGCATGGCAAGGTTTCTCGCTATTTATTGGTGGAATCCAAGCGTTCATTTTCGTTATGTTAACAATGGTTTATATGTCGCACAAAGTGTCGACAGACCATTAATATAACTGCTTAAATTTATAAGCAGAAATAAATAAAAATAAACAACATTCCAAGGAGGAAATTACACAATGGTAGGTTCAGTTGGTCTTTTAGCAGCAGCTATAGCAATCGGTTTAGGCGCACTTGGTGCAGGTATTGGTAACGGTTTAATCGTTTCAAAAACAGTAGAAGGTATCGCTCGTCAACCAGAAGCACGTGGAGCTTTACAAACAGTTATGTTCATCGGGGTAGCGTTAGTTGAGGCGATTCCAATTATCGCAGCAGTTATCGCTTTCATCGTATTAAACAAATAATAACTTAATGGCGGGTTTCTATCCGCCATTCTCTTTATGAATAAGAAAAAAATGCATACTAACTTACATTATAGAAGCAAGATCTCTTAATAGCGTTTGAAAGGAGTGAAACAATCGTGTCTTTTGATTACCTTGTACTAGGTGCGAGTGCCCATGATGGGTTAAATATTTGGGATATATTAGCTACATTATGCTTCTTTGTTCTACTTTTATTTCTATTAAAGAAAGTAGCATGGGGCCCACTGATGGGTATTATGATTCAACGTGAAGAGTTAATTGCAAGCGAAATCGAAGCAGCTGAAAATAGCCGCCAAGAATCGGTGCGTTTACTTGAAGAACAACGTGACTTATTAAAAGAAGCACGTACGGAAGCATTAGCGATTGTAGAAAATGCCAAGAAGCAAGGCGAAGCATCTCGTGAAGAAATAATGACGACTGCTCGTTCTGAAGCTGTGCGTTTGAAAGAATCTGCTATCCGTGAAATCGATACAGAAAAAGAAAGAGCGATTGCAGCAGTACGTGAAGAAGTCGTTTCACTTTCAGTACTTGCAGCGTCCAAAGTTCTTGAAAAAGAAGTTTCGGAAGAAGATAATCGTGCGCTAATCGAGGCAACGATTGCGAAGGCAGGCGAAGTTAATTGAGCAATTCAACTGCCGCAAAGCGTTACGCAATCGCACTATTCGAACTAGCACAACAAAAAAATGAGCTTCGTTCTGTTGAAGAAGATTTACGTGAGCTTAAAATTGTCTGGAATACAAACAAAGAATTGAATACACTATTCTCTTCTCCTAAGTTATCTCTAGACAAGAAAAAAGAGCTGATTCGACAAATCTTTACAAACGCTAATCCAATTGTGATTAATACACTTCTAGTGCTTATTGACAAAAAACGATTAGGCGAAGTGGGAAATATTATTAATGAGTTTATGACGCTTTCAAATGAAGCACAAGGTGTTTCAGATGCGAAAGTATATTCAACTCGTGCATTAACAGAAGAAGAGCGAACGAACATTTCAACTGCATTTGCAAAAAATGTTGGTAAACATTCTTTACGTATAGAAAACATTGTAGATCCATCTATTATTGGTGGAATACGTATTCAAATCGGAAACCGCATTTACGATAACAGTCTAAGCACTAAATTAGATCGTTTAAAACGTAACTTGATCGGTTAATATTATGAATTTAGAGAGGTGACATACATGAGCATCAAAGCTGAAGAAATCAGTGTCTTGATTAAACAGCAGATTGAGAATTATGAATCTGAGATGAAAGTTAGCGACGTTGGTACAGTTATCAAAATAGGTGACGGGATCGCTCTTGCTCATGGCCTCGACAACGTCATGGCCGGAGAACTCTTAGAATTCTCAACTGGTGTTATGGGAATGGCACAAAACCTAGAAGCTAATAACGTAGGTATCGTTATTTTAGGACCATACTCAGACATTAAAGAAGGCGATGAAGTACGTCGAACTGGCCGTATTATGGAAGTTCCTGTAGGTAAAGAATTGATTGGCCGCGTTGTTAATCCACTTGGTCAACCAGTGGATGGACTAGGTCCTATCGCAACTACAAAAAATCGTCCAATTGAAAGTCCTGCACAAGGAGTTATGGCACGTAAATCTGTTCATGAACCACTTCAAACAGGTATTAAAGCAATTGACGCACTTGTACCAATCGGACGTGGACAACGTGAGTTAATCATCGGTGACCGTCAAACAGGTAAAACATCTGTAGCGATTGATACAATCCTTAACCAAGCAGACCAAAATATGATTTGTATCTATGTTGCAATCGGTCAAAAAGAATCGACTGTACGTAACGTTGTAGAAACACTTCGTAAAAAAGGTGCATTAGATTACACAATCGTTGTAACTGCATCTGCATCTCAACCAGCTCCATTATTATACTTAGCACCTTATGCTGGTGTAACAATGGCGGAAGAGTTTATGTTCGATGGCAAGCATGTTCTAATTGTTTATGATGATTTATCAAAACAAGCAGCTGCTTACCGTGAGCTTTCTTTACTTCTTAAACGTCCTCCAGGTCGCGAAGCATATCCAGGGGATGTATTCTACTTACACAGTCGCCTTCTTGAACGCGCTGCGAAGTTAAATGAAACACTTGGTGCAGGTTCAATAACTGCATTACCGTTCGTTGAAACACAAGCGGGAGATATCTCTGCTTATATTCCAACAAACGTAATTTCTATTACAGATGGTCAAATCTTCTTACAATCTGATCTATTCTTCTCAGGCGTACGTCCAGCAATCAACGCTGGTTTATCCGTATCCCGTGTAGGTGGTTCAGCACAAATTAAAGCAATGAAAAAAGTTGCGGGTACGCTTCGTCTAGACTTAGCTGCATTCCGTGAACTGGAAGCATTCTCTCAATTTGGATCAGATCTTGACGCTGCAACTCAAGCAAAACTTAACCGTGGTGTACGTACAGTAGAAGTATTAAAACAAGACTTGAATAATCCTATTAAGGTAGAAAAACAAGTTATAATTTTATACGCACTTACTCGTGGCCATTTAGATGATATTCCAGTAAAAGATGTTACTCGCTTCGAAGCTGAGCTTCATAGCTGGTTAGATTCAAACCACACAAACGTTTTAGATCATATTCGCACAACAAAAGATCTTCCTTCAGATGAAGACTTAACAAATGCAATTTCTGCATTCAAAAAGACTTTCGCTAAATCCGAATAATTCTTTTGTCCAAGTGAAAAAAACAATAAGGTGGTGAAATACCAGTGGCATCATTACGCGACATTAAAAGTAAAATTACGTCAACAAAGAAAACAAGTCAAATTACGAGAGCTATGCAAATGGTTTCTGCTTCTAAATTAAATCGTGCAGAGGAAAATGCGAAAGCATATGTTCCTTACATGTCGAAAATTCAAGAAGTAGTGGGTGCAATTGCTACAGGCACAAGTGATAGTGGACATCCAATGTTAACTTCTCGTCCTGTCAAAAAGACTGCATATCTTGTTATCACTGCAGATCGTGGTTTAGCTGGAGCATATAACAGTAACATAATCCGTGCTGTATCTAATGCGATAACTGAGCGACATGCTTCAAATGATGAATATGTAATTTTGGCGATAGGTCGTATGGGACGTGACTTCTTCGTAAAACGTGGTTCGAATGTAATAGAAGAAGTTATAGGTTTACCAGATCAACCTGCTTTTTCTGATATTAAAGAAATCGCTCGCAGAGCTGTTGGTATGTTCACGGATGGTACATATGATGAACTTTATATGTACTATAACCACTTTGTCAGTGCCATCTCTAGTGAAGTTACAGAGAAAAAGGTACTGCCACTTACGGATATTGCAGTAGAAACAGGCACAACCGCTTCATACGAATTTGAGCCTTCAGCTGAAGCAATTCTTGAAGTGTTACTTCCACAATATGCGGAAAGCCTAATTTTTGGTGCATTACTCGATGGTAAAGCAAGTGAACATGCTTCTCGTATGTCTGCGATGAAATCCGCGACAGACAACGCAACTGATTTAATAGGTAACTTAACATTAGTTTATAACCGAGCACGACAAGCGGCAATTACACAAGAAATTACGGAAATTGTTGGCGGTGCAGCGGCTCAAGAATAGTAAATGATAGAAAAGTAAGACAGGAGGGAACAGCAGTGAACAAAGGACAAGTACTACAAGTAATGGGTCCAGTTGTTGACGTTAAGTTTAACAATGGCCAATTGCCAGCTATCTATAATGCATTAACAGTAGCGATTCAACGTCCAAATGAAGCGCCTACTACATTAACATTAGAAGTAGCTCTACACTTAGGAGATGACTCTGTTCGTACTATTGCAATGGCATCTACTGACGGCCTTAAGCGTGGTACAGAGGTAATAGATGCTGGTACAGCAATTTCTGTTCCAGTTGGTGACGTTACATTAGGACGTGTATTCAACGTACTAGGAGAAGTTATCGACTTAGGAGAAGAGATTCCAGCGGGTGAGCGTCGTGACCCAATTCACCGTCAAGCTCCAACATTTGAAAACCTTTCAACTGAAATTGAAATCCTTGAAACGGGTATCAAAGTAGTAGACCTTCTTGCTCCATATATTAAAGGTGGTAAAATCGGTCTATTTGGTGGCGCTGGTGTAGGTAAAACAGTTCTTATCCAAGAACTTATCAACAACATTGCACAAGAACACGGTGGTATTTCCGTATTCGCTGGTGTTGGTGAGCGTACACGTGAAGGAAATGACTTATTCCACGAGATGAGCGATTCTGGCGTTATTAAGAAAACAGCAATGGTATTCGGACAAATGAATGAGCCACCTGGTGCACGTATGCGTGTAGCTTTATCTGGTCTTACGATGGCTGAATATTTCCGTGATGAACAAGGTGCAGACGTACTTTTATTCATTGATAATATCTTCCGTTTCACACAAGCAGGTTCTGAGGTTTCGGCTCTTTTAGGTCGTATGCCATCAGCAGCAGGTTACCAACCTACACTTGCTACAGAAATGGGTCAATTACAAGAGCGTATCACGTCAACTAACACTGGTTCTGTAACATCGATCCAAGCGATTTATGTACCAGCCGATGACTATACGGATCCAGCTCCTGCTACAACTTTCGCTCACTTAGATGCGACAACTAACTTAGAACGTAAATTATCTGAGATGGGTATCTACCCAGCTGTGGATCCTTTAGCTTCTTCTTCTCGTGCGCTTTCTCCAGAAATCGTAGGAAAAGAGCATTATGATGTAGCACGTCAAGTGCAATACACATTACAACGCTACAGAGAGCTTCAAGATATCATTGCAATCTTAGGTATGGATGAATTAGGAGACGAAGACAAGTTAACGGTAAACCGTGCTCGTCGTATTCAGTTCTACTTATCTCAAAACTTCCATGTTGCAGAACAATTTACTGGTCAAAAAGGTTCATACGTTCCTGTTAAAGAAACAGTTCAAGGATTCAAACAAATTCTTGAAGGTAAATATGACCATCTTCCTGAAGATGCTTTCCGTTTAGTTGGACGCATTGAAGAAGTTATTGAAAAAGCGAAAAGCATGGGCGTAGAAGTATAATAAATCGGACCAGGAGGTAAAAATATGAAGACACTTACAGTCAATATTGTCACTCCCGACGGCCCGGTATACGATTCTGAAGTAGACATGATGATCGCTAAAACAGCATCTGGTGAAATCGGTATTTTACCTGGCCATATTCCAATGGTTGCACCTCTTGTAATCGGTGCAATTAAGTTGAAAAAAGATGGTAAAACAGAGTATGCAGCAGTCAACGGTGGTTTTATTGAAGTTCGTCCTGAAAAGGTTTCGATCTTAGCTCAATCATCTGAAGTTGCTTCAACTATCGATCTAACTCGTGCAAAAGAAGCGATGAAACGTGCAGAAGAACGTCTTCAAAGTAAGCAAGGTTCAACTGATTTTAGTCGTGCTGAACTTGCCTTGAAACGTGCGATGAATCGTATCAACGTTTATGAGGGTAACATTTAATTAACTTTATTTTTCATGGCAGAGTAAAGTTATAGTCTTGAGCGGACGCTTTCGATTTCGCCAAGGTGAATTTGATTTACATGAAAAAAAAACGGACAGAACTAGTTCTGTCCGTTTTTAGCATGTAAGAAAGGTTTACTAGAATTGTGAAGGAGGATAAAAATGGGTTTATTAAATGGAGAGCAGGCAATAATTGCGATTTTAGCCAATGTCTTTTTTATCGGTATATCTTTTTATGCACTTCAAGCAATTATGATTGAAAAAGTTATTAAAAAAAATCGAGTCTTCCAAGCACAGTTATTCTATATATTAGCTAGCATTCTTCTCGGTTCGACAGTAGCGAATTTTTTCTTAAATTTAACAGCTTGGTCTAATCAGTTACAATATCTGTTTAATTAAAAGGATTCTATATGCTCATGCAAATAATGGAGAAGTTTGTATGAGCATGTAGAATCTCCTCAAATTTCCTGGGAAATATTTTGTCGAATAGGTTTATGTGAAACGCACTAGGGTAATTTAATATTATCTACACGAAAAGACAGGGTGTTACGTATACTATAGCAATAAAAAATATCAAATTTACGAGTAAAAATAGTGTTTTAGATGCTTGTATATACGCGAAATCCGTTGTATGATGTATATTGTTTTGAATTTCTAATAATGACATCATACATATTTCATTTATATAAAAGCAAATGAGGATAAAGAACGCGGAGGGAAAGAAGTGGATAAAATCGTTGTTAAAGGCGGTCAAACTTTAAAAGGCAATGTGCGAGTAGAAGGTGCGAAAAATGCAGTACTGCCAGTACTTGCTGCAGCTTTGCTTGCAACCAAGGGAGTAAATGTTATAAAAGACGTGCCAACACTTGCAGACGTTTTGACAATAAATGAAGTATTAAAAAGCTTAAATACGAAAGTTGAATATAATCCTGAACTTAATGAAGTAATAATTGATTCACAAGAAAGACTCTCTAGTGAAGCACAATTTGAGTATGTGCGAAAAATGCGTGCATCCATACTAGTAATGGGTCCCATTTTAGCGAGAAATGGTTTTGCTCGTGTTGCATTACCAGGTGGTTGCGCAATTGGATCTCGTCCAATTGATCAGCATTTAAAAGGTTTTGAAGCGATGGGTGCAGAAATTTCGTTCGGACATGGTTTTGTAGAAGCTAAAACAAATGGACGTTTACAGGGTGCTAAAATTTATCTAGACGTACCAAGTGTTGGCGCTACGGAAAACATTATGACAGCAGCAGCCCTTGCAGTAGGAATTACAACTATCGAAAATGCTGCAAAAGAACCGGAAATTGTTGATTTAGCAAACTTCATCAATGAAATGGGCGGAAAAGTAAAAGGTGCTGGTACCGACACAATTCGCATTGAAGGTGTAACTGAACTTCATGGCACTGAACATCATATAATCCCAGATCGTATTGAAGCTGGCACATTCATGGTTGCAGCGGCAATTACTAAGGGTGACGTGCTCATTGAAAATGCAGTCCCTGAACATATGACTGCGCTTATTTCCAAAATGCAAGAAATGGGTATAGAAGTGTCAGAAGAAAATCATGGTATTCGTGTACGCTCTTCAGGTCAGCTTAAATCAGTGGACATTAAAACGATGCCACATCCTGGTTTCCCAACAGATATGCAATCTCAAATGATGGCATTAATGATGACAGCACAAGGAACAGGTATCATTACGGAAACAGTATTTGAGAACCGCTTTATGCATGTAGAAGAATTCCGACGCATGAACGGTAACATGAAGATCGAGGGACGTTCTGTAATTATGGACTCACCTTCTAATCTACAAGGCGCAGAAGTTGCAGCAACTGATTTACGTGCAGCGGCAGCCCTTATTATTGCTGGTCTCGTAGCAGAAGGAATAACACGAGTAACCGAACTATATCATTTAGACCGCGGCTACGTCGACTTCGACAAAAAACTCGCAGCTCTAGGCGCTGATATTGAACGTATCGGAAACGAAAGCCCAGAGAGAACAATTCAACTCGTATAATATATGTAAAGCACTATGCATTCATACATGCATGGTGCTTTTTTGCGGACAATTTAATATACATTTTCTCTTGACAGGTGCAAAAAATGCATTTGGTTGCTTACGTTGTTGAATTGATTGCTCTCATCTGCCAGTTAGTTGCTTTCATGCTAAAGTTAGTTGCTTTCCCAAGTAAATTGATTTCCCTTTGCCGTTTTTTTCCTCTGAATACTAATTTCTTTAATGGTGTATTTACTGTTACGAGATTGTCCAGTTTTTATTAGGAGAGGACTTTTTAATATTTTTGTTGCTTCATGTTTATTGTTCAGATTTAAGAATTTTTGACATTCCTGATTAGAGATCGTGTTTTTACATACTAGGAAATAATCTACAAGCGCAGCTTCATGTGCATTTCTTTGAGTAGCTTTGCATGATGGGCAATACCAGTTGCGAATTACTTTTTTCATTCCAACTAATCCACAATTTCTACATTCTACTCCATTGCGAATGGAATCCGGGTTTATTTCGTAGTGTTCGGTCAAAGGAAATGGCTGGAAATCGATGTTTGCTTTAAGCAGATATTCCTTTAAGTTATCCAGTTTGGCTTCGTTTAGAATGGGAGAGTTGGTTTGTATGCTTCTTAAATAAGGTTTGATACCTCTACGAAACAATAAGGTTTTATTTGTTGGGGGAACTTTAATATTACTTGTGGCAAACGCGAACACGACAGCTCCGTGAATGGGTAAATTGATACCAGTAGCTTTAAAAATTTGATTCAATTGATATTCATACTCTGCTAACTGTAGTACTGGACTTTCATATGAGTCAGTTTTGTTTGTTTCCAGTGTTCTTGTCAATTGCTGATCCGTGAAAACAATTTCTCCCTTAATATTTTTCACTTCGAAAACGAATGCATAGTACGGAGTAATTAATAAAACATCAATCTGAAAAAGCGATTCGGCGTATAAAGAAATATTATGAAAAACATAGAACTTATAGGGCAATTTCAATTGCTCAAATACTTTCATCACAACTTCTTCTCCAATTTCACCATTTAATTTTTGATAGTATTCATCTTTAATCATTACATATTTTGGATGGTTTCTCGGCATCCGTTTATGAAGAGTATGTAGTGCTTTTACGTGAAGGGAAGCTGAATATTTTTTTGCTATCATTATGTCACCTCACGCAAAGTGTATCATATTTTTATTGATAGATAGAAATCACCAAAATTCCATTTTTGAACTGTATTTTACTTGAAATTAGTCTCAAAAACGTATTTTGGACAATAAAAAGGCTTCGAAATTCTATTTTGGTAGTTTGAAAAATAAATTGGTTGCTCTTAGAAGTTTTTAGTTGCTTTGATTCGCCATTTGGTCGCTTTCGATGATGAATTAGTTGCTTTCCTAATTGAATTGGTCTCCCTTATACATATTACGTTATTTTATAGATAATATTTCCTCTAACCAGAACGAGTCTTATAACGCTTGTTCATTTTCCCTCAACCAACTGCATATAGTACCTCTATGAAACTAAACATTCTCTTATTATTAATTTGCATCGGACTCTTGTTCTTACCGTTTTTATTAATCAAAGATAAGCATGAAGCAAAACCAGCACCTAAGTTGGAGTTAGATTTTGAAATCGAATGTCCAATACTAATCGAAGTGAAAGGGGAACTAGAGAAAATTCCTCTCGAAACATATGTTTTAGGAGTCGTAGCTGCGGAGATGCCAATTTCGTTCCATGAGGAAGCATTAAAGGCACAATCAATAGCTGCACGGACCTATGTGTTGCGAGAAACAAATTACGGAGAAAAGGCTATATCTAAAACGGTGCAAAAGCAAGTCTATGTAAGCAAAGAAGATCGAAGGAAAAAATGGGGGGCCTCCTTCGACGAATATGAAGATAAACTCCAACGTATTGTCGCATCTACTGAAGGAGAAATTATTGTCTATAAAGACCAACTAATCACGGCGATGTTCTTTTCCACGAGTAATGGACAAACGGAAAGTGCAGAAAGCTATAGTGGTAATGCAATTCCTTATTTAGTTTCAGTACCTAGCCAATCGGAAGAACTCTTTTCACCAAATGTTAAAAAACAATTCGAATTTACAAATAAAGAATGGGCAAATGCTTTTGGATTGAAATGGTCAGAAAGCATGGCAAAAACGTTTCAAGTAACAAAAACGGATTCTAACCGAATTAAGTCTATTCAAATGATCGGCAAAACATGGTCCGGTAGAGAAGTACGTGCATTACTTGGACTACCTTCCACCGATTTCACGGTTTCCTTTCAGCGTGATAAAGTGGTTGTAGAAACGGTCGGATATGGGCATGGTGTTGGTATGAGTCAATATGGCGCAGAGGTATTGGCGCATGATTCTGTAAGGGCTCACGACATTTTACTTCATTATTACAAAGGAACAGAAATAAAAATATTTTCAACATGTTTAAAATCTCCTACAAATGCAAAGAATAGCAATTGAGGTGATGAAAATGAGAGAAGAACAATCGAACAAGCCTTCTCAGAAGAATAAAAATCCGAAAAAGCCGTGGTTTTGGCCATTAATTTATGTTGGGTTTTCGGTAGCATTTGTTGGAATGATTTGGGGTTACAACGTGTATGTAAACTCCGACACGGCAGGAGAATGGAAAAATGCTGGAGATCCCGATAAAGTGACCATCCAGACCAACGCTCTAGCGGAGTCCATGAAGTATCCTTTCAAAGAGACACTGCAAAATAGCATCGAAGTTGTACAGCACTTTTATGATATGGAAGCTGATGAAGCGACACGGGAAAAATCCATACTTGTGTTCAATCAACAATACAGAACAAGTACGGGCGTATCTTTGTCGATGAAAGGTGAACCATTCGAAGTAATAGCTGCCATGAGTGGGAAAGTAGAAGAAGTAAATTTAGACCCGTTTGAAGGAGATGAAATCGTCTTATCCCATGCAAATGGTATGCAAACAAAATATCGTTCTGTCACTGGCATTCTAGTAAAAGTTGGGGATGTAGTGGAGCAAGGACAAGCACTAGCAACATCTTCTGAAAGTGAATGGAATCCAACTGCAGGTGTTCACTTGGAATTTGAAGTTTTAGAAGACGGCGTTCTGATTAATCCGGAATCAAAACTAGCGTTTTAAATTCATAAAAACCTATACGTATGCATAAAGTGATGAAAAGTGTTCCTTTACTAACGAAAGGAAGAGTTAGTGCACGAAACGATACGTCATAGATGCATACGTCTTGGTGAAATGGTTATTGAAACTAAGAAAACTGTCCGTGCCATCGCGAGCACAACCGGTCATTCTAAAAGCACAGTTCATAAGGATTTGACGGAAAGACTCCATTTAGTAGATCCGCAATTAGCAAAAGAAGTAAAAGAAATTCTTGCGTATCATAAATCGGTCAGGCATTTGCGAGGTGGAGAAGCAACGAAACGAAAATGGAAAACTAAAAAGGAAGATGGGAAAGGTCGTGATTTGTAACGAATCACGGCTTTTTTCTGTGTGCTCCGTTTACTGAGATCTAATAAGTCGGTGTGGTCTCGGGTCCAGTAGATTTGGTCGCGGGTAAAATCCAACTATTCTCGAACAGACATCTCCTTCCATAGCTCACTATTATCTGTGCTAGAAAGCGGTTACTTTGTCAATAAAAAAAGTGTATTTATTCCAAAACTATGATAAAATTATAAGTTAGAGACGTATCGAAATATACATATAAAATGGGTTTAACAGGGAAGGAGAAACGCAGTTAATGTTTGCGAAAGATATAGGAATTGACTTAGGCACTGCGAACGTATTAATTCATGTAAAAGGTAAAGGGATTGTTTTAAATGAACCATCCGTCGTTGCGATAGATAAAAATACTAATAGGGTGCTTGCGGTAGGTGAGGAAGCACGCCAAATGGTTGGTAGGACGCCAGGTAATATTGTGGCAATTCGACCCCTAAAAGATGGAGTAATTGCAGATTTCGATGTAACGGAAGCAATGCTTAAACACTTTATTAATAAATTAAACGTTAAAGGATTTTTATCCAAACCTCGCATATTAATATGCTGTCCTACAAATATTACAAGCGTAGAACAAAAAGCGATAAGAGAAGCAGCGGAAAAATCAGGCGGCAAAAAAGTGTATTTGGAAGAGGAACCAAAAGTTGCAGCAATCGGTGCTGGAATGGATATTTTTCAACCAAGCGGTAATATGGTCGTTGATATCGGAGGAGGTACTACAGATGTAGCTGTTCTTTCTATGGGAGATATTGTTACTTCTGAATCTATTAAAATTGCAGGAGATGTTTTTGATAATGACATCCTTCAATATATTAAAAGAGAGTACAAGCTTTTAATTGGCGAACGAACTGCGGAAAATATTAAAATTGAAATTGGGACTGTATTTCCAAATAGCCGACATGAAGAGATGGATATTCGAGGACGCGATATGGTTACAGGTCTTCCTAGAACTATTACGATACATTCGGAAGAAATTGAAAAAGCATTGCGCGAGTCAGTAGCTGTTATTGTACAAGCTGCAAAAAATGTTTTAGAAAAAACACCGCCAGAATTATCTGCTGATATTATTGATCGCGGGGTTATTATCACAGGTGGTGGCGCACTTTTACATGGGATGGATCAACTTCTTGTGGAAGAATTAAAAGTACCGGTATTTGTAGCGGAAAATCCAATGGATTGTGTCGCAATTGGAACAGGATTGATGTTAGATAATATTGATAAAATCTCCAGAAGATAGATAGAAAAGTAATGAAGAAGTTATTCTGCTACTAGCTTGCGCAGAAGCAAAGGCAGAATGACAAGAGAATGGAGGCCTCCTAATGTTTCGTGGATTTCATACAGTTGCATCCGGCATGATTGCACAACAGCGTAGAACGGAATTACTGACAAATAATATGGCAAATGCCAATACACCTGGTTATAAAGCAGATCAGTCGGTGATTAGATCATTTCCAGAAATGTTTTTATCCAAACTTGGACCATCAAATATTCCTACTGAGACGCCCATCAAAGGAAAGAATGCAACTGGTGTTGGAGCACTTGGAACGGGTGTTTACATGCAAGAGACGATTGCTTTATTGGAACAAGGACAGCTTCAGGAAACCGAACTAAATACAGATATTGCATTAATTGATAGTGAATTACCGAAAGACGCACAAACTGGGCAGACCGGTGCTATATTTTATCGCTTGCAACATCCAGTAGATGGTGAAGCATACACTCGTAATGGTAGCTTCACATTGGACCCTGGAGGCTTTTTAACGAATGCGCAAGGGTTATTCGTCCTTGATGCAAATGGACAGCGTATCCAGCTTCAAAATGATGATTTTCGAGTAGCAAGCGATGGTCAAATTTATGCAAATGATCAAGTGGTTGCACAAATAGGGGTTTCATTTGCCGCACAGCCTGAAGCATTGATGAAACAGGATAATGGATTATTTAGAACTGCAGATGGTGCAAATTTGCCTTCCGCCTACAATTCAGCAAACGTTCGTTTTTCGATGCAACAAGGATATATCGAGCGTTCAAATGTCGATTCTGCGAGAACCATGACGGATCTACTTACGGCGTACAGAGCTTTTGAAGCAAACCAAAAAATTCTGCAAGCATACGACCAAAGCATGCAAAAAGCGGTAAACGAAGTAGGACGAGTAAACTAAAAAAGAAAAGCGCAAGCACCTATGTCTGCCCTGACAGGCAAATGGGGAAAGTGTAGGTCTGCAAAGTTCGCCACATCCTGTGGCAAAGCAGACATGACCCGCATCGGGCCCAGGAGGCAGCTCCCCAGCCACCACAAACGCTCTTGTTTGCGACGAGCTAGCGCAGGAGCAGCTTTTTCAGATTTGACCCAAGGGGCTAGGCGATGGAGTCTGGACAGTTACTTAGTAGAAATGCATATACTTTCTTAATCTTTAAAGAAAAGAGGCTTCTTGAATGTTACGTACAATGATTACTGCTACTAATACAATGTCGCAACTTCAGAGTCAGTTAGATATAATCGGGAATAATCTGGCGAACTCTAATACGAATGGCTATAAAGCGAAGGATGTAAAATTTCAAGAGCTACTTTATCAACAATTTAATAATGACAAATTGGATAAAGTAGAGCGTCAATCTCCTACAGGTATTCGTTATGGCGTCGGCGCATCATTAGCACAAACGACCATGAATTGGAAACAGGGGAGCTTGCAATCTACTGGACGTGATTTAGATTTCGCTTTCCAGGAACCAAAACAATATTTTAATATATTAATGCCAGATGGTGAAAATGGGCAACAAACAGCATATACACGTCAAGGTTCTTTTTATGTTTCACCGATGGAAAATGGTAGCTTAATGCTTGTAACTGGAGAAGGCTATCCAGTCGCGGATTCTGCGGGACAAGCAATTACGATACCAGACAACGTTTCAAGCTTCTCTGTCAATGAAGCTGGCATATTAACTGCTACGTATCCGGACGGTTCCACTGTCAAAAAAGAATTAGCGGTTTCCGTTTTACAAAAGCCACAGCTAATGGAGCACTTATCAGGTACGTATATTAAGTTGCCAACTAATTTGGCGGAGTTAGGTGTAAATGAACAAGACGTTATGATGAACCTACAAGGTGCCGATCGTGGTGACATCGCTGTTGCAAACCAACTATTAGAAATGTCAAATGTAGATATTTCAAAAGAAATGACCGAGTTAATGACGGCACAACGTTCGTATCAGTTTAACGCAAGATCTATAACGCTAGCAGACCAAATGATGGGTCTGATTAATGGAATTAGATAATTTTCCTAGTAAGGAGTTAAGTGTATGACAGAAGAAACAAGTATTTCTGGCAGACGACAACGAAAATTGGAACAGGCAAAAAAAGTTAAATCGAAAAAAACCTATTGGGTGCAAATACGCATGTTCCCTATTTGGCTGCGTATACTATTAATTATCGCACTTTTTTTTGGTGCAGCAGTTGCTGGTCTAATGGTTGGATACGGTGTAATAGGCAGTGGCACTGCAAAAGATGCACTAAAATGGGAGACATATCAGCATATTCTAGATATTAAAAACGGTAAGTAGGGAAATATCGGAGGGAAGACCATGTTAACAACAGAACAAGTTCAAGCACTTTTACCTCATCGTTATCCATTTTTAATGATAGATCGAATTCTTGAAGTAGAAGAAGGAAAACGAGCAGTAGGATTAAAAAATGTTACCATTAATGAAGATTTTTTTAATGGGCATTTCCCAGGATATCCAGTAATGCCGGGAGTATTAATTGTAGAAGCTTTAGCACAAGTTGGAGCAGTAGCAGTTCTGCAAATACCTGGAAATAAAGGAAGACTTGCTTTCTTTACAGGGATCGACAATTGCCGATTTAAACGCCAAGTCAAACCAGGCGATCAATTAAAACTAGAAGTAGAACTTACCAAATTACGAGGCGCAATGGGCAAGGGACATGGTGTTGCTACGGTAGATGGAGAACTTGTTTGTGAAGCGGATATCCTTTTCGCGTTAGGTCCCGTTGTAGAACAAGAATAATAATAGTATTCCTCAGTAAGTTCGAGGATATGCTTCTTTCATTTTTTAATTGAAAAAACAGGCATATTTGCCATAGGATATTTCTTTCCTTTCCTGGACAACCTATCGTAAGTCACATACGTGTGATGAAGATATCCAAGAAAGGAGGAATTTTTTTATGTGGAAAAAAGCCGTTCCTGCAGTGGTGATGTGTTCTTTTTTATTAGTTGGATGTAATACTAACAAAACAGTTCCTACCAAAAATGAAACACCAATGCAAGACATTCGTGAGGGTGTAGACCGAGTCAATCCAAACCTAACTACGCCAGAAGTGAATACACCATCTCCTGGAACTTACAATAAAGGAATGAATGGTACAAATGACACGAATGGTATGAATGGAACGAATGGCACAAATGGTATGAATGGCGTAAATGGTAACAAGGGTGTTAACAATGTGGGACCAAATGTGGTTCCGGACGGCGAAGTGATGAATGAAACAACTGTACCTAACACAGATGTTATCAAAGAAGATGTGAAAGTTAAAACAAAGTAACAATTAGAAAATATAATGAAAAGGCTGACTCAAAGAAAAAACTTTTGAGTCAGCCTTTTTTTAGTTCTGATCTTTTTTTAGGGTAGGTCTTGTTTTCATATCATGTTCAAATTTTGCTAAGAGTTCTTCTCCAGTAAAACCATCTTCTATTAATTCGGAAAGCAATGACTCTGCATATTTTCTTCTTAACCGTTTTAAAGTTCCTTTTAGCAAAACTGAAATATGCTGACCAATTTCCTTTACTGAATAAGTTACTACTTCAAAATGTGCAGGTTCATTTTCAGGATATGAAATAACAACTTTTGCACTTATTATTTCATTTGAGGACTGGAAACCTTTAAAAAGCGCCTCATATTTTTTATCAACAAAAAGCTCTAATATCCAGGAACGACTTATGTTTTCTTGATTGATCACAATGCCATCTTCAATTGAAATAGGATAAATCTCTTGATCACGAATAATATCAACCGACATCATCTTAAATGTTTTCATCTACATTCTCCTTCAGAAGGAATTCATTAAATTTATTATAACATAAGAAGAAATTAGGTTGTGTCGATTCATAGGGAGGAAGTAGCAAGTTAACTTTTTTTGAAAAAATACCAAATTTCCATTTTTGATTTTGCAAAACGTTGAATATACAGGATTTGCCAAAAAATGCGAGGCAAACAACTTCATTTTCATGAATAAAAGGAGCTTAAAATTACTTTTTCGACTTTTGCTAACATTTTCGTATACCTATATGATGGTTGTAATCAAAGAAAAGGAGGTGAAACGGTGAACACAGTTTCATTAATCGGACGAATGACAAAAGCTCCACAACTCAAATATTTAACGGAGGGAAGATTGCAAACCAGTTTTGTAATCGCCGTAAGTAAAGGATACAAAACGGATGAAGCGGACTTTGTGCTATGCACGATTTGGGGAAAGCTCGCAGAAACAACTGTAAAATATTGTGGGAAAGGCTCACTTGTCGGGATTACAGGTAGGCTAAATACGAGGTCATATGAGAAAGGAGAGGGAACGAGAGTATTCGTAACAGAGGTAGTTGTGGAGGACATCCGATTTTTAGTTACAAAGAAACGAGACGAAAAAGAAGACAAGCAAGAACAGAAGAAAGTAGAAACAGACTTCGAATTTCCAACATCACAATCAAATCAACTTCCAGTATAAATACTTAGCAGACCGCAATAAAACCGCTGATTTACAAGAGAAAAAACCTGACCGAAGAAGCGCGGTCAGGTTTTTGTATAGTTACAATTTAGAAATTCACGTCAATGAGAGAGGAATCTGTCACACTGAGAGCAAATCACGGCAATGCGCGAGTAGCACCCGTCAAGCCGTGATCAACTCAAATCGACAATGTCAATAAATCTTGCAAATCAGCATCGGACATTTCAGTAATCCATTGACTGGAGTGAATTAGTTCTTCAGACAACGCTTGTTTTTCAATTAGTAGCTTATCAATTTTTTCTTCAATTGTACCAATCGTTATAAATTTATGCACATGTACGAAGTTTGTTTGTCCGATTCGATAGGCGCGATCCGTTGCTTGATTTTCAACGGCTGGATTCCACCAGCGATCGGCGTGCAATACATGACTTGCAGCAGTTAAATTTAACCCGGTTCCACCAGCTTTCAATGATAAAAGAAAGACAGGAAATTCCTTTGCTTGAAAGGCTTCGACTAAATGATCGCGCTGGTTCTTAGGCATACTACCGGTTAAAAACGGAGCATCGATTTCGTATAACTCGGTTAAACAGTGCTGCAATAAGTGACCCATTCCAATATATTGTGTAAAGATGAGGCATTGCTCACCGCGCGCTGCAATTTCTCCAGCAAGTGTAACGATACGGGCAAGTTTCTCGGAACGCTCCATCATATCATCTGCATCATCAAATGGCTCCTTCAAGTAGAGCGCAGGGTGATTACAAAGCTGTTTTAATTTACTAAGCATTTTCAAAATTAGCCCTTTTTTCTCAAATCCGGAAAGGGTGTCGAGCTTACTAACTGTTTCTTGGATAAGCGATTCATACAAGGCAGCTTGCTCGGTTGTTAATGCACAATATTCTCGTTGCTCCAATTTTTCAGGCAGGTTAAGAAGTAATTCTGGATCTTGTTTGGTTCTTCTCATCAAGAACGGCTGAATTTTCACACGAAGTTTATGTTTGGTCGTATCAGAATCATCGCGTTCAATCGGTACAATATAATTTTCTTGAAACTTGCGAAATGATCCTAAATATCCTTTATGAATAAAATCAAATATGGACCATAATTCAGATAATCTATTTTCAACAGGTGTACCAGTCAACGCAATATGATGGGCACCTGTTAATTTGCGGATGGCCCGGGACTGTTTCGTATGCATATTTTTAATATTTTGTGCTTCATCCAATGTGATACTGGACCAAACAATCTCTTGCAGAGATTCAATATCTTGCATCGCAGTACCGAAAGTCGTAAGGACAATGTCGGCAGTTTGATCGATTTCTTTCGTACGAGCATTCCCATAATGCGTTTGTACATTTAAAGACGGAGCAAATTTTGCCAACTCTTTTTGCCAGTTTCCAAGTACGGAAGTGGGACAAATGATTAAAGAAGGAGCAGACTGCTCTTGTTTCTCGTGTACATGCAATAAATAGGAAATCAATTGGATTGTTTTTCCAAGTCCCATATCATCCGCCAAACAAGCACCAAACTGTTCATTTCGCATGAATACGAGCCATTCGAGTCCAAGTTGTTGATATGGTCGAAGTGAAGTCAATAAATTTGGAGAAACTTGGACTTCTGGGAATCCTTTTTTTTCTGATAATTGCTCCATTAGTGATTGCAGTGATTTCTGTAGCTCAAATTGAAATAAAGGATCTTCATTTGACTGTTCGTCATCGTCTAAAATTAGCGCAATTTCTTCGGGAATTTCTCGGAATAAAAGCTCTTTTACAGTCCAGTTTTCATCTTCTGATTTTTTCATTAATTCACGAATTTCGTGCATCCATGCGGCATCTATACGGAACCATTCATTTCCTGCTTGAATATAGGAACGGTTTTCATTGACAAGTTGTTGGAAATCTTCCGAAGAAATCTCTTGACCATTCAATGAAAAACTCCAGTCAAACTTCAATATTTCATTGAGACCAGCAGCTGTTTTATACGTATTCGCAGTTTTGGCAATGCTTTTGACGCGCATCTTCGTTTCTTTTACAGCCTTTAACCATGTAGGAAGAACAATTTCGAATCCAAGTGCTTGAAGTTTCACCAGGTCATCTCGAAGAAAGATTCGTACCTCTTCATCCGACAACGTAGCTGAGAAGAAAGTTTCGGTATTTAGTTGATCGATCGAAGAAATGAGAGAGAATATTTTCGTTTGTGTTTCCTTAATATAAGCACTAAACTCATTCCATTTGTCCGGTAATGCATCCTTAATTGGGGAGGTCTTTTTTCGAAAAGCGGGTGTCCAGTAAACACTACTTTTCTTACCACGAACAACCGTTTCTAATAGCCATGTGTCGTCAAGCGCTTCTGGTTCAGAAAGCCTTAGTGCAACCAATAAATTCGGATGAGTGGCTTGAGATTTAATTGGCCATCCACCTTGTTCGAAAAAAGGAACAAGTGAAGGAACATCTTCCATTGTTAATCCTGCTTGATAAAGTTTTTGTTTGACAGCATTCGCTAATAGAATTTTCCCATTTTCATCGATGGACGCAGTCGTTTCAATAGTATCCCCATCCAATTTTAGCTGGCTCCATAATTCAGGAGTCAACCAAATGCTTGCTGCTTGTCTAAATGTTTGAAGCCAATTTTCAGAATCCGTGTTTGCTCCTGTGAATGAAATAAAAGGATGAGATTTGCCCGAGAATAACTCCATTATTTCGACAGGAGTGGCAATTAAGGCATTTTCTTCGATTTGTGCGAGTAATCCGAAGAAACTTTCACGATGGTTAATATACAAAAAGGGTACCCATTGTTCGGCAGGTGTTCCCATAGATATTAGGTGGAAATTTCCGTTCTCTGTAACATTTACTTTTAACGGGAGTTCTTTATTAATAGACAAAGGTTGAGTCATAATGGCAAGTTTCCTTTCTCTATTTCTTGTTGTAATGCACGAAGACGGCGATATTTTTCACGAATCGTCTCCACATATTCATTCCAAAAATCCGTATCATTCGTTTTTTTGGCTACTTGTTTCATTTTCTTCCAAATCCGAATAGCTTGCTTGTAACTATAACGATTTTTTTCCAAAATGAAGCGCATGGCATAGTGGTGATAAAGCGGCAATAATACCTCGGGAGCTTCATCTTTCACAATTGAAAGACCACATGCTTCCGCATATTCTAGTGAGGAGTTCGCGGATTGATGCAGCGCCATCCAGTCATGGTAACGTTTTTCTTTTAGGAGTAAATTGGAATAAGATTGAATGCCATACAACCCAAATGACTGGTATAAATCCTCGAGTTCATTCGTTTTCAATTGAATCGAATCAAATAGTATTTCCAATCGGCGAATAAGCATTACTCTTGATGGATTTAAAGCTATTTCATTTAAATAAGAAGGAACATGTGGCAATAATTTTCGAGCGAGCTCTTTTGCTAAGACTTTGTTGGAAGCATGAAGAGCCTTTTCACACACTTCAACCCATTCCAAAAGCTGCTCTGATTCCATTAGGTCAGCAGCCGCTAATAGATCATCTATTCGAGATAGCATAATATAAAAATAGGGAAGTACCATATTTAAAGGAATATCGTCGTCTGTTTTTTCAAGCGTTTGTAAATAAGTAACCTCTTTTTCACGCGTTGCTTTATCCACTACAAGCGCATCCCAGAAGGACAGATATACATGCTTGCGAAAGCCGATGAAAGATTCCATTTCAAAATAGAAGTGGCGAACGCGTTTCATCATTTCTTCATAAAACGTATCTGCAGCAAATAATCGTGGTTTCGAAGCCAGTTGTGCCAATGCATCATCTATTTCTTCTACATATTCTTTCAGAAAATGAAGTACCCGATTGCGCATATTAGATTCCGCAAATGGTTCCAAATAGGGCCAAACTTTCATTAAAACGACAAGATCTACATACACATCGAAAATGGGTTGCCATTCTCGTTCAAATGGTCGCGACTTTCGAATTTGTTTTTTTAAATCTTGGACCGCAAATTCTAACAGATAAAAACTATTCGGCGGATAGTTGGAAATGAATTTCCGGAAAAAGTTATCAACGAGGATATCCCAACTCCTCGGACTACGCTCATCTCTCAACAACGTCAACTGAGCCTGGTCCGCTGTAGAACGCCAATCGGAAATCCACGTAGATAGCGAATCATTTTGCTGATACAAATAAAAAATGGACGCAACAATATGACGACAAGGTTTGTGCATTGGACAAGGACAGCTATAAGAATCCGTCAAAATATGATAAGTAATTTCTATATTACTGACATCTCTTACACTAAAATCAACCCGATGCTCTTGCGGATAATAATTGGTAATCGACACAACGCCATTACGGACAAAAAATGCTGCACGACGAACAAGCTCCTCATCCTCCAATATTGCAGGATGGAACTTCTTCTGTATCGTCTGCATCGACAGGTCTATATACTTTTTATAATGTGCTGCTAATTTTTGGTACGAAGTAAGGGTCAAACGAATCTCTCCTATGAAAAAAGGCTTTCCTTCCATTATACGTATAAATCAGCATTATTAAAAGGCATAGCTCGTAACCCTTCAAAAAACATCGGCTTCGCGGCCCGTTGCGAGAGCACTGCGGTTCGAAAAGAGAGGGCCACAGTCGCATGCGAGAGCACCACCGCCGAAACGAGAGCACCTCTACACAAGTAAAGAGCGCTGCCCTAAAAAAAGAAAAGCCTATGCAATAGAATTTCTGCAAAACTACCTGGCAGAAAAACGAGCAAAAGCTTTAAATATCATCTATTTTTTTTATTTTCATTAGCAAACTTTCCGCATCTTTTGTTTCAAGAGAATTTAACCGATTTAATAAATAGCGGAAATCCTTTAAATCGTAAAGTTCCAGCTTGAGCTGACTTTGAAATGCCGTAATATACCGGCTTTTATTTTCTCTTGCTTCAAGACCTGGGTTATTACTCTTTTGGCGTGTATCTTCAAGCATATCCATAAACTTATCCCTTGGAATTGCATACACTCTTCTTAGTTTTGGTAACAATAGTATTGGAATCTCTAATTTACCTAACTCATATTTGGACAAAGCTGAGTGGTCAATCCCAAGTAGATCCGCGGCTTCGATCTGTGTAATATCTAATTGCTCCCGATATTCACGAATATGTTCATTAAAAGGCATATAACTACCTCCTTTATCAATGAAACAAGAATATCGAAATAATGATTGAGAACTATTAATATCGCCATATTTGCGATTTTAGAATAACCTGTCATATTTTGTTGTATAAAAATAATATACATCCTGTTACAGTGGTGTTAATATTAGGGATTAATTTAAAAGAATTAATTTAAAGGAAGGGAAGTGGAAGAGGTAGATAAAATCCAGTTTTATATACCTTCATTATTAGATTTTCTAGATCATCATAAGAATATGTGGTTAGAAGAAATAAGAATAGTTGGCGTTAAAACAAGAAATGTTAAATATTTTATTGGTCATTCCAATCAACGGATGACACGTATCGAAAAAATAGTAGCAGAAGATTTTACTATTTACGACCTACAGCTCGACTTCCAAAATAAAACGCTCTCGTTTTATTTAGATAGCGCTGTCAAGCCTTCCCACTCTATCATTCTGCAAAAAGTGTTTCAAACTTTTTTAGTGCGATATAGCGCTAGAAAAGTCGGTTTTTTCCTGTACGCATCTGGAAGAAATAGACCCCAAACAGTTAAGGTATTATCATAATATAAAATTCTAAAGCGAATGCATATTGTGTTCGCTTTTTCTATATTTGTACTACACCAAATTCTTGCAATATGATAAACTATTAGTAATCAGAAAATTCTAAAATAGGAGGGTTATTATGTTACTTGTACAATTAATGAAACCATTTTATATAAAGCAAGAGAATGGACGGATAAAGTTAGTTTTTGCCTATCAATATTTTTCTATAAAAAAAGACGATGAATTATTTCACTTTATTCCAGTAGAAGGAAAAGAAATTATTGTAAATGCAAAAACCATGGAAGTCGAAAACTTAGCGGAAGTGTTCGTCTTCCAAAAAGGAAATCGTTTTTTACGTCTACCACTTTATCAATTATTACTAGTTTCTGATATTCATACACGCTTACTTTCAATCATTGAATCAACCGATGAGAAAGACTCTACCTCATTTCCAATTGAAGGCGCGGAAGAAATGATTCAACAGTTAGAAAAAGAAAATTTTGATCGAATGATAGACTATGCATTGATCCAAAGAAATGAAGCGTTATTCCAAGAACTACAAACGTATAAAGAGATATAACGGAGGCTGTCAGAATTGAACATATTTTATTATTAAAAACACCTAACGAAAAATGAATTTCGATAGGTGTTTTTATGTGTCAAAAAAATTAAAAGGAAGTAAAAAAATAGAGAAATAAAACGAATCCACTAGAGCCAAGTACGCCAAACAAAATGTCCTCCCAATTTAATTTTATAATTTTGTCGATTTTCATGTTCTTTGCCCTCCATTCTTGTAAATTTCCCGGGAAATAGCACGATTTTTGAATAAGTCCAGAAACAATAAAAAAAGTTTCAAGTAGTTTACCCAAAAATAATAAATCTATTCAACAAAAGCAAAATCCATTTCAACAATAAAATACACCTACTTTCATTCTCCGACCAGGCACCAAAAGAAATGTATTTGTAATATCTCTCCATATGCTTTAAAAAATGGCAGGAAGGTCGATATAACTGAAAAGGTTGAATGGGGATGATAAAATGCTGGGGATGTGGAGCTCTACGGGGTTGTCCATTATTCGAAATATGAATGCTCAGTGGGCGATTGCAAATAAGTCCATGGAGCGAATCACTTCTGGTTATCGTATTAATCGTGCTGCAGACGATCCTGCTGGTCTCGCTATATCAGAGAAAATGCGTGCACAAATAAGAGGCTTAGGACAAGCAAGCCGAAATATTCAAGATGGTATCTCCCTCATTCAAACTGCGGAAGGTGCTTTAAATGAAACACATTCCATTTTGCAGCGTATGCGAGAACTTAGTGTAGAAGCCGCAAATGATACTTTAACAGACAATGATCGTAAACAGCTCGCAATCGAATTTGATGAATTGAAAAAAGAAATTACTAGAATTTCAAAGGATACAGAATTTAATACTAAAACGTTACTTGACGGTTCCCAAAACTCTTTGAAGATACAAGCAGGAGCAAATGCAGGACAGAAAATAGAACTTTCGATTGGAAATATGGGTGCAGAAGCAATAGGTATCAAGGATCTATCTATTTCGACAAGAGATGCTGCAGATAAGGCGATTGGAGAATTAGATAAAGCAATCACTAAAGTATCTAGTGAACGTTCACGAATGGGTGCATATACGAATCGTCTTGAACATGCTTATAACAATGCAGTTAATATGGAAGAAAACTTAACTGCTGCGGAATCACGTATTCGAGACGTAGACATCGCAAAAGAAATGATGGCGTTAACAAAGGCAAATATTTTAATGCAAGCGGGCCAATACATCTTAAGAATGCATATGCAACAAGCACAATCCATTCTACAATTATTAAAATAACTAGATTCCTAAACTAACACATTCATTTATATACATCATAAACAATCGTGAAAGGGCTAACTCGCGATTGTTTTTATTTTTGTACACCTCTATTCCATTCACGTTGAACCACCTCCAGCTCATTTGTTACAAGTATGTTACGAGTGCCAGGCACCAGTAACATACTTGTAACAAATGGTGGGATATGTTAAATATGCTAGTGAAAAATGTGAGGTGTTCGTTGCAAAAAGTCGGCAGGTTGGGGGATTTTCTAGTATTATAGGTTTATATGCTTTAATAGGGGGAAATGAAATGAAGAGGATTTCCAGTTTAGCTATTATCATGATGATTTTGAGTATTTTAGCGGTTCCTTTTTCTGTACTCGGGGCGCCGTTAGATGAAGTGAAGAAGATTGTGAATGAGGATTATAAAGGAGAAATTCCTTCGAACTTGCAAAAACTAACGACGATTGATGCGATTATTGAACAGTTGGATCCATATTCTACTTATTTTACAAAAGAGGAATTTGAAGCGTATACAAGCTCAATCAATAATACGACAACTGGGATTGGAATAGTGATTGAAGAGCATAAAATGGGTATTCAGATTGTCAATACGTTCGAAGGTGGAGCGGCGATCGAAGCAGGCGTCATCCCGGGCGATATTATTACCGAGGTGGATGGTGTTTCTACAGAAAAAATGTCGATTCAGCAGGCTTCTTCTCTTATAACCGGTAAAGAAGGTACAGTAGTTAAACTTGTAGTTTGGCATCCTACTACTCAAAAAAAAGAGACGTATAAGTTAACACGCAAGAAGTTTCAAGTGCCTGTTGTGACAAAGCAGCTTCTTTATGGAAACGTCGGTTATATCGGGATTAATTCGTTTTCAGATGATGGGGCAACGCTTGTTCAAGAAGCAAAAAATGTACTTCAAAAGCAAGGAGCCACTTCTTTTATTCTGGATTTAACGAACAACGGTGGTGGTTATGTACATACAGCAGAGGAGATGATTGGTTTATTTCCAAATAGTCCATATTCCTACTATCTTCAAACGAGAGGGCAATCTGGGCTTGTGAAATCGGTACCACATACCTCTTTATTTCCAAAAAACACGAAAATCCTCGTAAATGGCTATAGTGCGAGTGCGTCTGAAATGACAGCAGCGGCGTTACTTGACCAAAAGTCGGCGACACTTTATGGGCAAAAGACGTACGGAAAAGGATCGATGCAGACATTTTATAATTTATCGGATGGATCATATTTAAAGTTGACCATAGCAAATTTCACCGGACCAAAAGGAACGATTATCAATAAAACAGGAGTACATCCGAATGTAGTGACGGAAGAGGGAAAAGAGCTTCCCAAAGCCCATTTAGACACAATCTTAGAAACAAATAAAACCTATAAAAAGTTACCTGCATTATCCAATGTCCCGACAACTAAAGCATTTACCGTAACATTCTCAAATGCAATTGAAGACAATAAACAACAGAAAAATATAGAATTAGTAAAACTTGGCGGATCAAGCAGCGTTCCGATTACAATCAAACAAAAATCATCAAAGCAGTTCGTTGTAACACCAAATGCACCATTAGAAAAAGGAGCAGCATACTTACTACTCATTCATCCGAAATTTCATCCGAAAAACGGAAATATGATGAAAAATGGTGCTTATGTGGAAGTAACTGTTCAACCATAGAGGGGGAACATTGGAATGTTTTTTGAATTTCGATTTTGGAAAAGTTTTTTCAACCAAAATGAATTGATTGAATCACTAAATAATACAACGATGCGCCATTTTGAAAAGCGTGTTTGGCTAGTAGCATTTTTAGGTATTTTGCTTTACGCACTTCAAGATATTTGGGGAATGCATACCGAATCCCTTACCGCCATTTTTGTGAATGGTTACGCAGATACATATTCAATTGCAAGAATTGCTTCCTTACTAGGAGCAATCATTTGGTCAATCCTATTCATGGCGTTTCATTTCTTCGGAATCGCTTTTTTATACCATAAAATTACAGCCGTTGATTTGTCCAAGGTGGCCGTTTTGCAATTGTTTGTTGTGGCTTTATTGTTAATGGAAAAAGCACTAATCTTCTTTATCTTTGCAATCGTCGGCTATACGACTGACTATTCGTTACTTTCTTTCGGTCCGCTAGCGGCAACGTATATAAACAATGAATTCTTTATTTATTTCTTCAATCAATTAACGCTCATAACAGCTTTGATCATCGCGATTCAATTTCGGTTTCTACGTGCATTTACGAAGATGCCAGCTCGGAATCTATTAATTATTTTAATAGTAGTCCAAATCTTTCTCGCATTAATATCTGCAACATTTAGCGTACTCCCATTGCAAACTTGGTTTAAGGGAGGGGAACTGTCGTGAATAAAGTCATTACAATCGGTATTGCAATCATTGTCTCCACGTTCATTGCGACAAATGCCATTCTATTATTTTCAACTAATAGCCAACTGAGTCGTAGCTATTATGTTAGTGAATACGATCGTGTACAAGAAAATACTTACACAAAAGAGCTTGAAAAAGAAGCGGTCGTAGTTCCTGCGAACGAAACGACAATGACAATTGAAGCAGCTTTAGTCAGTGATCTAACAGTTACTCCAGGAGACAAAATCCAAGAAGGCGCTGAACTAGCGCAATTAAAAACGGAAACAGCCGACAAACAGCGTTCACTTTGGGAATCAGAGCAACAAGCGTATACACAGGAACAAACCCAGTTGCAACAAATTCTTGACTCACTTGAATCAGACCGTGCAGGAGCTAACTCGACCTCGTATGGAAACGCAAACACAACGGATGACGGTATGGACGTCAATGTCCAAGTGGAAGTCAATGTCTCACCAGAAGGCAACTTCGCACAGGCAATCGCCCAAACGGAACAAAAAATCGCAGAAGTCGATCGCAAGCTACAAATAGTCAACACCCAGCTTAGCCAAGAAACAAGCGAACTTGCTTTGCTCAGCCCACTTGAAGGAAACGTAGCAAGCATTGAAGAAAAAAACGGACTATATTTCATCACGATTTATTCCGATGAAAAATCAGTCCTCACGTTCGTGAATGAAGCAGAGTGGCATGAAATTGCAGAAGGGCAAAAAGTAATGAACCACTCGGCGCATAAAGAAGATATTATAGAAGGAACCATCTTGGCTAAAACGGAGGTACCAGCAACCCAATCCGCGTGGCTAAAAGCATACAAACAATTTGACAATAAAACCAAAGCACCTTTATACGAAGTACGCATACAATTAAATGATGCGCTAGAAACATTGCCATTCGCAGCAAACATAAACTCCATCATCACCACGGATGAAGCGGAAAATGTGGTACGAGTAAATCCTAACTGGCTACTAAATAGATCCAAGCAAACTGCCGAAATATACACATTAACAACCGAAGGACACATCGTGCGCAATCCAGTAACTGTGCCTTTTGACTTAGAACAATCTGCTATACTGTCTGTAGGATTAGAAAATGAAATGGTCGTTCTAAACGCTGAACCAAAAAGAGAAGAATCACGCGCATTCCTTCCACTCCCATTAGACCTTCCTACATGGAACAGCATCAAAGCAGTCGGCTGGAAAGACTATATAAGATACTTAACGTACAAATAAACCAATAAACAGCTTTTGCAACTATGCAAAAGCTGTTTTTATATACTTACAGAGCATGGATGACCTCCATTGATGAGACTCCGAACTGTAGTCATGGAAGTTTAGGGGGAGGTAACGCAAAGATATGATCAGATAGCCAAAGTTAATGGGCACATAGCGACTACTAAGGGACACACCGAAATTTAAGGAGCACAAGGCACCGAAATATGAGCAGATAACCAAGGTTAATGGGCACATAGCGACTACTAAGGAGCACAACGAAATTTAAGGGGTACAAGGAACCGAGATATAAGCAGATAACCAAGGTTAATGAGCACATAGCGACTACTAAGGAGCACAACGCAATTTAAGGGGTACAAGGCACTGAGATATAAGCAGATAACCAAGGTTAATGGGCACATAGCAACTACTAAGGAGCACAACGAAATTTAAGGGGTACAAGGCACCGAGATATAAGCAGATAGCCAAAGTTAATGGGCACATAGTAACTACTAAGGAGCACAACAAAATATTATGAGCAACTAACCAAATAAAAGGTTCAAATACCATCCACCTACGAGCACAAATAATACGAAGGTAGATCTAACGTTAAGTAGAATATAAAAGCATAATCTCCGAAACTTCTCTTAACATACTAATTTAACTTCGTTATACTAAAGTGAAGCATTATTAACGGTAGGAGTGGATGGAATTGGATCTTCGATTTAAAATTGCTCATCGAGAGGCGCTTATTGGCCTTGGACTTGCAATTGTTCATTTTCTTTGGTGGTTTGGTTTTGCTTATGGGCTTGGCTCGAGACCAGTAGAGGAGTATACGTATATTCTTGGTTTCCCAGATTGGTTTTTCTATAGCTGTATCGTTGGATTTATTCTCGTGTCTGTGACAGTTATTATATTAGCAAAATATATTTTAAAAGATGTTTCGTTTGAGGAAGAGGAGGACGGGCAGTGAATATTGAAGTTATTATTCCTCTCATTATTTTTCTTGCAATTATTTTTTTCATCGGTTATTGGTCTAGTAAAAAATTGGAATCGTCGACAGGCGGATTTTTGCAAGAGTACTTCTTAGGTGGGCGAGAGCTAGGTGGTTTCGTTCTTGCGATGACGATGGTCGCAACTTATGGTAGTGCATCGAGCTTTCTGGGAGGGCCGGGAACTGCTTACACGATGGGATTTGGATGGGTTTTACTTGCGATGACTCAAGTCGTAACGGGCTATTTTGTGTTGCTTATTTTAGGGAAAAAATTCGCAATTTTAGCTCGTAAATACAATGCCATTACGTTAATAGACTTCCTAAAAGTGCGTTACAACAGTACGGTGGTTGTATTGCTTGCAGCTGCAAGTATGATTATCTTTTTATTTTCGGCCATGACGGCACAATGGGTTGGTGGAGGCCGTTTAATCGAGTCTTTGACTGGTATGAAGTACACAACCGCTTTATTTATTTTCGCAGTATCCGTTCTTGTATATGTAGTAATCGGTGGCTTCCGCGCTGTTGCAGTGACAGACGCTGTGCAAGGCGGAGTTATGGTCGTTGGTACACTCATCCTTTTAATCGCGGTTATTATCGCGGGCGGCGGCGTGCCGAATATTATGCAGGACTTACTTGCAGAAAATCCAAACCTTGTGACGCCATACGGCAATGAAGGAAATTTATCTGCTGCGTATGTGTCATCCTTTTGGATACTGGTCGGAGTAGGGGTCGTTGGACTTCCACAAATGGCGGTGCGTGCAATGTCGTATAAAAACACCCGCTCGATGCACCGAGCACTAGTGATCGGAACAATTGTCACTGGTTTTATTATGTTGAACATGCATTTAATTGGAGTTTTCGCTCGTCCGATTTTACCTGGCATTAAAGTGGCAGATACTGTCATTCCACTTGTTGCACTCAAGGTTCTTCCAGCTTGGCTTGCGGGAATTGTGTTGGCAGCTCCACTTGCGGCAATCATGTCGACAGTCGATTCATTGCTCATTTTAGTGAGTTCTTCTATTGTAAAGGATGTTTACATAAATTATTTAAATCCTAATGCCAGCGAGAAAAAAGTTAAAAATCTAAGCTTTGGCATGACAACTCTTTTAGGAACGGTTGTATTTTTATTGGCATTAAATCCTCCTGACTTGCTTATTTTCTTAAATCTTTTTGCGTTCGGTGGCCTTGAAGAAGCCTTTATTTGGCCGGTTGTTTTAGGTCTATACTGGTCATATGGCAATAAATACGGAGCGATTGCATCGATGCTGACCGGAATAATTACTTATATTGCCCTTCATTTTTATAATCAAGCAAATGGTAATCTATTCGGTGTACATACGGTAGTAGTGCCAGTAATCTTATCGCTTATCGCATATGTAATATGTAGTTTAGTCATTAAAAAAACAAAATATATTTTTTAATAAGGAGGTCCTCAGATGAAACAATGGAAAATTTATATAATGCTCGTCTTCGTTATGTTCGCCTGGGGAGCAAACTTACCGATACTCAAATATTTAGTAACCATCGTTCCCCCTGTCACCTTAACAGCGTTTCGAGTGCTCACTGCAGGATTGGTAGTGTTAGTTATTTTGTGGCAAATGAAACTACTCCGATTGCCAACTAAGCAGGAATGGAAATATATATTACTAGGGGCACTGACGAATGTAGTGCTTCATCACTATTTTCTAAATATGGGACTTTCTATCACAAGCGGAACTCATGGTGGACTAATCTTAGGAACTGGGCCTATGCTAACGGCAATTTCAGCGGCAATTATTTTGAAATATTTCCCGTCGCGTTATCAATGGCTTGGACTTGTATTAGGTCTTGCCGGAGTAAGTGTATCTATCTTAGTGGGGGGCGGCGAATCAAACGGAGCGAACATTGGAGACCTCTTCGTATTCCTAGCAATATTAGCGCAAGTGCTAAGCTATATGGTCGTAAGTAAGGCAGCTAAAACACTCGACCCAAGACTTCTAACCGCATATATGATGCTAGTCGGTGCAGTAGTTTTGATCGTCATCAGCTTCGTGCAAGAGCCAGGAGGAGTAACTGCATTTACACAGACAACCCCCTTTTTCTGGTGGTTATTCTTAGCATCCGCTGTCATTTCTACAGCTATCGGGCATCTGATATATAACTACGCTGTAGGCAAAGCAGGTCCAACAAAATCGGCTATCTTCATGAACCTAAACCCGGTATTTTCGCTCATTCTCTCCGCCATTTTTCTTGGAGAAATTCTGAACTTCCGTCATGTCATTGGACTTATCTTCATAATAGCCGGTGTCCTACTCGGATCTGGAGCAGCTGAAGACCTATGGAAAAAATACAAACAAAAAAGGGCGACCCCCTAAAGGTCGCTCTTTTTTCAAATAAAAATAAAGCTTAACCCAAGTAAAATGTTAAATAAACCTAAAAATTAACCAGTAAATTGACTGAACGGGACAAACTAAAACGCAATAAAAACTTTATTAAAAATATTCACCCCCGACCCCCATAAACCAGACCCATCAAAACGAATAATATAGTGTTCAGGAAAAAGAAGGACAAAATCTAATTCGAGGTGATTTAATGAAATGGAAAAAAACGGGAGCAGCATTGCTTGTGACTACTTTAACGGTAACAAGTGCGGGGTATGCATTCGCAAACAATCAGTTATTTGATACGGTGGATTTGAGCAAATTAAATCAACAACCGGCAAAAACTACTGTAGTTAGCACAGTTTCAGAGAAGCCAGTTACTCCTTCAACAACTAATGTAGTGAAGACGACCAATCAAACAAACAATCTACAAGAAAATGGGCTGCCTGTAATTCCAGCGGATTACCCATACGACAATCTAAAGGGCTTGTACAAAGCATACGAAAATGCACAAAACCCTAAAGCAAAAGAAGAGATCAAGCAAAAAATCCAATATTTAATTGCTAAATATGAGGCATCGAAAAAGTATAATAATAATGACTTAACAGAAGTGGTTACTGGACTTCCAGAAATTCCAGCGGACTACCCATACGACAATTTAAAAGGCTTATACAAAGCTTATGAGAATGCACAAAACCCTAAAGCGAAAGAAAATATAAAGCTAAAGATTGAATATTTAATTGCTAAATATGAAACGGTGAAAAAATACCAAAGTGATGATGTCAAAGAACATTCGAAAGACCAGGAAAAGTTAAAAAAAGAAATGCTTAAGGAACAGGAAGAAGTAAAAAAAGAAGCACTTAAAGAAAAAAAAGAAAAAGAGAAAGAATTACGAAAAGCACAACAAGAACTACATAAGAAATTGAAAGAAAAAGAAAAGGAATTACGCAAAGAAGAAAAAAATAAGTACAAAAACAAACAAGAAGATAATGACGAAGATTAATCATGTTTCAATATAACCTCTTTTCATTCTCCAATCAGCCAGGTACAATTATAGGCTAAAGGAAAAAAATGAGAACGGGAGGATATGTATGCTTTTGTCCATTATTCAAGGAATTCTCAAAACAAAACAAACTTCAAAACAAACTTCAAAACAAAAACAAATAACGACAGAACTTGCTCAAAAGGCAAAAGCTGGTAATCAGGAGGTTTTAAATGACCTCCTTTTTTCCTATACCCCATTTATGAAAAAAACTGCTTCCTTTGTTTGTAAGCGACCCATTGATGAACAGGATGAGGAGTTTAGTGTGGCCATGAATGGATTTCACGAAGCTATAATGAGTTTTAATCCCGAAGAAAATGCCAGCTTGCAAACCTATGCCCATCTAATAATAAAGAGGCGCATCATTGACTATATTCGAAAAGAATCCGCAAGAAATGAGAAAATTTCATACATACATACGTCGAGAGAAGATGCTTCAACTGAACATCAACTTTTAGACGAGAAAGCAATTCATACTTATTCCATAGAACAACAGTCAATAGCTAGAAAAGAGGAGTTAATCCACTACACCCAATTGCTGGGCAAATTTGGATTATCTTTTGAAGAGTTAACACAAGTAGCACCGAAACATGCGGATGCAAGAAGAACGGCATTTCAAACTGCGCAAATCATTGCAGAAACAGAAGAATTCTATGACTTTTTAATTAGACACAAACGTTTACCACTAAAAGATATCGAAGCAATAGTCGAAGTATCTCGCAAAACACTTGAACGGCAAAGAAAATATTTAATTGCAGTTGTTTTATTATTAAAAAGTGATTTCGTTTATATAAAAGAATATGTCAAAGGAGAAATCGTATGATGCGCGTATATAAAGGCATTGTTTGCGAAAAGAAAAATAAATATAGCGTTTTCATTACGAAAGAGGGCGAATTTCTCCGAGGAATTCCTTTAGAAGCGAATCCTGAAATAGGAGAAGAAGCGCACTTTCACTTATTTGAGGCGACCACTCAAGGTAGAAAGTGGTTGAAGCCGTCCATATTAGGACCAGTTTTTGTAGCAGCAATGCTTTTCATATTTATCATCGTTTCATTCATTCCAAATCCAGATATAGCATTAGCCTATGTTCAAGTGGATGGAAAAAACGCGATAGAATTAGGTGTAAATAAAAACGGCCAAGTAGTAACCCTGCGATCATTAACTGAAACTCCAATTGAGTTAGATGATTGGGAAGGACATCCATTTGACCTCGTGCTAGAAAAAGCGATAGCGACAGCGCAAATGAGCCCTATTACCAAACAACTAGCGATAACAACCATTTATGAAAATGAAAAAAAACCTGGTAACATGAGAAAAATGATTGAAAATGCTGTAGAAGAAGTTCAAAACGACCATAAAGATAAACTTTTCCTAATGAAGGAAAGTACAATAGAAGAAAGGAACAAAGCCAACAAACGAAACACATCCATTCAAAAGCTCAAACAAAAAGAGCGACAAATAAATAATGGAAGAAAAAAACTAGACAACTATATAAAGGACGTTAATAAAGAAAATCACCAAAACAAAAAGGACGACTTCAAGGATAAATACATGCCATCCAACCAAAAGAACGAAAATAATAAAGAATCTATGGAAAAAAATAAAGAAAAACGGATAAAAGAACAAGTAAAATTGAAAGAAGAACAAGAAAAACAAAAAGCGAAACAAGCAAAAGAATTAGAAAAACAACAAGAAAATCTAAACAAATCAAATGAACAAGCAACAAAAGAAAGGGAAAAGGTAGAGAAAGAGAAGGAGAAAGAAAGGGAAAAGGCAGAGAAAGAGAAGGAGAAAGAAAAGGAAAAGGCAGAGAAAGAGAAGGAAAAAGAAAGGGAACAAGCAGAGAAAGAGAAAGAAAAAGAAAGCAAGGATAAACAACATAAAAATGACGACGAAGATCGTGATGAGTAAAAAATACAGCACTACCAAAAGAGCAAACTCCAAGTTCGCTCTTTTTTTATGGGAATAATTGGTTGAATGCGAAAAACCGCTACACGAACGCGACCTTTTCCCCCCCCTGAACGCAACAAACTCACTCCCGAATGTGACAAACCCACCAAAACCTATGTTACAGAATTATTACTGGTGCCAGGCACCAGTAATAATTCTGTAACATTACCACCTAATGTATTTTTTCATATCATTTCTTGCTCAAAATAAAACTATAAAAATACAGTTGACTTTATAAATATACAATTATATAATAATTTTTAACTTAGCAACGAGGTGAAGGATATGAAAGTTGGTATTATTGGTGCGACAGGATATGGCGGTCTTGAACTAATAAGATTACTACATAATCATCCGGAGATCGAAAACATTGACCTATTCACCTCTTCGGATGAAGGAAACAACTTTTCAAATAAATATACACATTTACTGAATATCCATGACGAACCGCTTCTTAAAATAGAGCATGCCAAACTCGCGCACTACGATGTAATTTTCACAAGCACACCATCGGGGATTTCGAGAGAGTTGCTCCCATCTTTAATAGGGAAAGGTCCGAAACTCATCGATTTGTCAGGCGACTTCCGTCTAAAAGACCCAGCTCAATACGAACATTGGTACAAAAAAACTCCTGCACCAACTCAAGCACTAGAAAAAAGTGTATACGGTTTAACCGAATGGAACAGGAAGGCGATAGAACACGCAACCATAATCGCAAACCCTGGTTGCTATCCGACCGCTGTTTTGCTCTCGCTACTCCCGCTTATCAAAGAAAACTTAATTGATGCAACACAACTCATCATCGACGCCAAAAGTGGCATCTCAGGAGCAGGAAATAAACCAACACAAATGACCCATTTCAGTGAAACGAATGAAAACACCGCCATCTACAAATTACATCAACACCAACATATACCAGAAATTGAGCAAGCAATCGAAACCTTTACAAACCAATCAACGCTTATCACATTCACGACTCATCTCGTGCCGATGACAAGAGGGATTCTCACGACGAGCTATGCTCACGTAAACGAAGGAATAACCGAAAAACATCTCACAAACGCATTACAAGACACATACGCTAATCAACCATTCGTCCGGATCATCGAACAAACCGACAAATTCGGAACAAACCAAGTATACGGCTCCAACTTCTGCGACATTCACGTTAAGGTAGACCCGCGTACAAACCGAGCAACAATAGTCTCTGTCATTGACAATTTAGTCAAAGGAGCAGCTGGCCAGGCAATTCAAAATATGAACGTTCAATGCAATCTAGATCAAACAACCGGTCTCTCGCTCGTCCCTTTATTCATTTAACTTAGGAGGAATGAACTCTTGTCCACAACCACCATGCCCATGAAACGAATTTCATATAAAAACATTGCTTCACCAAAAGGCTTCCAAGCAACTGGCATTCATTGCGGCCTAAAGCACAAGAAAAAGGACCTCGCCCTTCTTATCAGTGAAGTACCAGCTAGCGTTGCAGGTGTTTTCACAACAAACGCCATCAAAGCCGCGCCACTTCTAGTCACAAAAGACGTCGTATACCAAACCGGCAAAATGCAAGCAATCATCATCAATGCTGGAAACGCCAATGCATGCACTGGAAAACAAGGGATGACTGACGCATACGCGATGCAAAAGTTAACAGCAGAAAAATTTGGAATCGCCAACAATTTAGTGGGTGTCGCTTCCACAGGCGTCATCGGCGAAATCATGAAAATGGAACCTGTAACAAATGGTATCCAACAATTAGAACCTATCGACGAGTTAGAAGGGGCTATTTCTTTCTCTCAAGCAATCATGACAACGGACACTGTAACGAAAAACACGTCTTATCAAACGATAATCGATGGAAAAGAGGTAATCATCGCAGGAACTGCAAAAGGCTCTGGAATGATTGAACCGAACATGGCGACGATGCTTGGATTTATTACAACAGACGCAAACATTGAGTCCAGCCATCTTCAAACGGCCCTAACATCCATCACTGACATAACATTCAACGCAATTACGGTTGACGGTGACACATCCACTAACGATATGGTGATCGTTATGGCAAACGGTTTGGCAGAAAATAAAACACTGACACCTGACCACCCAGATTGGGAAGATTTCATCCAAACACTCCACGCCGTAGCTCAAGATCTTGCTAAAATGATTGCAAAAGATGGAGAAGGCGCAACGAAATTAATTGAAGTGGAAGTAAAGGGAGCTATTTCCAATGCAGAAGCCCGCAAAATCGCGAAAACAGTCGTAGGCTCACCACTTGTGAAAACAGCCGTTTTTGGCAATGACGCGAATTGGGGCAGAATTATTGCAGCGGTCGGCTATAGCGGCGCAACCCTTGATCCATACGCAATCACAATTCATATTGGTGTAACAAAGGTTGTGGAAAATGGGGAACCAGTACCTTTCTCAGAAAAAGATTTAATCGTCTACTTAAAACAGCCAGAAGTTAAAATTTTTGTAGATATTCATCAAGGTAACGGCCAAGGAACTGCATGGGGGTGCGATTTGACATATGACTACGTTCAAATCAATGCAACATACCGCTCCTAAACGCATCGTCATCAAGCTAGGGGGAAGTATGCTCGAACGTCTGAATGAAAACTTTTTCACCAATTTCAAGAAACTTCAAGCTGCTGGCAATGAACTCATCATCGTCCACGGTGGAGGCCCTGCAATCAATGAAGCGCTAGCCAAAAATAACATCACTTCGACCACTGTAAACGGCATCCGCGTAACATCTGCAGAAGCAGTCGGTATCGTCCAGTCGACACTCATCGGCAAAGTTAATCCCGCTCTCGTTTATGAGCTGAATAAAAGTGGCATTGCTGCAATCGGCTTAAACGGCTACGACAGCAAGTTATTACAATGCACTATATTGCATAAAGAAACATACGGCTTCGTCGGGGAAATAAAAAAAGTGAATAGCTCACTACTAAAAACACTACTCGCGAATGGCATCACGCCAGTCATCTCTAGTATTAGCTGCACCGAAGAAGGTACGCCACTAAACATCAACGCCGACACCGTAGCGAGCGAAATTGCTCTAGCGATAAAAGCAGAAAGTCTGCAATTTGTAACAGACATCCCAGGCATCCAAATCAAAGGGGAAGTACAACAAATTGCCACCCCTTCTGCAATCTCAGATTGGATGGTATCAGGTGACGTCTACGGAGGTATGATACCAAAAGTAACTGCTGCACTAGATTGCTTAGAAGCCGGAATTCCATCTGTCCAAATAGTTGGAGATCAACTAGAAGGAACAACCATTATTCAGCAGGAGGTAATCGTATGAGCACTTTATTCCCAAATTACGCACGCCGTCCGGTCCATTTAGTGGAAGGAAAAGGCACAATCGTAACGGATAACAATGGAAAAGAGTATCTCGATTTCACAAGTGGAATCGCCGTACTCAGCCTTGGCCATGCACATCCAGCGATAGTAGAAGCAATCCAGCGCCAAAGCGAAAAACTTTGGCACACATCAAATCTATTCGAAAGTCCAGAACAAGAAAAACTTGCTTCATCCCTAATAAAAGAGACGCATTTTGCTCACGCATTTTTCTGCAATAGTGGAGCAGAAGCGAATGAAGCAGCCATAAAGCTCGCACGCAAACATACCGGCAAGCATGTTATCATCACATTTGAAAACTCATTTCACGGTCGCACATTTGGAGCCATGTCCGCAACAGGCCAAGAAAAAGTACGCAACGGATTCGGCCCGCTTCTCGAAACCTTCCGAACTGTTCCATTCAATGATATCGAAAAATTAGGGGCAGCAATCGACGAGAGTGTAGGGGCAATCATGCTCGAAATTATCCAAGGAGAGGGAGGGGTCAACCAAATAACACCAGCATTCACACGAGCTATTGCTGATATATGCAAATCAAAAGGAATCCTACTAATCGTCGACGAAGTCCAAACAGGCATCGGCCGCACTGGAACCCGCTACGCATTCGAGCAAACCGTACTCCAACCAGACATCATAACGCTCGCAAAAGGACTTGGCGGTGGCTTTCCCATCGGCGCAATGCTTGGCACAAGTGAACTACATGACACATTCGGCCCAGGAACACACGGCACAACATTCGGCGGAAACCCACTAGCAGTCGCCGTCGCACAAGCAGTTCTAGATAATATATTCACTAACGAATTTTTATTCGCAATCAATGAAAAATCGTCTTACTTTATGGATAAACTAAAAGAAGCATTACCAGCATACAAAATCGTAGGATCCGGCTTAATACTCGGCATTATCTGTCCAGACGAAGTCGCTCCATACATAACTCAAGCCGAACAAGCCGGCCTACTACTAGTCGCCGCAGGACCAAACGTCATCCGTCTCCTGCCGCCACTAACCGTCACAACCCAAGAAATCAACCAAGCCATCAACATTATTGCAAGTATATTAAGGGTGCCGAGTATGTTACAGGTGCCAGGCACCCGTAACATTATATAGAAGAAACCCACTTGAATTAAAGCGCTCAGCGAACCGCTATTCAAAACCCAGGACCCACCTTCAAGGCGGGTCCTTTATTTCAGGTGCCAGGCACCTGTAATATTCCCGTAATATTTCATCCGAAAAAAGGCTGTTCAAGTCCAGCTTCCCCCTCGAACACTACAAACTAACCATCAAATAAGACTAAATACCTAACACCCCCGAAAAATCTCATTGCATTCACTCCGAATTATGGTACAATTTAGAAAAATTCAAACTTAATCGCTTCTCAACAATCGATGAAAAGGGGTAAGCACTTGTTAACTTGGCACAAAGAAATTATCATTCCAACAGCAATTGACCGAGTATGGAATCTCTTTGAATTGGATCAAATTCAAAGAATTATGCCAAACGTCGTCAAGCATAAACCGTTAGAAATAAAAGAAGAAGTTATCGGTTCAACATACGAACAAACCTATCGAGAAGGCAAAAGAACCGAAACGTATATCGTGACGGATATCGAATATGAAAATACCAAACAAAAGAAACATAAAAAAGTAGAGTTTGCATTAGCAAAAGCGTTTAAAATCCAAACAGCATTTACCCTCATCAAACTAGATGATAAATCCACGAAATTTATTTATACTGGCCAGAATGAAGGATTAAATCTGATGGGAAAAACGTTCATCAAACTAGGTTCAAAGAAGAGAAACGATAAAGTAGTAGACGCGTTTGTCGAATTGGTTCGTTCAGAAGCACTTAAAGATTCATAATTTAGGAGGATTTACATGACGATTGACTGGGGTAACTTGAATTACGTAGCTATAATTATAGGTGGATTCTTATACATGATTTACGGTACAATCTATTATTCAATCTTATTATCAAATAAAAAAGGACAACAAACGAAAGGGCCGATAAAATACATTTATTCGGTCATCATTGCATTCATCAGTTCATTTCTTGTAGCCATTCTAATCAATACAACGGGAGCAGAAACCCTTCTTCAAGGTGCACTAATCGGCTTCATCATCGGAATTATCATTAAAATGGTCTATGTAAAAAATGCATTGTTTGGTCTCATCTCTATGAAATCAACAATAATCGCGATTTGCGATCACGTCATCATCTTTACTTTACTCGGCGCTCTTCACGGCTGGTTATCTTAACAAATCAAAAAGCCCTTTGAGTCTATCAAAGGGCCATTTTTATGCAAATAAAATTACTACCAAAATCCAAAATTTAAGAACCACCCAACAAACCCCTAAAAGCTATGCGTCATCGCCCAAATCGCCACAGCGTCCACTTTACCAGTATTCATAAACCGGTGTGGCAGCGAGCTATCAAAGTAAATACTATCGCCTTCATAAATCATATGCGTCTCACCCTCGACCTCAATACGTATGCTACCACACAGCATAATCCCGCATTCCTCACCCGAATGATACATAAACGGTGTATCTAATTCCTCACCGGGCTCGACGACCATCTTGAAAAAGCTCATTTGCTTCCCTGTGCCAGGAGATAACAATTGATAACTTACATTCGGCCGAACACGTTTAATCAGTTTCTCCTCGCCAGACCGGCAAATCGTCACAGCATTTGATTCTTCTGGTTCAAAAAAGGAAAACACTGGAACCTTCAAACTATGACTTAACTTCCAAAGGGTTTCCAACGAAGGGGACACTTGACCTCGCTCTATTTGTGAAATCATACTTTGGCTGACTCCGGTAAGTTTAGCAAGCTCATCTGATGTTAAGCCTTGTAGCCTACGTAAATATCTGACTCGCTTGCCGACTTCTTCTTTAGGAAATTCCATAAAAAACACCCCTTTGAATAAAAATACAATTAGCAGAATAATTAAACACATTATAATTACTTACTAAGTAATAATATAATCAAATTTAATCAATGTCTACCAATTAATTCAATATTAATTTAAATAGAGTCAATAATAAAAATATTATGTACAATTATTTTTTATGTAGACACGTGAATAATAATAACTTATACTCTTAATAATTCAGTAGTTTCATAAAGGGGACTAAGGAAAACAAAAAAATGGGGGTAAATGTTCATGAAATTGAGAAAATGGTTAGCAGCACTATTAATGATTACCGTTTTAATGGTTGCAGGATGTAGCAATGATTCTGGGGGCGTATCAACAGAAAACTCGACATTACAAAAAGTATTAAAAAATAAAAAATTGGTTATTGGGATGTCTTCTGGGTATTTCCCGTTTGATATGAAAGATCCAAAAGGCGACTTCGTTGGGTATGATGTAGATTTCGCAAACGCACTAGGGAAAGCACTAGGAGTAAAAGTAGAATATAAACAATTTACATTTGATGGTTTAATTCCTGCACTTCAAACAGGAGAAATTGATATGATTTTCGCTGGTATGACAATTCGTGGAGATCGTGCATTAGCAGTAAGTTTTGCAAACCCTTACTTTAAAACAGGTCAAGCAGTAATGTTGCCTTCGTCTGATAAGAAAACAAAAACATGGCAAGAACTTGATGTAAAAGGGAACAAAATTGCGGTAGGTATCGGAACAACTGGTGCCTTACTTGCGAAAGATGTATTCAAAAACGCAGAAGTTCTAGATTTTGAAGATTTCCCAGCTGCAGCAGCGGCTCTAGGTCTAGGTAAAGCAAATGCAGTTGTATATGACGAGCCTGCAATCGCAGTTTGGAACCTTAAAAATGCTGGCCAAGTTCAAGAGTTAGAAGGATTAATTTCTTCTGAAAACCTTGGTATCGCTGTGAAGAAAAATGATTTCGAAACAGTACAATGGATTAACTCATTCCTAAACAGCTATATTGAAAGTCCATCGGAATTAGCTTCTCGTCACAAATGGTTTGAAACTTCTGATTGGTTAAGTGAAGTAGTAGAAGAATAGGCACTCTGACAACTTAGAGGGGGATTAAATATGACTTATGACTGGAGTGTAATCCCGCGTAATATGGACGTCTTTATCTATGGGGCGCTTAAAACACTGGAAATTTCGGCGTTAGCAATTCTTATTGCGATTCCAATAGGTATTATCTTTGGCTTGGGACGTATCTCGAAAAATAAATTTTTTAAATTAATATCTTCTGTTTATGTAGAAATTATTCGCGGCGTGCCGCTGCTTGTACTACTTCTTTGGATATTCTTTGTACTAGGACAATTCTTCAGCCTAGGTTCTTTCTGGGGGGCTATAGTAGGACTTGCGATATTTGCAGGTGCATTTATAGCTGAAATCGTACGTACTGGAATTCAAGCGGTACCGAGAGGACAAATGGAAGCGGCACGATCACTTGGAATGTCCCATGGAAAAGCGATGACACATATTATATTGCCGCAAGCATTTAGACGCGTATTGCCGCCACTTGCATCCCAATTTATTATGTTAATTAAAGATTCATCGCTCATATCCGTAATAGCGGCTGGAGAATTAACGCTAGCTGCAAAAAACTTAGTGGCAACATCATTCCGTTCAATCGAAGTATGGACATTTGTTGCGCTAATCTATTTCCTCATGACATTCAGCTTATCGCTAATCATTCGATACTTCGAAAAACGATTACTGAAGAGTGAAGCATAACGTTAAGGAGGGTGTACCCAAATGATATCTATTAAAAATGTCAATAAAAGCTTCGGCGACCACCACGTCCTAACCGACGTTTCGCTCGAAATACCAAAATCGAATGTTGTCGCATTAATTGGACCAAGTGGAGCAGGGAAATCCACACTCATTCGGACAATCAATGCATTAGAACCAATCGACAACGGAGAAATCACAGTCGATGGAATATCCATCCATGACAAAAAAACGGACATCAACGTAGCACGTACAAATATCGGTTTCGTATTCCAAAGTTTCAACCTATTTCCGTTCTTAACGGCACTAGAAAATGTCACAATGGCACCAATGAAAGTAAAAGGACTAAGCAAAGAAGCAGCTGAAAAAAGAGGGAAAGAACTACTCGTTTCCCTTGGATTAGGTGACAAATTCGATGCCTACCCTAGCCGACTTTCTGGTGGTCAGCAACAACGTGTAGCTATAGCGCGTGCACTAGCAATGGATCCAACCGTCATGCTATTTGACGAACCGACATCCGCACTCGACCCAGAAATGGTAACCGAAGTGCTCGATGCCATTCGAAAACTAGCAAAAGACGGCATGACCATGGTCGTCGTAACACACGAAATGGGCTTCGCCAAAGAAATATGCGACGAAATCGTATTCATGGCAGAAGGCAAAATAGTCGAACGCGCAGCGCCATCGAAATTCTTCACAAACCCAGACACACAACGCGCCCAAGACTTCCTATCCAAAGTCCTAAACCACTAGAGAAATCTAGTGGTTTTTCTTATGTCCACTATCTTTTCCCCACTTTCTCCGCTCGCTTTCATCTCTCGCTTTCTACGATGTTGCGGGAATGTTACTGGTGCCTAGAATCAGTAACGCAAATGTAATATTTCTTTTCAAACAAAAAAACACGCCTTACAATCGAGGCGTAATTTTTTTGTTGCTATTATATTAGAAGTAATATTGGCGAATTAAGGAATATTAACTCATAAAATTAATAAGGCCCTCAATCTGCTCGATAGGTATAACTGTTAATTGACTAATAGTTTCTAGAAATGCTCCATTTTTGCTCATATTCATAATGACCTTAGAAATTCCATTTTCAATTCCTTTTTCAATACCTTCTTCTAGAATATCTAACATAGATAGTTTGTCTTCTTCATACTCCCGACCCATCTCGGTATTCTCAAATTTAATATCCTTGATCCCATCAGCACCTGTCCGCTTCAAAATAGAATTGAGAAAAACAATGGTAATTTCCTTATTCTTTTCACTTCCAAACAACTGCTTAAAGGCATAATCCACCTTCAAATCAAGCAAACCATTTAGTAAAACTGGTTTAAAACCCTTTGGATGCACTTTTCTTGCACAGTACTGTTCTTCATCCTCTTTTACTGAATAAACAAGCTTCACACCGTCCTTTTAACCATTTATAGAACATGTATTCTTATCAGTCGATTTTATTACCGAGTTAAACTCAGCTGTTCGGACATTATCAAAACAATACCGACAAATCCAATCAATGCAAAAGGCGTATAATGGCCCAGTACAAAGCTAAATGTACCCAGTGTACCGAGTCATAATTTCTGAAGTATCGATTCGAATGATTGTTGAATTATTAGGAGATCGAATTTACACAGAATATAAGCAATTCCAAATTGCTTTATTGGGAATAGAGGCAATACTAACGCATGAGGCAATTCACTACATAAACCCAAGCGACTACCACATACTATAAAATACTTCTATATAATATAGAAGAAACCGATAGATTATTTAACATGACAAATTAATTACACCACATACCATTGAGTAATCAAGGTTTAATAGAACAAATGGGTTTAGCGGAATAAAGAGTGGGTTAATGGAACTAAATACAATGACTTTACTACTCTAATGGAAACAAGTTAGTGTGAGGATGCATATTTTGAATCTGAATTTTTGAATGCAAGAGATTAAATGATTTCTACAAATAAAAAAGCAGTCAAAGATAAAATTCGGGCTACACGTTCCACGAATGACTATATGATTGGACTTATTATTGCTTGAGTAGCCTAAAAGTGAAAAACGGCCAAAGGATATAAAAAAATATAGCTACAATATTTGGATAAGCGCAACGATCTCGCATTCCAATTAGTACCTCATGGCCCGCTAATTCAATAACCTTGATCCTGGGCTTTAGTAATATCTCTGTAAAATAAGAAGAGAAGCATCCGAAATTCAGATGCTTCTCTTCTTGAGCGATAAAACGAAGGAAGTAGAAGGCTGCACATTAATAAATGTACAAACAAGTTTACGGCGTTACACGTCTATAAGTAACCTTCTATACTGTAAATCATAACACAAAAAAAAAAAAATGCACGCATTAATTATGAGAAAAAGTAAAAAAAAAAAAGAAATAATATTTGCGCTATTCAAAAGTGGGAAATGAAGAAAAACTATAAATCTAAAATTGGTAAGAATTATTCAGAAAAAAAAGGTGGCGCAAATGGAATTATTCCTGTAATATGGAATATGTAATCGTGTCCTTGGTGCTTCCACAATATCATCCTCAAAATAAACTGGTAATCTTTAAGGATATTAGTTGATTTTAGCATATGAGTTTTGTATACTCATATATTAGTTAGGGTGACGATATTGGACGCTATCAGGCGACCGGTGTTACACACTAAAAAAAATTGCAACACACAAGCGAAGGGAGATCACAAGTTTATGAAGAAAAAAGCTATCAAAATTGCAGCTTCAACTGCAGTAGCAGCTTCAGCATTCGTTGCAGCAGCACCAGCACACCAAGCTGACGCAGCAGTAAACGTAAATCAATTAGTATCAGACGCACAAAATGCAGGTACAGTATTAAAATGGGCTATCTCAGTAGAAGGTTCAGCTGATTTCGTAACTCAACCATTTGCACAATACAATGCAGCTAAAAAATCAATTGCAGCAGCAGAAGCAGCAGCAGCTAAACTTTCAGTTTCTGAAAAATTAAGCGTTGACGCTAAACTTGTAGATGCAAAAATCCAAGTTACTCGTGCTGGATACTACATCGATGCAATTACTTCAAGTAACAAAATTAAAGCTTTAACAACTACACTTGATGCAGCAATCGCATCAGGAGATATTGAAAAAGTAGAAGCTGCTTACCACCCTGCAACAGGTGAGTTCCGTAAACAAGCTAAACTTTTAGACCGTGTATATGGTCAAACAACTCGTGACGAAATCCGTAACGCAGTTAAACCTGCTCTTGAAAAATCAGTAGCTTCAGTTAAAAACGAAGTAACAGTTAACATGCTTGTTAAAGCAGCAGCAGCAGACGTTAAAGCAGGAAAAATTGCAGATGCACATGCGAAACTTGCAGAAGCGCAAGCAATTCTTGATGCAAACAAACTAAAATGGGCAACTGAATTGCAAAAATCAGTTACTGACGCAAAAACTGCAGCACCAGCAATTCCTGGAAATATCACTGTTGATACAGCAGCATTCCACGGTGAAAAAGGCCAAACTTATGCAGTAACTGCTAATATTAAAACTACTACAGGCGCAGCTTACAATGGTGTAGTAGAGGTTTCTTTCGACGGTAAAGGGAAAAATGGAAACGGCGATTTAGCAAATACTTATCAATTTGTAAAAGTAGGCGCAAATACTGTTAATACATCTACTCCAACAACTGTTGATGTTGTTAACGGGCAATTAGTTTTAACTGTTACTAGTGCATCTGAAATCGCAGGTGGAAAAATCAAGTTTAAAACTCTAGCAGCTAATGGTAATGCCATTGATACTCAGTCTTCAGGAACATTGAATTTCTATGATAAAGAAACTGGTACTGCTAACTTAGATTCAAAAGAAGTAAAATATGTTGACGCAGCTAACAATTATTTTGTTACTACTGATCTTAAAAAATATACATTAAGTGCAAACGGAAATGTATTCCAAGATACAAACAATGCAGTTATCACTTTAGATGCATTTAAAGCTAAGTTAGCTGCTGGTGACCTTCTTAGAGGATCTTATAACTACAACGGTGGATCAGTTATTCAACTTTGGGTTCATAAAGTAGCAGAAGCTGAATTCGCGCTAGATCAAGAAGTTAAAGCTGGAACACCTGCTTACCGTGTAGAAGGAAATACAGTTACTTTATCAGGTTCTGGAGAAGCTGGTAAATTAGTTTATATTTACAAAGGAACAGACAATGTAGGTGCTCTTACTCAAGTACAAGTAGGGTCAAATGGTCTATGGTCTACTTCAGTTGCAGTAACAACGGACAACACTATTTTCACTGTTCGTCAAGCAACTTCTGTAAATGAAACTCCTAAAACATATAGCCAAGCAGTTGCTACTGGTGAGACTGAAAAAGTAACAGTTACTCCTGGTAAATTTGTAGCTACAACATCATATGTTGGTGATAATTCAAAATCATTAGCTGGAAAAACAGTAGTATTTGCTTCTACAAAAGATGGAGCAAGTACGGCTGTAGTAGCTTCAAATGCTCAAATTACACTATTAGATGGCGATTTAACACGTGCAACTTATGTTAATGGTGTAAATGGTACTACAATTGTAGAATCAGCTGCTGGTTTTGACATTAAATTTGGTGCACCATCAACTATCTCTGGTGGTAATGGAGTATTAGATGGTCAATTAACTGTTACATCTGTAACTGGAATTACAAATGCATATAAATTACAAGTTAATGCTTCAGGAACTATTTCTGGTTATTAATTAGTAGTTTGAAAGATTTAAAACTGTTTCCCAACTATGTTGGGAAACAGTTTTTTTAGTTTAATAAGCTTTATAATTGATCAAGGACGAGGAATTAGAAAATTATACAGTTCAAGGTAAGGTATATCATTACAGGATACTTTTGTATATAATAGTAATAGGGTGGAAAATGTGAAAAAACTGTAGTAGAAAGGTAGAGAGTAGTTGTATGAAAATTTCAGATACAGCAATACGATATATAGTGTGCGCTATAGTTGCAGTATTACTAATAGGACTTGGATATGCATCATTTGCAAGTAAAAAACAGGATGAACAATTTTTAGCTGACCAAGCAACTTATAATCAATCGCTACAGTATCTTCAGGAGGAGGACTTTGGTCAAGCAATACTACTGTTGCAACAGGTTGAAATAAATAATTCAAATAATGCAATTGTAAAATATTACTTAGGATTAGCACATGCAAATACAGGTGAGTGGAGTAAAGCTACTATGGAGTTTCAAACGGTACTCGATTTGAATCCATATAAGGTTAAAGATGGAGTGTTTATGATACAATTTGCAAATATACTGGTTGATGCAAAAAAACTAGATCAAGCAAAAGTTGTCCTTGAACATTGTCAAACATTACCCAACCCAGGACAAATGCCTGATTACCAGGAACAAATTAATGCATTATTAAAGCGAATCTCAGTGGGTTCATGATAAGGAGTTACTATTGATGAGTTATACTTTACATAGAAATGTACGTATTAAACGTGATGAAAAAGAAGATCAACGTTCACAACAGCGAATAGATAAATGGATTTTTTATATTTTGATTACGGCTATCATTTTTATACCTTTACTTATTGGAGGACATGTAACAGAGGTAGTGAGTCCCCTGATAGCTGATGTTGATCGACTAATATCAGGTGGGCAAATTGATTTTTTTACATTCTATAAGTTTATAGCACTAGTAACTTTAACTATAGCTGCGGTTTGTTTATTTTTGTATAAGTTATTTTTCTTAAATTATTTTTTACCGAAGCGACCAATATTATGGTTTTTTACTATTTTTTTAGTTGCGGTTTTACTTTCGACTATCCTTTCTCCAAATAAGTCAATAGCATTGCTTGGACAATATAACCGTTCAGATGGTGGGATTTCATACATATGCTACATTTTATTAATGTTTGTTGCAATGCACATTAAATATCCTAAAAAAGTAATAGAATATGTGCTTTATTCCTTTTATCCATTAGTTATAGTTAATTTCATTTTAACCACAATGAATTTTACAGGGCATGATGCACTAACTTATAGTCTTGTTAAAAATGCTATGACGGCCTTTTCTCCAGAGATAGTGATTGGAGATAATTCAAAACTGATAGGTACACTTAATCACTGGAACTATATGAGCGGAATGTTTGCTCTAGTTACAGTTATGTACCTTTCATGGATTGTTATTGATACAAACAAATTACGTAGACTAATTAATTTAGTTGCTGCGCTACTTTCATTTACGACTATGTTAATAGGTATGTCATCAAGCGGTTTTGTTACGTTTGTTTGTATTACTCCGTTAGTATTATGGATTGCAATTAGATCAACTAACAAAAAAATGGCATTCATATCCCTAGCTATTTTTTATGTTTTAGCGTTGCCTGTCTTCCATGTATTGTCGGTTAAAGATCCCAAAGTCTGGGATGAGTCAGTGGGATTCTTTCTTCCAGAAAATCCTTACGTTGTTGAACTGCCAAAAGATACTTCGTTAAAAGAGATTAATGATTGGCATGTTTCAAAATTTTTCTTTAGTACTGTATTTGCAGCAGATGCTGCGTTTACATTGCCGGAGTTACCAAAAAATGCGTGGGGACCAGGAACTGGACGTATCTATATTTGGCAGAAAACACTTCAGTTAGTAAGTGAACGGCCTTTGTTTGGCTATGGATTAGATACTCTAATTTATAATTTTCCACACTATGATATTGAAGCGCAAGGGAATTTAAATGAATTAACTATAGTTGATAAACCGCATAATTTATACGTCGGTATTGTTTATGGGACAGGAATAATCGGGTTATTTGGATTTTTGGGTATTGTCTTTAATATAGTTTGGGTTGCATTAAAAAAAATCTTTAGTTACAACAAATTATCATCACTTACCATAGTTTTGTGCGTTACATGGTTAGCATTTTTATTTCAAGCATTATTTAATGACTCTTTGCCCGGAACTACTACGCCAGTTTTTATTATAGGTGGGATAATAATGGGGCTGATTTACAACGACAAAGAAGCTTTGGAGTAACAATATTTAGTCAGTGTTGATTAGTTCTGTAAAATAAATAATATTATTAGAGTGTTTGAATTTTGAATCAACTCTACATTAAATAGATTTGAGTAGGTGGCTTATGTACCAAGGAAAAATACACGAATTAAAGCAAATAGCTAAATTGACAATAGAATTATCTAAAAGTGATTTAAAAAATAGATATGTAGGCTCTATACTAGGAGTTTTGTGGGGATTTATTCAACCTTTAATAACAATTTTGATTTTTTGGTTTGTTTTTCAAGTAGGCTTTAAGTCGATGCCTATTGATGATTTTCCATTTATATTATGGCTATTGTGTGCAATGATACCATGGTTCTTTTTTTCTGATGGATTAAATGGTGCTACGAATTCAATAATAGAAAATAGTTATTTAGTTAAGAAAATGAATTTCAAAGTCGGAATATTACCGATAGTAAAAATACTATCTGCATTTTATATACATATATTTTTTATTGTATTTTTATTTTTTATGTTTTTCATTTACGGGTACGATTTTAGTATTTACAACTTGCAAATAGTGTATTACTTAATAGCTTCAATCTTGCTGTTATTGGGTTTTTCCTACCTAACTTCAAGTCTAGTCATATTTTTAAAAGATATTGGTCATTTTGTAAATATGGTATTACAGTTTTGTTTTTGGATCACTCCAATATTTTGGTCAATAGATATACTTCCGGAGAAATATATATTTTTAATAAAATTAAATCCGATATATTACATTACAGAAGGGTATAGATCCTCCTTAGTATACCACCAATGGTTTTGGGAGAAGCCGAATCTTACTTTATATTTTTGGGCATTTACCTTATTAAATATAATTGTTGGTTTTTATGTATATAGGAAATTAAGAGCACATTTTGCAGACGTATTATAGGAGTAGAAAAATGGAAAATTTCGCAATTGTCGCAAGTAAAGTTACTAAAAAATACAAACTATATGATAAACCTATTGATAGACTAAAAGATTCATTAAGTTTTTCAAAAAAAGAAAGTTATTCAAGAGAATTTTATGCTTTAAATGATATAAACTTTGATATTAAAAAAGGCGAATCCGTTGGTATTATAGGTAAAAATGGATCTGGGAAATCTACATTACTCAAAATAATTACAGGGGTTCTAACTCCAACGTCAGGTTATATAAAAGTGGATGGAAAAATTTCTGCGATTTTGGAATTAGGAGCAGGGTTTAATCCGGATTACACTGGACTTCAGAATATCTTTTTAAGCGGAACAATCATGGGGTATTCAAAAGAGCAAATGGAGAGTAAGATACCAGAGATAATTGAGTTTGCTGATATTGGAGAGTTTATTAATCAACCTGTAAAAAACTATTCCAGTGGTATGTATGTCAGATTAGCGTTTTCGGTAGCCATAAGTGTTGATCCAGATATACTTATCGTGGATGAAGCTTTAAGTGTAGGCGATATTAGATTCCAACAAAAATGCTTAAGAAAAATAGAAGATATGAAGAAAAATAAAACTATCTTATTTGTTTCGCATGACCTCCTACAATTAAAAAAATTCTGTGATAGACTTATTTGGATAAATGAAGGTCATCTACAAGATTCTGGAGACCCAGAGGACATATCCAAGAAGTACCAAGCATTTATGGCAGGGAGTACTTTAGATAATTATGTGGAAGATGAATTAAATGATATACAGACTAAATCTACAGAAATTGATCCGATTGACAAAAGCCTTCAAATGTTTGGAGATAATAAAGCAAAAATACTAGGAATAAGTATGTTTGATGATAAAAAAAATAAGATTTTTCAAACAGAGATGGGCGAAAGAGTAAATATTTCCATAAATGTGAGTTATAAAGAGGTCTTACAGAATCCGATAATTGGATTTAGTGTAAAAGATAGGATTGGTAATATTGTGACTCAAACAAATACATTTGCTATAAAGCAATCTATGACAGATACTTTTGCAAACAAAAATTACATTTATAATTTTGAATTCATAGTACCACCATTAAAAAGAGGTAATTATTCAATTTCACCTGCCGTTGCATCGGGAACTCAACTTGAGCATACACAGCACTGTTGGGTTCATGATGCACTAATAATAAAAGTAGATGATAAGCAAGATCATGATTTAGAGGGGTTTATGGTTCTAGATAACGTATCTTTCGATGCAATACAAAAATAAGGAGAATACAATGGACTTTACTGGAGAAAGATTTATCCCAAATGTTATAGAAGAAGATGATGAAATAAAATCAGAACACTTACAAAGGTATCAATCCATAAAAGATCTGGTAAAAGGGAAAGTTGTATTAGATGCTGCTTGTGGAGAAGGTTATGGTTCGGATATATTGGCAAATCAGGCGCAAAAAATATACGGAATAGATATTGACTCGGAATCAATAAGTCATGCTGAACAAAAATACATTAAACCCAATCTTCAATTCTTAACAGGAAGTATAGATAAACTACCATTCGAGGATAGTTTTTTCGACATTATTATATCTTTTGAAACGATAGAGCATGTTGAAGAATATGTTCAAAATCTTTTTCTAAAAGAAATAAAAAGAGTAATGAAAGAAGATGGAATCTTAATAATCTCTACTCCAAACAAAAAGATATATACTGACGAAAGAAAATACAAAAATCCATTTCATGTAAAAGAATTTTATGAAGAAGAGTTTTATGGATTTTTAAAGCCTCATTTTAATAGTGTTGAATTTTTCTACCAACTAAAAGAAAATGTTCATGTATTGAGTAGAAAAAATGGGACTATATTAAATAATTTAGATTCGGATGCTAATATTGGTGATAACGGTAAATATATAATAGCTATTTGCTCCGATTTAACGGACCAGGAGTATAATATTAACTCAGTAATTATAGAAAACGGGAAATATAAAAAGAGTATTAATAGAATTGTAACACTTCAAGATGAAGTTGAAAGCCGGAACAACCATATAGCCTTTCAAGATAAAGAAATTTTAGAGAAAAATAGTTCAATTAATTTAATCGAAAAAGAAAAAAATGAATATAAAATTCAATTAAATAACATGATTGAAGAATTAGAAGTTGTAAAGAAAAAAGAAAAAAATGAGTATGAAATTCGATTTAATAACATAATTAAAGAGTTAGAAAGTGTAAAAAAAGTAGAAATTGATTCGCTAAAAAATCAAATTATACAAGGCGAAGAACAAAATGAAAACTTAAGAGAAAAAGAAAGAATGTTAAACAATATCTTTGAATCAGATGGTTGGAAAATTCTTTTAAAATACTATAAATGGAGAGATAAAATATTACCTTCTACTGGAAAAAGTAGATTATTTGTTAAGTTGTTCAAAAAGATTATTGTAAATAGAAACTTTAAATTGTTGAATAAAGAAAATGTGAAAAAGTTTATCTACTATACTAAAAATCAAAACTTCTCCATGTTAGAAAGTCGTGTTGACGATTATATTGAGAGAAATACATCTGATGCATCTGAACTTAAACTTGCGATTACACAAATTGAGCAAGAGTATCATCAAATTACTTTTAAAAGGTATCCATCACCAACAGTATCTATTGTTATTCCGGTATACAATCAGTGGGATTACACTTATTCATGTTTAAAATCTATACTCACGAATACAGATCAAGTATCTTATGAAATTATTATTGCAGATGACATGTCAACAGATGAAACAACTAGAATTTCTGAATATGTAGAGAACATTAAGGTAGTTAGAGATGGAGAAAATAGAGGTTTCCTTTTAAATTGTAATAATGCTACAAAGTATGCTGAAGGAAAGTTTATTTTATTCCTCAATAATGACACTCAGGTCCAAGAAGGATGGCTAGATTCGCTAGTCGAATTGATAGAAAGTGATAGCCAAATTGGAATGGTAGGTTCTAAATTAGTTTACCCAGATGGACGACTTCAAGAGGCTGGTGGGATCATTTGGAATGATGCCAGTGGATGGAACTTTGGTAGATTAGATGATCCAGCTAAGTCAGAATATAATTACGTGAAAGAAGTGGACTATATATCTGGTGCAGCAATTATGATTAAAAAAGAACTATGGGAAGATATTGGTGGGTTTGATGAAAGATATGTGCCAGCATATTATGAGGACACAGATTTAGCATTTGAGGTCAGAAAACATGGATACAAAGTGATGTATCAACCAAAATCAGTAGTGGTGCATTTTGAAGGAATATCTCATGGTACCGATGAAAGCAGCAATATTAAGAAATATCAAGGCAAGAATAAAAATGTGTTTGTTAAAAAATGGGAAATTGAATTACAAAACTTTCATTTAATAAATGGAAAAGATGTTTTTTGGGCAAGGGATAGAAGTAGACTTTCGAAAACAATAGTAGTAGTTGACCATTATGTTCCGCACTATGACAAAGATGCAGGTGGAAGATGCACTTTCCAGTATCTAAAGTTATTTAGATCATTAGGGTTTAATGTGATATTCATTGGTGATAATTTTTATCGACACGAGCCATATACTTCCGAACTACAAGCATTAGGGATAGAGGTTTTGTATGGAAATAACTATTCTAAAAATATTGAACAGTGGTTTAAGGAAAATGGAGAATATTTAGACTATGTTTATCTGAATAGACCCCATATAGCTATTAAATATATTGATATGGCAAGAAAACATACTCAAGCAAAAATTATTTACTTTGGGCTTGATTTGCATTATCTAAGAGAACTCAGAAACTATGAAGTAGAAAAAAATGAAGAACTATTAAAGTCATCAAAAGAGTGGAAGAAAATTGAATTTGATTTATTTTCTAAAGCAGATGTGATACATGTAGTAGGCTCTTATGAACAAAATTTGTTGCAACAAGAATTTCCAAATAAAATTATTAGAAATCTACCTTTGTTTATGTTTAATGATGAAGAAATAGATATAGAAAATAAAAGTTTTGATAGTCGAGAAAATATATTATTTGTAGGTGGTTTCAATCATAAGCCTAATTATGATGGTGTACTATGGTTTGTTAATGAAATTTTTCCGAATATACTGAGTGCAAAACCTAATATAAAATTCTACATTGTAGGTTCTAATCCACCTAACGACATAATGGCGCTAAATTCTAAAAATATAATTGTGACGGGTTATGTGACTGAGGAAAAGCTGATGCAATATTATAGCGACTGTAGGATAGTAGTTGTTCCTTTAAGGTATGGAGCTGGTGTAAAAGGTAAAGTAGTTGAGGCGACATCCCATCATGTTCCGATCGTAACAACACCAATAGGATCAGAAGGTTTAATAGATTTTGAGCAGTACTCACTAATTGCAAAGGATAGTGAGGAATTTTCTCGAATGGTTATTGACCTATATGATGATATTGAAATGTGGACCAATCTATCAATGAAATCAAAAGACTATATAAGTAAGTACTTTACAACTAATGCAGCCCTTGAACAGATTAAGTTAGATATTAATTAGACGTGAAAATAAAATCTAGGTAAAATTTTATAGTTTTTTAGAAACGACGATAGAAAGGAAGATTAATAATTGATAAATGTAATATTATGTGGTGGAAATGGTACAAGACTTTGGCCAATATCTCGTACGTTATTTCCGAAACAATTTAGTAAGTTTGGCAACACCTCTTTCTTTCAAGACACAGTTTTAAGAAATTCAAAATTTTCTTCAAAACATCTAATTATCACCAATTTAGACCAACAATTTTTGGCTAAAGATCAATTGAGTGAAATTCAAAATTTTACATCTAGTTATATTTTAGAGCCAATAGGAAGAAATACAGCATCAGCAATAGCCCTAGCTTGTCATAGTTTAGATAGAGATGAAATCATATTAGTTACTCCATCAGACCATCGCATTCAAAATGAACAAGAATATGAAAAAATTATCGATCAAGGAAAAAAATTAGCAGAAGAGGGTTATATAGTTACATTTGGAATTAAGCCTACACATCCAGAGACAGGATATGGATATATTCAAGCAAATAATAACTCGGTAGTTTCATTTAAAGAAAAACCTAATTTAGAAGTTGCTACACAATACATTGATACAGGTAATTATTATTGGAATAGTGGAATGTTTATGTTTAATTCAGGTAAATTCTTAAGTGAGTTAAAGAAATATGCTCCAGAAATATATACTAAAACTAAAGAAGCTTTTGTATCTGCTGAAAAATATGATCAAAACATTGTTATTCAACACGAAAAAATGATGAGTATCCCTGATGTTAGTGTAGATTATGCAGTAATGGAAAAATCCGATTCTATAAAAATAATACCCTCGGATATAGGTTGGTCGGATATGGGAAGCTTTGAATCATTATATGAAAACTTAGATTTACCTAAAGATAATCACGGGAATATTTCAAAAAATAAAAATATTAATGTGAATTCTAAAAAAAACTTAATACTATCAAATAAAACAGTAGCCACAATTGGTATTGAAGATTTAATTATAGTAGATACACCAGATGCATTATTGGTAAGTTCAAAAGGATTTTCCCATGAAGTAAAAGAAGTTGTCAATCAATTGAAGGTTGAAAACCCAAACTTGGTAAATGTTCATTTAACTGCACATCGTCCATGGGGGGTCTACACAATTTTAGAAGAAGGTCCTAGCTATAAAATTAAAAAAATAATTGTTAGTCCTGGAAAAAAACTTTCACTACAAAAACATCATCATCGAAATGAACACTGGGTTGTTGTTAGTGGTACGGCAAATGTGACTATAGGTGAAAATGAATTTATCGTAAGACCTAACGAATCAACTTATATAAAAATGGGAGAAGTGCATCGTCTACAAAATTCAGGAAAAATAGATTTAGTACTAATTGAGGTTCAAGTGGGAGAATATTTGGAAGAAGATGATATTTTTCGTATTGAAGATGATTTCAATAGAGATTAAATAATATCAAGCTGAAAAGGAAATACAACTTCTTGGTGCTCTTTTTTACTTCTTTAATATTACATAGATCAAAAAGGCTTATTATCACTAGATTAGATAGGGCATTTATGATAGTAAGTACTGTTAAAGAAAACAGGTGTTTAATAGTTCGTGCTCTATGGATTGAATATTGTTAAACTATTTTACTTTCTCTGCTTAGCTCAATTTTATCGCAATAATCGGGGGCTGAACATTCCGCTATTTTACAACTACTCTTTTATAAAAAACTAGTTGTAAAATAGCGCTACCAACACAGAACTAATTAAGTTTACTTAAACAATTAAATGCTTATTCATATTGGGGAGGAAATATAAATTGAGAAAAGCTTTAATTACAGGTATCACAGGTCAAGATGGATCGTATTTAGCTGAATTGTTATTAGAAAAAGGGTATAAAGTATATGGCTTAGTGAGAAGAACAAGTACACCGATTATGGTGAATATTGAACATATTAAAGATGAAATTGAGTTAGTTTCAGGGGACATTACAGATCTATCTTCGTTGATTCGAATTATCGAACAAACTCAACCTGATGAAGTATACAACCTTGCTGCGCAATCTTTTGTTGGGACATCATGGGAACAACCAATATTAACAGGTAATATAACTGGCTTAGCTGTAACAAATATGTTAGAGGCAGTAAGAATTGCTAAACCAGATGCAAGATTTTATCAGGCATCGTCTTCTGAAATGTTTGGTAAAGTTGTTGAAACACCGCAAAAAGAAACAACACCTTTCTATCCCAGAAGTCCTTACGGAGTAGCAAAGCTTTATGGCCATTGGATTACTGTGAATTACCGTGAAAGCTTCAATATGTACACATGTTCAGGGATCTTGTTTAATCATGAGTCTCCTAGACGCGGTGTAGAATTTGTAACACGCAAAATTACAGATGCTGTTGCTCGTATTAAGCTAGGGCTAGCAACTGAATTAAGATTAGGAAATTTAGACGCGAAACGCGACTGGGGATTTGCAGGGGATTACGTACGTGCTATGTGGTTAATGTTACAACAAGATTCACCAAATGATTATGTTATTTCTACAGGGGAAACACATACAGTTCAAGAGTTTGTAGAAATTGCATTCGGACATGTTGGGTTGAATTGGAAAGATTATGTTGTGATTGATCCCAAATTTGTTCGTCCAGCTGAAGTAGAACTTTTACTTGGTGATTGTTCAAAGGCTAAAACAGAATTAGGATGGAACCTTGACGTATCATTCGAACTGCTCATTAGAATGATGGTTGATGAAGATATAAAAATAAATGAGAATCTTGCTAAGTAATCGAGAGTGATATAAATGAGAGCATTAATTACGGGAGTTATGGGTTTTGTAGGTAAATATTTAGCAGAGCACTTATTGTCACAAGGAATAGAGGTATGGGGGACTTCACGAATGGAATCCCCTTTGCTTCGTTTAAAAAACGGCAACTTAAAAATAGTACAGAATAATTTAGACAGCACAGACGATATTCACAACCTGCTTTGCTCGATTAAACCGAACTACATTTTCCATTTAGCAGGCCAAAGCAATGTAAAACTTTCATGGGAAGATAAAGAAGGCACATTTTATGCAAATGTAAATAAAACTATTTTTTTATTAGATGCGTGTGTGAAATACCAGCAAGAGAATCCAAGAATGCGAATATTAACAGTAGGTTCTTCAGAGGAATATGGGAAAGTGGAGTCAAGCGAGCTACCAATTAAAGAAACGACAATTCTACGACCTATGAGTCCTTATGGTGCTTCAAAGGCAGCGGTTTCAATGTTAATCCAACAATATCATAAAGCTCATGGATTAAATGTCATTCATGTTAGACCATTTAATCATATTGGTCCTGGACAATCTTTAGGATTTGTAGTTCCTGATTTTACAAAACAATTAGTTCAAATTGAAAAAGGGGAAAAAGAGAAGGTATTAAAAGTTGGAAATTTATCAGCAATGCGAGACTTTACGGATGTAAGAGATATAGTTGAAGGTTATTACGAATTGGTTTTATATGGAAAGTTAGGAGAAATTTATAATATTTGTTCTGGAGATGGAGTTTCAATTAATGAGATATTAAATAAATTGATTGAATTATCTTCATCCAATGCGATAGTAGAAGTTTGTGAATCTAAAATTAGACCAATTGATATTCCAAACTATATTGGAGAGAATTCAAAAATAAAATCTGATACTGACTGGATTCCTAAATATGAAATAATACGAACTTTAGAGGATTCATTAAACGAAGGAAGAAGTCGTAAATAGTTGATGACTGCATTGTTTAAAGAAACTTGTCGATCTAGAGAGTTCTATAATACTTCAATTAATCATGTTATTCGTATATATAGTTTTTTTGGTGCTTGTTAAAATGACTGTGGATAATCATCCAATCTTTTTATTTTCTACTTTAGTGAATGGAATAAGTAGATTGTAAACACTAATTTGTACAGTTTTTTTTAGGAATGTTACTTAAAATCCTCTGAGGTTAAATCCTACTGTGTTCCACTAGTTCGAATGTTATTAAACATATGAACGTAATTTTCCAAGAATGCAAAATAAACGAGCAAGGCTGAGCTTCTGCCTTATGTTGTATTGAAAGTAAAACTACAAGCTATTCATAATAAGTTGTCTAAATAATGGGGAAGCTTAGTGTATACATAGATTTGATAACTTGGGACAAAAAGCGAAACTCAATTGTGATAACGGACTTCATGCTTGTTATATCTAAAAATATAAAAAAATGTTTTAACTTATTATCCCTAAGTAAAACAATAAGTACAAATCTAACTTAGAGGAGTTTTGAATAACGTTGGGAAAGTATGTTAACTTTGGTGCTTGGAGGTTTTTTTTAGCCTTCCTAGTAGTTATATCCCATTTATGGGCAGACATGATTCATGGTCCTGCTGCGTATGCGGTATGGGGCTTTTATGTTCTTAGTGGTTACTTAATGACCTATGTTTTGAGAAATAAATATGGGTTTAATAAAGAAGGATTAATTTCCTATGCATTTAATCGTTTTCTAAGAATAATGCCACTTTATTATGTGGCATTAATTTTAGGCATTGTAACATTGTACTTTATATCTAAGGGAGATATTTTACAGAGCCTTAATGGTCAGTTTGCTTTCCCTCAAGGAACTGGTTGGTTGTTTGCATTGACGCTATTACCTATATTCCCGGTGGGTAATACCCTTGTACCTGTATCTAATGCTTTAGGAATAGAAGTAGGAGCATACTTTTTATTGCCTCTAATAGCAATGAATCGCTCTACTGCATGGATTACCGTTATTATAGGAGTATTTATTAATTCGAATCATGGTTTTGATCTTTTAACTTTTGAAACAAGGTACGCTACGTTTCTTCCATGTATTCTGTCCTTTGCAATAGGGTCCTTAGTTTGTCATTATAAAGATGAACTTAAAAAATTTGCATTTCCAACCTTAAGTATAGTTATTTGGCTTATTCACGCATTACTTTGGTTAAAATTCCCTTATTGGCCATGGACTTATGGATTGTACATATCTATGATTCTGTCGGCGTGGGTTGTTATTTCTATTGATTCAAGAGAAACTTCCAAATTTGATAAAACATTAGGTGATTTCTCTTATCCTATTTATTTAATTCACACAACAGTTGGAGCATGGTTTTATGAGTATTTTAATTTTGAAAGAAGCTTTGAATTCTTTGTTGTATCTTTTTCCGTGACACTTATAGTATCTTGGCTGCTAGTTAAAGTAATCGATAAACCTTTATACTCCATAAAGAAACCTGGAATATTGCTACCAAACACTTTTAGGGTCAAATCAAGGTAGCAGTAAATAATAATGCTTAAGAAGTAGCGTAAAGAGATCCGAAGCGAAATTTACAAACTAGATATACTCATCCTTTCTTTAACAGTTCAATCTCTTGAAAAAGAGAATTACTTATATTGCCTTAATAATATATAGATCTATAGCTACTTTATTATTTAAATGACTAAACATAAAAAAACTGTCAATTTTAGTGTTGACAATATGAAGAATGACTCCAAAAGTAGAAGTAGTTATTTTGTTTTGAGGGGGAAAAAGAAAATGAAAGGTATTATCTTAGCAGGAGGAAGCGGTACACGCCTCTATCCACTAACTAGGTCGGTTTCAAAACAGTTACTTCCAATTTATGACAAGCCGATGATTTATTATCCTCTTTCCATATTAATGCTTGCAGGCATTAAGGATATATTGATTATCTCAACGCCTGAAGATACTCCTCGGTTCGAGCAACTTTTGGGAGATGGTCAGGATCTTGGTATTCAATTATCTTATGCTGTTCAACAGACCCCAGATGGCTTAGCTCAAGCCTTTATTATCGCAGAAGAGTTTATTGGTAAGGATTCTGTAGCACTTATTTTAGGTGACAATATATTTTATGGTCACAAGTTTACAACAATGCTGGAAAGAGCTGCTTCAAGAGAGAGTGGAGCAACCGTTTTTGGATATAATGTAAAAGATCCAGAGCGATTTGGTGTTGTTGAATTTAATGATGAAGGAAAAGCTATTTCTATTGAAGAGAAACCAGCGGTACCTAAGTCAAGCTATGCTGTGACAGGCTTATACTTTTATGATAATAGCGTCGTTGAAATTGCAAAGTCTATAAAACCTTCTTTGCGAGGGGAATTAGAAATTACGGATGTGAATAAAGCTTATTTAGAATTAGGAAGCCTTCATGTGGAATTACTTGGTCGTGGTTTTGCTTGGTTAGATACAGGTACTCACGAATCTCTTTTAGAGGCATCTACGTTTATCGAAACAATAGAAAGACGACAAAGTTTGAAGGTAGCTTGTTTAGAGGAAATTGCTTATCGAAAAGGCTATATATCTAAAGAACAATTAGTAAATCTTGCAGATCCATTGAAAAAAAATGGCTATGGGCAGTATCTAATCGAATTGGCAAATAGAAAACTGTGAGGTGACATATTAAAGTGAAATTCATTAGTACAAGTTTAATTGATGCATATATCTTAGAACCAAATGTATATGGTGACCATCGTGGCTTTTTTATGGAAAGCTTTAGCGCAAAAATTTTTGAAGAACATGGATTTTCGTTTGATTTTGTTCAGGATAATCACTCTTTATCAGCGGAAAGTGGAACAATACGAGGCATACACTATCAATTAGAACCTTATGCACAGACGAAACTTCTTAGAGTTACTAGAGGAGCCGTCTATGATGTAATTGTAGACATAAGGAATGGATCTCCTACTTATGGTAAGTGGGAAGGATTTATTTTAAGTGAGGATAATAAGAAACAACTACTTGTGCCAAAGGGATTTGCTCATGGTTTTTGTACTTTAGTGAAAGATACTGAAGTTCAGTATAAAGTAGATAATTATTATTCCCCAGAACATGACAGAGGAATTTCTTGGAACGATCCTCAACTAAATATTCCTTGGCCGACTAATAATCCAATCCTTTCTGAAAAAGACAAAAAACAACCAAATTTAGTAGATATAGATTATCAATTTACTTTTAAAAGTAAGGAATGATTAAAATGAGAATATTAGTAACTGGAGGAGCAGGATTTATAGGAAGTAATTTCGTAAATTATATGGTCCGTAAGTATACAGAGTATGAGATTATCAATTTAGATACTCTTACATATGCTGGAAACCTCGAAAATTTAAAGAAATCCGAAGGAAAAAGCAATTATCGTTTTGTGAAAGGTGATATTACGGACAAGGAATTCATTGAATCTATTTTTACTGAGAAGATAGATATAGTGGTGAACTTTGCGGCTGAATCACATGTCGATCGCAGCATAACTAATCCAGGGATATTTGTAAGTACTAATATTCAAGGAACTCAAGTATTATTAGACGCTGCAAGAAAAAATAATATAAAAAAATATGTTCAAGTTTCAACTGATGAGGTCTATGGATCTTTAGGAAAAGAAGGCTACTTTACTGAGGAAACTCCTTTAGCACCAAATAGTCCGTACAGTGCAAGTAAAGCGGGGGCAGATTTACTTGTTCATGCGTACTACGAGACATATGGATTGCCTATTAATATTACTAGATGCTCAAATAATTATGGACCATTTCATTTTCCAGAAAAGCTAATTCCTTTAATGATTATTAATGCACTGAACAAAAAAAAGCTTCCAATCTACGGGGATGGGCTTAATGTCCGAGACTGGTTGCATGTTGAGGATCATTGTAGTGCAATAGATTTAGTATTGCATAAAGGAAAGAATGGGGAAGTTTATAATGTTGGTGGACATAACGAAAAAACCAATATGGAAGTTGTTAAGGAAATATTAACTCAACTTGAAAAATCCGAAGAACTAATAGAATATGTAAATGATCGATTAGGGCATGACCGACGCTATGCTATTGATCCTACTAAGCTAGAAACGGAGCTTGGTTGGAATCCTAAATATACTTTTGAGACCGGCTTGAAAGAGACTGTCGAATGGTATCTTAACAATCGTTCTTGGTGGGAAAATATTATCTCTGGTGATTATAAACACTATTATACCGAGCAGTATGGTAAACAGCTGGAGAATGATGAATGAAAATAATTATTACTGGAGCGAATGGTCAGTTAGGAAGAGAATTAGTTAACCAGCTTGAAACAAGTGAAATGTTAATCTATTCTTTTACTAAAGAAGAATTGGATATAACTGACTTAGATGAAGTACTTAAAACTGTCGATGAAATTTGCCCTGATGTTATTATAAATGCTGCTGCTTTTACAAATGTTGATAAAGCAGAAACTGAAAAAGATTTAGCTTTTTCTATCAACGCTTTTGGTTCAAGAAACTTAGCTGTAGCTGCAGAAAAAGTAGACGCTAAAATCTGTTATATAAGCACTGATTACGTGTTTGATGGTAATGGACAGCAACCTTATGGAGAATATTTTCCAGTGAATCCTTTAGGGGTATACGGAACTTCCAAATATGTAGGCGAGCAGTTAACGCAGAGCGTAAGTTCAAAATATTATATTGTTCGAACTGCTTGGGTATATGGAGAGCACGGAAACAACTTTGTTAAAACGATGTTGAAATTGGCAAGTGACAAGAGTGAAATTGGAGTAGTACATGACCAAGTTGGCTCTCCAACTTATACGGTAGATTTGGCATCTTTTATTATTAATCTAGTTCAAACTGAAAAATATGGAATTTACCATTGTACTAATAGCGGTTCTTGTTCTTGGTATGAGTTCGCTAAAGCTATCTTCGCAGAAGCAGGTATAGAAATTGATTTGAGTCCTTTGACATCAGAACAATTTCCAAGACCAGCGAAAAGACCGAATTATTCAGTTCTAGATAATATGTCACTTCGTATAAATGGTTTTTCACAACCCAGACATTGGAGAGAGGCACTGCACTCGTTTATGTCAAAAAAGTCAAATGAGTGAATTTTTCACTATATGAAGAGGTGAGTGCGGAAATGCGCTCACCTTCTTTTACGTTCAAACTAATGAATAGCACTTTCAAATTAAGAGGAAGATTGATAAAATAAGGATTAATTAGAAAATATTTTATTAGTTATAGATTTAAAGAAAAATATGCTTGGGTGAAAAGAGGAAAAATCAGTAATGGATCTTAGTATTATCATTGTTAATTTTAATACAAAAAAGCTAACACTGGAGTGTATTCAATCTGTATATGATTCTAGTACATCGTATCAAGTAGAAATATTTGTTGTGGATAATAATTCATCAGATGGTTCTGTGGATGTAATTAAAAGAAATTTTCCGAATGTTCACGTCATTGAAAATGGCCTAAATGTTGGATTTTCAAAAGCAAATAACCAAGCGATGTCGAAATCAAAAGGACGCTATGTATTATTGTTAAATTCTGATACAATAGTCATGAAGGGTACTATTTCCAAAATAGTAGAGTTTATGGATAAAGATGATAGTATTGGTGCTACTGGTTGTAAAGTGGTATTACCAGACGGCAGTTTAGATAAAGCTTGTCACCGTGGATTTCCTACTCCAGAAGCTTCTTTTTATTATATAACAGGCTTGGCTAAAAAGTTTCCAAACAATCCTAGATTGAATGGTTATCATAGAAGTTATTTAAACATGGACGTGACTCATGAGATTGATTGTTTAGTTGGAGCATTTATGATGGTGCGACGTGAAACAATCGAGGAAATTGGAATGTTAGATGAGACTTTTTTTATGTATGGTGAAGATATTGATTGGTGCTATCGGATAAAGGAAGCTGGCTGGAAGATTTACTACAATCCGCTTGTTTCCATAGTGCATTATAAAGGTGCCAGTAGTCGCAAAAAACCATTGAAAATAGTGTACGAATTCCACCGAGCAATGTTTTTATTTCACAAAATGCATTTTGCTAAAAAATATAACTTTCTTATAAACATATTTGTTTATACAGGGATTATTGTAAAACTTTCATTGTCGATTGCAGCAAATATATTCAGGAATGGTCGTTAAATCCATTTATAAATCTAATAAAAATATGTTTTTTCGAATGTAAGGTGAAAATGATGATTAGAGGAAAAGAACGATTTATCACACAGCTCTATATGGGTGTTGATTTTACTTTCATCCAAATTTCTTTCTTTATTGCTTGGTTTGTTCGCTTTTATTTAATAAATGATGAACAGTTAGGGGCTTATTTACCTCGTTCAAGTTATTTTCTTTGGAATTTAGTTTATTCCATTAGTTATCTTTTAGTTGCTTTTGTAATCGGGCTTTATGCTCCAAAACGTAGATTAAAATTTGCTAGGGAAGTAACTAAGATCTTTCAAGCGCATCTATTTAGTATGTTTATCTTGCTTAGCATACTCTTTATAGTTAAGACGATTGATATTTCTCGTATATTTCTAGTGCTCTATTTTACTATTGGTATAATGGTGGCTGTTATTTATCGCTTTATTGTAAAACAAAGCTTACGTAACTTAAGACGTAAGGGATATAATAGACAATTTGTGTTAATTTTAGGTGCAGGTTCAATTGGAAAAAGGTATATGCAAAATTTACTTCAACATCCTGAATACGGTTTAGAAGTGTTAGGATTTTTAGATGACAATAGAACGGAATATGATTTAGATGTTGAAATTCGAAAAAAAGTTCTTGGGTCAATAGATATCCTGACTAGAATATTGTCAGAAAGAATTGTAGACGAGGTAGTTGTTGCTCTTCCATTAACTGCATTTCCAAAATATCAGCAAATTATTTTTATTTGTGAAAAAGCAGGAATAAGAGTTTCGATCGTTCCAGATTTTTATGATATCTTACCAGCGAGCCCTCATTTTGAAAAGTTTGGGGATCTTCCTATTATTAATGTCCGAGACGTTCCTTTAGATGATTTTGTTAACGGTATATTAAAAAGGGCTTTTGATATAGGATTCTCATTAGTTGCTATTATACTAACTTCACCAATTCTTGTGTTTATAGCTATTGGAGTGAAGTTGACTTCTCCTGGTTCAGTATTATTTAAACAGGAGAGAGTGGGGTTAAATCGACGAACATTTTATATGTACAAATTCCGTTCTATGAAGTTTATGCCAGAATCGGCTTCGAACACAGAATGGACGGTTGAAGATGATCCGAGACGAACCAAATTTGGAACATTTCTAAGAAAGACTAGCTTAGATGAGCTTCCTCAATTTTTTAATGTGTTAAAAGGTGATATGAGTGTAGTAGGTCCCCGACCAGAACGCCCATTTTTTGTTGATCAGTTTAAAGATGAAATTCCGAAATATATGGTAAAACACCAAGTATCACCTGGAATTACTGGTTGGGCACAAGTTTGCGGTTTACGTGGGGATACTTCTATTAGGAAACGAATTGATCACGACATTTATTATATAGAAAACTGGACATTATTATTTGATATGAAAATTATTTGGAAGACGGTTGTAAAGGGTTTTATGAACAAAAATGCTTATTAGTAATGAATGATAAATTATATAAAATAAGAGGATTCGTCAGCCTTTGATGGATTCTTTTATTTTATATTAAATGAAAAAAATTGTGAGGTCAGATAATGATATTAGTCGTTGGTGGTGCAGGCTATATAGGAAGTCATTTTGTGGAGGAATTAATAAAAGAACAAGAGGTTTTAGTATTAGATAACTTTTCAACAGGTCATAAACATCTATTAAATGAAAAAGCTCAATTTATTGAAGGTAATTTAGGAGACGAGCAATTATTAAATGATATTTTTAGTAACTATAAGATTAATGCAGTGATTCATTTTGCGGCTTCTAGTTTAGTTGGAGAATCAGTACTAAATCCAATGAAATATTATGAGAATAATGTAAGTGCTACGATTACTTTGTTGAAAGTGATGATGGAGCATCATGTGAAGAAGTTTATATTTTCTTCCACTGCAGCAACTTATGGCATTCCTACTACAGATTTTATCACAGAAGAAACTGCTATTAACCCAATTAACCCATATGGAAAATCGAAGTTAATGGTGGAATGGATGTTAGAAGATTTCTCTAAAAGTTATGGTTTGTCTTATGTTATCCTTAGATATTTTAATGCAGCTGGTGCACATGTGAATGGTAGAATCGGTGAAAATCATTCTCCAGAAACACATCTTATTCCTATTGTATTAGAGCATTTACTAGGTATAAGAGAATCCATTTCTGTATTCGGCAATGATTACCCTACAGAAGATGGGACATGTATTCGCGATTATATCCATGTGACTGATCTTGCAAATGCCCATTTACTTTCTTTAAATGCTTTACTTGAAAATAAGATTCATACGGATGTATTTAATTTAGGTAATGGTTCAGGGTATTCTGTAATGGAAGTTATCAAAACATGTGAGGATGTTACGAAAAAAAGTGCGTCCATTGTTATAGAAGCAAGGAGAACTGGAGATCCATCAAGATTAGTTGCATCTTCAGAGAAAATTACTGCAACGCTTGGATGGAAGCCAGTATTTGACTTAGTTTCTATAGTAGAAACAGCATGGAAATGGCATTCCAGTCGCATTTGAAATGATCCGGGACAAGTGTAATTAGAAATGGTACTGCTTTTGTTATGGTGGTACAATGAGTTTTATAGTATTCGTTTTGAAAGGATGTTCCAATGTTTAAGTCAAATAATGCACCTCAACCAAAGTCAGCCAATACATTAAAAACTACGTTAGAATTTAGTGATCTGTGGAATCTTAATGAAAAAGAACGCTACGCATTTCAAGCTGCTCACAATAAATTAAAAGGTTTAATCCCAAATCAAATTAGTATTCACGGAGTTAAGCTTCATAAAACAAATGACGGATTCATCATGACAGCAATAATTCGCCAATCTTTGCAAAAGAATTTAGCTTTAGCTGATATTCGATTAATAGTTCGTGATACAGACGGAAAAGATATTGCAAAGAAAGATTTTAATATGGAATATTACGGTGAACTAGCTTCACTAAGAGCCCGTCCTTGGATGTTCGAGTTTGATAATGAATTTTTACTCGTCTCCCATGATGAAATAATGGATCAAATGGAATTTGAAGTAGTTTTCGAATACGAACAAGAATCTATATCTCATTTCTCTTTACAATTAGATGAAAAGTGGTCGCAAGAATTAACAGACGAACAAAAAGATTCTTTAAAGAAAACACTTGATTCTTTAAATCCATTAGCAGTTAATGATATATCAATTTCTACTATTAACTTAACAGAACAAGAAAATGGTGTTACCATTGACTTTTTAATACGTAATTCTTTCAATAAGGGAGTTACACTTAATAATATACCTTTACAATTGTTTGATGCAGCCGAAGATATGGTTGCACAATATGACTTCCTATTAGAACAATTTGACATTAGTCCAAACTATGGTCGCCCAGTGAGTCTGTTTTTTCCAAAAGAAATATTTAAGAAAGAAAATCCAGACTGGACAAAATGGAAAATTGAAACTACATCAAATTAATATGTTGGGTGCGCTATATCAACTAGAAAACTGAATAAATACGTAAGATCCCAGATACTAATCGGTACCTGGGATTTTGTATTTTCTAACCTATGAAACCTTCTTTCATATTACACGTACTAATAAATAACCTGTAAAAATAGGTAGCAAAACCAAATAATTCTCCCTGTCGAAAAGGTATATCGGCATGCCTTGTAGAAAGTAAATAATGCGTGAATGTAGGAATTAGAAAATAATTGAAAATTGTCTGTGTTTTTGTTCTATAATAAAAGTAGGGTTAAATTTTATTTGGGAATTAAGGAGAGATTTTATGAATAACAAAACGGTGAAAATAATCGTTTCTTCAGCAATAGCTGCGTCAGCATTTGTTTCAGCAGGAATAAGTCAGCAAGCGGAAGCGGCGAAAAATATTGATGCATTAGTAATTGACGCTCAAAAGGCAGGTACTGTTTTAAAATGGACCATCTCTATTGAAGGTACTGCAGATGGGGTAACGCAACCGTGGGCTCAATTTGATGCGGCAAAAGATGCGATTGCCAAAGTGGAAGCATCTTTGAATGGAGCAAGCTATTCAGATAAGCTGAAATATGATGCGTTATTAATAGAACCAAAAACCCAGCTTCAACGTGCGCAAGGTTATTTGGATGCAATTACAGCTAGTGCGAAAATCAAAGAGAAAACAAAAGCACTTACAGAAGCAGTACCTACAAATAATTTAGATCAAGTGGAAGCTGCATATCACGCAATGACGGCAGAATTCCGTAAACAAACGATCTTATTGGATCGTGTATACGGCCAATCAACTCGTGATCGAATTCGTAATGTTGTAAAAGGGCCAGCAGAGGAATTGATTAATTATCTAAAAAATGACGTGACTGCACATATGTTTACAAAAGCAGCAGCAACAGACATTAAGTTTGGCAGAATTCAAGAAGCAACAAACAATATAAACCAGGTGCAGGCGCTTATCAACACGAACACATTATTATGGGGAAGCTTATTGAAAAAAAATCTGGATGCAGTCAATGCAACACAGCCAGTACAGATGACTTCTATTTCTCGTGTAGATAGTACAACTGTAACGATAAAGCTAAATAGAGCTGTTTCGAGTGTTCAAGTAAGTGAGTTTGCATTCGATAATGCGTTGTCAGTGTCGAAAGCATCGTTAAGTAACGATGGTACAACTGTAACATTAACAACTTCCATACAAACACCAGGTGTTAAATATACAGTGCAATTCAAAGGGAATTCAGCTAGCTTTACAGCTCCAGGAAGTGTTGTACCAATTCAAATTGGCGATCAAACGATTCAACATAGAGAAACAACAGAAGTACTTTCTATGGTTGCTAACTTCTCAGCATCCAATAACCAACCATCTAGAGCTACAGTGCGTGTCGATATTCCAGCAGGTATTAAGGTAGTTTCGGTTAATGGTATTGAAAATAATATTTCTGGCGCAAGAAGCATCAACATAACTCCAGAAAAAAATGGAAATGTGACAATTGCTTTTACTGCTAAAGATGCAAATATCGCTTCAATCGACAATATAATTACTTTCAACAGAATGGAAGGAAGTACAGTAGTAGAGTCAAAATCATCAGCAAAACTAAACTTCTATGCACCTGCAAAGGCCGGAACCTTTTCTAATAAGAAGATTTATTATGTAGATGTTATTAATAACTATTTTGTTACTTCTGATGGTATGAAATATAAGTTGAGAACTTCAGGGGATATTTATCGAAATGAAGGAATCGCAATAGGGTTTGATTCGTTCAAATCAGCATTAGACGTAGAAGATACAATTTCTGGAACATATCAACCGACAGCTGTTTCCACATTTGAGATTACATCGAATTTCTATTTTGTTGATTTATGGCTTGATTCAAAATTTGCATACCGATCTGGAACTGCTGGATACCGTTTGGATGCGAGTAGAATTGACTTAAACGGTATGGCACAACCAAACTATGAAATTATCTTTTATAAAAATGGTGCATATATTGGCAAAACAAAAGTGAATACAAATGGAGTATGGAACTATTCAACAAACTTAGACCAAAACGCAATAAGTGATTATTCGTTTATTCAACAAGATGCTGGAAAAGCTGTTCCAACAACTCCAGGCTGGGAAGCAAAAACATTAAGAGTTGTAGAAGGATCGCTTGACCTTTTCTCTATTAGTGCTGGAACTACAGAAGACGATAATTTAACTAATGAGGCATTTTTATTTACAGTCGCTCCATTAAAAAATAAAAACGGCTTAGTTCTCGCTCAAGACCAAGTAGTTGCTTTAGCAAATGCATCTGTTGTCGTACAGGATAATGATGGAACAAAAATCAGATTCACAAACAACCAAGACAACACCAAATTCACACCTGTAAGCGACGGTTTCCAATTGAATTTTGGTACAATTGATCCTGGTAAAGGTAGCGCAGTTACAATATCATATGGAAAAGATGGTCTACTTTCGGGACCATTAAAAGTCATCTCTATCGATGGCATCCAAAATGCATATGGTCTGGACATGAATATAGGTACTGGATTCCAAATTACAGGGTATTAAATTTTTGAATAGTGACATGTCAGTGTTAGAAGTAATTGCACACTATTCTGACAAACGACTACTATAAAGTTGATAATAGAGTAGAAATAATCAATTGAAAGAGCGTTTCTGTGACAGATCTAATTGTCCCAAAATTGTGGCTGACATAGGGACGTTCTTTAAAATAAAATAAGAAGTAGCCGGGATTAATATCTCGGCTACTTCTTATTTATAATATCATCGAAGTTATTGAATATGTGTTTATTTGTGAAGTTTTATCGCCACGAACAAACGACTCAAAATGGCAAGCTACTAATCAACTTATTCTTTTTCTTCCTTAAAACGCTCATCATTTTTCTTCTCATTTTTCCATCAATGAATGGGTAAAGCATTAAAGGTAATCCAGGCAATAAGGAAACAACGGCAAGTGCTAACCAATAACTTTTCTGCGCAAGAAAATAAATAAAAGAAGAAGGTAAAAACGGATAAAATAATCCTACTTGAATAGAAGATACATACTTACCAGGTTTTTCAGCTTTTACCGTAAAAGTGGTTTCGATCTGATCTCCTTTTGCAAGGGGTATTTTTGTATGGCTAACCTGAATTTGTTCATCATTCGTTGTAATAGTGCCGATTAGTTTGAAGACACCACCATTATTAAGCTCTGATAACGGTCGAGTAATTTCGTCTCCAACCATTAAAATTCCTACTACACTCCCCATTAATACACCCTGACTTGTATCAGAAACTTCATAGTCTATCGTTAACCTTTGGCCAGAAGCAATCATCGTTGAACCCATAATAACGGAAATAGTTAACCCCGCTGCTATATAGATAAGTTGTAACTCTAATCCTTTATTTTTCTTTTTACGTTTTTGCCCTGACTTTATTTCCCCAAGTCCAATGATTACAGCAAGGATTACGGCGAAAATCGGTAAAATATATGGGTTTTTTTGATACTTTTCCATCCATAAAGATAAATAGCCTAATTTAGGAATGACAATCGGTTTTCCTCCTATTGTTAAGGCTCTACCGGTTATCCATTCTCGTTGAATTGGACCGTCACCGCCTAATTCCTGGTCTGTATAATCATTTGCATCCCCCTTCGTCGTATAACCTTCAGTAGCATTTCCAGCCAATACTCTGTGAGCAATCCATCCTTTTGTAGCCAAACTACCTTCTTTAGATTTAAAAAATACAATATCTCCAATTTCTATACTTTTATTTTCTTTCATATTCTCAACAATTACCATATCCCCGCGTTCCCAAACAGGATACATACTATTCGAACGAATGACAGAAAGTAAAATCGGTTCTTTTGTAATAGCAGATCCAATTGCAGAAATTAGTGTTAATAAGATAGCTATGACAATTGCGGTATTAATTATTCTAGATACTATTTTCATGGAATACCCCCTACCTTCTATTTTATTGCAAATTCAGAAAAGTATAATTCCTCTAAAGTAGAACTAATCTGGCTCTAAAGTATACCTTTCATATACCTCAGAACTAGTTTTCAGTATAAAAAGTAGAAGTGGAAAGTAGACAAGAGATATGTAAAAAGCCCTCTTCCGAGTGAGGCTAACAAACTGAAATCCTCCTATACTAAGGTTAGTTCCAATAACGGTGAAGAGCCGAAAAAAACATTAGGAGGAATTTTTAAATGAAGATGAAAAAAGGTTTATTATCAGTGGTATTTCTATTAGCAACATCCAGTGCAATGGCAGCAATGTCATTCTCAAGTGCAGCGGTGACAGCGGATGCAACATATTCGGTCAAGAATACAAATGAGTCATTACTTGCACTTGTTGGTAATCCTTATCACAGCGCAACTGAAGATCTCAATGTGCATGGTGAATTGGTACTTAATTTGGATAAAGGGTTAAATAAGAATGCGTTTGGTGTACAAGAAGAAAGTGTCTACTCTTGGAATAATATATTCTATATTAAAAATAACTCGGAAAATACGATTACTGCAAAAGTGTATGCTAAATCGAGTGACGCAGTAAATGTAAGTTCTCTTGAGTATGATACTGCATCTAAAGAACTTAAGACTCTTGCTGGTCTTGAAAAAAATAACTTGGAAATTCTTAATGGTTATGGAATAGGAGAATCTACTTATACAATACCGGCTGGAGGACAAGTTGGTGTAGATATGACTTTACTTAACTATAAAGGTGGATTTGAAAACAACAAAAAAGTGGATATCATTGTTACAGCTGCAAAAAAATAATATAGATAATATTATGATAGCTCTATGAAATACATAGAGCTATTTTTTATATTGCACTGGTTAAAATACATATTAAATTAATTCCACACATACTATTACAAAAATAGTATATTTTCATCCTCCTTAAGAAATCAGAGCTATGTGAATCACCGATAGACACAACATCTTCTTTTTAGACAAAAAAAGAACCTAGAAAACCGCATAGAATGACGTTATATTTGGGGGAATTTGGTTATACTGAACTATGAAAAGTAATATATATCGGAAACTGTGAAGTACATCCTCTATTTGGGCACCTGGGATGTATGGAGTTAATGGTGCAACCGGCCTGATTGAAATTGGATTTATATATCCGATTTAATTGGGCTTTTATTATGTATAAAGGAGGAAAAGCATTGAGGTCTATTTTTTTACTATCAGCACTTTTTATATCTTTCTCATTTCTTGTAATACAAAGTGATAGCTATTCAATAGCAGGAATAAGCAGTGATGCGACTATAAGTCTGGTTCCAGAGGGGGAAGCTTTAATTGCAATAAACTATGATGTAGAAAATAGAAAAATAATGCTTACTAATAATACGGAAAAAACGGGATATATAGAAAGCATAAATCCAGATGGCTATTTTGAACTTTTACAGGGAGTAATCGGCTCAGGAGAAACAATCGTGTCTGATGTTATTGGGAAATCAGATGATTTAAGTGGGCAGAATATAAGTATAAAAGTTCGTTGGAGTGAGGGAAGTGCTCTAATATCCTCCATTCTACCAGTGTTTGCAGAAGAGTTAATAGAAGAATCGCTGGTAGAACCGACAGAAGGTGAAGTTGATAATGAGGAACCAATAGAAGTAGAACCAGAAGAAACAACGACACCTGAAGAAAACGAAGAGGCAGATGCAGATGGAGATGCAGATGCTAAGGTAGAAGAAATACAAAAAATCGATGAACCAATCACCATACAACCAGATGTAAAAAAATAAGTACAAATGATTGAGCAATGATTAGACAAAAAGAGGGGCGATAAAATTGAAAGAAGTCGTAGAAAAGTTACTAAAGCGAGATAAGAAGAAGGTTAGTTTCATCTTATTACTATTACTCACTATGTCAGCAATTATTTCTGTATATTCTTGGTCAATGACATCCTCCGACACGACACAAATAAATGAAAATGTGTCGCAAATTCAATCAAGCTATGATTACAAGGCAACACTTATACCTAATATCCTTTATCCTAAAGGGGGTACAGTGGAAGTAGGAAATACGATTATGAAGAAAGTTACAAAAGAGATTCCTTTTACTCTTCTAACAACCATAAATTCGGGGGTGCCTGTAAGTGCAAAAGTGTCCCATGAAGTAAATTTACTACTAAGAGCGGGAGAGTATTGGGAGAGATCTTTCCCTTTAGAACAAAAGAAGACATTTGAAAAAACAGGGGCAGAAGTGTCTATTATTAATGGAAATTATAAAATTGATTTAGAGATGATTAAAAATTTTATTACGAAGGTAGAAGATGAAACTGGAGTAAGAGCGGATAAGTATACGATGGAAATTGTTCCAAATGTCCAAGGAACAATTAGTTATAACGGGACTGTGAAGGATATTCAAATGGAGGATCACTTAATTTTTCAGCTTTCATATGATGAAATTTTATTAGCTAGTGAGAAAGAATTTGCTTCTTCCGTACCATTTATATCTACAAAAGTTAGTTCTAATACAATTAGTTTGTTCGGGTTTGATACATCTCCAGTTCCTGTTCGTATCACGAGTACTGTGTTCGTTCTTCTCTTTGTTGTATTAATTAGCTATTTGAATAAAGACTTTATGGCTAATCGAAAAAGGATTGTTCCATCTCAAGGGGAAAAAATTATTAAAAAGTATGGAAATAGATTAATACCAGTGTCCAATAAAGTAGAAATTGATCGAAAATCGATCGTTACCTTAAATTCGTTTAAAGCGATCATCCAAATTGCAGATGCAAAAGAGTTGCCTATTTTTTACTATGAAAGTAAGTTGTATTTCATCATAGATGGGGATTATATGTATCAATACGAAATTAATGAAATGGAATTATCACGGAGTCGCAGTAGAAGTCGGAGTAAAAATAGTAAAGATGAAACAGAGAGTGATCCATCATATGCACTGGAATAATCACTTTTATTCCTTCATACGAAAGAATCCTTCTAGTAAAACGCATCTAGTGCTTATCTATCGATCTATTTCTTTTCTATTAACATCTTGCTTTTTTTTATTAGGACCACCTCAATCGTCATTTGTTTTTAAATTAGGGTTAGTTGTATCGCTTGGAGTAGCGGCTTGGATCTTAACGGATTTACAACGAAGAAATAGAGAAAATAATAGAATATTAAAGACGATTGTTTTAACTGAAACGGTTGGTTTGACTTTATTACTCATTCCAACAGGTGGTATTGCAAGTCCATTTATATGGTATGCGCTGAATCCTGTATTAGTAGCAGCAAGTTTTCTAACGCCTTCCTTTTGTTGGTGGGTATTAACTTTCTATTTAAGTAGTGCGACATTCATTTCTTTTACTTTATTTAATACAACCGATATACTTCACATATTACAAGAAAATTCCTACGTTTATCTAGTTAGTTTACTAACTGCCGTTCTTGTCATGTTATTTTCGGGTCTCATGAAAGGAATGGATTTGAAGGCAACTATACTAAAAAGTCAGCAAGAGGAATTATTACTTGTAAATAAAAAGCTGTCAGAAGCAAACGAAATGTATGCAGATACTTTAGAACATATCATGTCTCTATATCATTTAATGGATAATTTTTCATCGGATAAAAGCCCTGAAAAGTTAACAACTGAAATTACATCCTCACTCATTAGATGCACCCAAAAACAATCGGCTTTCTTTTGGTTAATAGATCTTCATCAACAGAAAAGTTATCTAGCAAATACTACTAACATCTTGAACATGGAAGAGGAACTCAAAAAAGAGTGGCATCATATTAGTCAAAATAACCAATCGTTTATGGATAAGATTCACGATGAATACTTTTGGATGAAAATAATTAGAACATCTAAAAATGTAGGAGTAGTCGGTATAAAGGTTAGCAGTTTCAGTGAGGTAAGTGATACTTACTTACTAAACCGCACATTTGAATTTATAGCAGAACTTAGTGAAATCATGTTGGAAAGAATACACATGGACCACATGATGGATCAGCTAATTATCATTGAGGAACAAAATCGCATCGCCAATGAAATTCACGACAGTGTTTCTCAGAAACTATTTGGAATTGTCTACTCATTGCATAGTCTACAAGTTAAGAGTCGGAATATTTCGAAAGAAGAGTTAGAAAAGGAGTATCAATTTCTATCAAAGACCGCAAATTCGACTATAAAAGAACTTAGAGCTGCTATTTATCGACTCAGCTCAGTGAAAAAAGGTGATAAACCATTTTTAGTACTTGTCAAAAACTATTTAGAAGAATACGCCAAGCTAAATGAAGTACAAATTAACTACCAAATAACGGGAGATGAATCATTCATTTCTTCTAAACTAAAAACAGAGCTCTATCGAATTATTTGTGAGGCGTGTGGAAATGCAGTTCGACACGGGGAATGTAGTGCGATGGAGATAAGATTATCTTTACAAGAAGAAAAAACATTACTTGTATTGCAAGACAATGGGATTGGGTATAATCTTCAAAATCAAGAAGAAAAACAGGAAAAGGGAATAGGTCTTTTTAACATAAGAAGTATTGTAAATTCATATAATGGAACATTCTTGATAGACGGGAAACTAGGAGTAGGAACAAAAATTCAAATAGACATTCCAAATGAGTATACGTTAAAAAAACAAGAGGTGCTTAGTTCATGAAGGTAGTTATTATTGATGATCATCCATTAATTAGAAAAGGACTAAGATCATTATTTTCTTTAGATGAGTTAATGGAGGTTCTTGGAGAAGCTACGAATAGAAGAGAAGCATTAGAACTTCTTAGAACAGTAAAACCGGATATTGCGATAGTAGATCTTCGTTTAGGGGATGACTCAGGATTAGATTTAATAATGGAGGCTTCTCGTGTAGGAACAACATGCAAATTTGTTGTGTTAACTTCCTCCACAAATGAAGAAGACTTTAACCAAGCGAAAGAAATTGGTGTAGCTGGCTATTTATTAAAAGAAGCCCTTCCAGAAGAGTTAATACATGCTCTGCAAATGATAAACAAAGGACGTAAATACTACGATCCGACCGTATTAGATTTAATCATGAATGCGAAATCTCCCTTTGAAGAAGATGGGCATATTGAACAACTAACGCCAAAAGAAAAAGAAATATTAATAGAACTTGGCAAAGGGCATTCCAATAAGGAAATTTCAAAAACACTCTATATAACCGAATTTACAGTAAAAAAACACGTCAGCCAAGTGTTCGCAAAATTAGGTCTAGCCGACAGAACCCAAGCAGCCCTATACGCAAATGCAAAAGGCCTAGTCAAATACGTCATAAACTCCTAAATATAAAATTATGACAAAGTTGTTACGGGTGCCTGGCACCCGTAACAACTTTGTCATAAACGGTGTAAGTACTATTGCTAATTCGAACAAAAACCACTCAAGCATTTATACTTGAGTGGTTTTTGTTTTTAATAAATTGGAAGTTTTAGCTCCTCGTAAGAAGAGGAGTGTCATGTAGAACTTTGATCCAATACAGTGCCATGTAGGTAATTAACTGCAAAACCCTTTTAGAAATCAAGAGCTGCTTAACTATGTGTATTTATTTACACTTTATGAAACTTCGAGACCAATTGTATTGAAGTCGAGACCAATTTAAAGTGAAGCGAGGCCTGTTTATCTAGACCCGAGACCAGTTTCTTCGAATCCGAGATGGAATCTAGCGTCTTTGTGTCAGCCACAGGGACGCGGGTAAGTAAATTAAATCATTTGTAGCACTACAGCTAAATGTATAATTGTGTGGGAATTTTGTAGGTGAATGTCGCCGGAAATTAGTCATAGCAAAGTATACTAGCACATACATTAGGAAAGTACCATATTAGGTATACTTTACTTCATTTCATAGGAAGGATGCGGTCCCTATAAAACAATACTAGCAATTAGGGTAGAAAAACTCATAGTTTCATAAAGCGAAATTATCTGTACTAAAGGGGGAATTATATTGAAGAAAAAATTAGTTAATCGATTATTTAGTGCGTTAATGGTACTAGCTATGGTATTCTCGTTGGTTGGTCCGACGATGAGTGCATCTGCAAATACCGATGTAAAACCATTCAAACAAACTATTCCGAACGAAAGTACGATGCAGTTAAAGGCAGCGATTGCGGAGCAACTAGATTTGTTGGATGGTGGACCAAAGTTACACAAAGACTTACAAAATTTATCGGGCAATAAAGAAATTGCGGTAATCATTCAATTATCTGAAAAACCGGTTGCCCTTGAAAAAGGGATAAATGAATTAAATGGAAAAAAACTCTCAATCTCAGAACAGAATCAAATAAGAACGAAAGTACTAGCACAACAAACATCTGTAAAAAAAGAATTAGCAATAAAAAACATTATTATTAAGCAAGGCTATACATTTGATACCGTTTTGAATGGTTTTGCAGCGGTTGTTAAAGCGAATGACCTCCAAAAATTACTTACTATTCAAGGAGTAACATTAGTAGAACCTGATGTAATTGTGTATGCATCGGGAGAATCAAGACTATCTAAACCAACTAAATCCATCATGCCAACGAAAGAAGATATTATAGATGCAAAGATGAATACAAGTATTTCATTTCTAGGAATTGAAAAGCTTTGGAACGAAGGGATTCAAGGACAAGGCATTAAAGTTGCAGTACTTGATACTGGAATCGATGCGAACCATCCGGAATTTGAAGGGATTTACAAAGGTGGAAAGAACTTTGTCCCGAATTCATCTACCTATACAAGAAATCGTGCAGATAATGATGCGTCGGAAACTTCACCAGTAGAACGCCCAGCTGGAACACCTGAGTTTAATGATAAAGGTAGTGCGTTCTATACTTCTCATGGCACACATGTATCGGGTATTATCGCAGCTGGTGGAGCGAACGAATACGGCATTAAAGGGATTGCACCGAAAGTGGACCTGTATATGTACCGTGTACTTGGAGCATACGGAAGTGGATCTAACTCTGGTATTATAAAAGCGATTGATACTGCTGTAATTGAAAAGATGGATGTTATTAACCTATCACTTGGTGGGGAGAATAACTCAGAAACGGATAGCGGATCTTTCGCAATCAATAACGCTATGATGGCTGGGACAATTGCTGTTGTAGCAACAGGAAACTCAGGTCCAAATAGAGGAACAATAGGAACACCGTCTACATCTCGACTAGGAATTGCGGTTGGAAACACAACAAACCCTGAAACGATGTATAACGGAGAAGTGAATGTCACAGTTGGTGCCTATAATCTTACGAAAAAACTACAATTAATGGGAACTACTTTTGGGAAAAATTTAGCAACACAACTTCCAGGTGAATTTGACTTAGTTGCAATTCCTGGAAACGGAGAAGCAAAGGATTATGAAGGAATCGATGTAAAGGGCAAGGTTGCACTGATTTCTAGAGGTAACATTGCATTTGTCGATAAAATTGAGTATGCAAGAGCGAATGGAGCAGTAGCAACAATCATTCACAACTCTGCAGCGGGGTCCAATTCACCAAAAGAATCAGGAGTATTCCTAGGTGATTCATTTGCATTCATTCCAACATTTGATATGTCTTATACAGACGGAGTTGCAGTACGTGCAGCGTTAAATGGTGGGAAAGGTAATGTTTCTTTTGGTAACTTTGGTTCAACAAAAACATTGGGGGATGAAGTAAACGATTCAAGCTCACGTGGGCCATCCACACCGAACTTTGATATCAAACCAGATGTAACTGCCCCTGGTACAAATATTATGTCAACAATCCCAATGTACAAAGCGGATTTCCCAAATGCTGTTTATAATGAAGCATATGATCGTAAAACGGGAACATCGATGGCTACACCGCATATCGCAGGAATCGCGGCACTTGTCAAACAAGCGAATCCAACTTGGAATGCATTCGATGTGAAAGTAGCGCTTTCAAATACAGCGAAAATTCTGGATAAAGCGAAATATGATGTATTCGCTCAAGGTGCTGGACGTGTTGATGCATATGCGGCCGCTCACCCAAGTGTACTTGCTTATGCGACTGATAAGGCAGTTTTAGACAGTAAAGGTACAGTTGTAGACAACATAAAAGGAACTGTTACTTTCGGTCCACAGCCACTATCAGCAAATATTTCGGTTACGAAACAAGTCCTTGTAAAAGATTTGAAGGGTAACGGTGGAAATTATAATGTGACAGTGGATGTTACCAAGACATTTGGTGATGCCAAAGTGACTGTTGACAAACCGACATTCACGTTGGCTGGTGAACAATTGTTAAATGTTAAATTAACTGGATCAAAAGCTACGGCTCCAAAAGGGTCAGAAATACTAGGATATATCCGTATTAACGGTGGAGGTTCCGAAATTTCATTGCCATTTGCAGCTGATTTAACTACCGTAGTTCCAATAGCAATTAAGGATATGAAAATAACAGAAACAGACCTATCCTTTAATGGAGATGGTGTGAAAGATGAGGCTGTTCTTTCCTGGACTCTGACCGGCAATGTAACAACCAACTATATTGAGATTTGGGATATTATGAATCCTGACGGTGGAGAATACGGGGATGGATATATCGGCTATATACATGCAGCTGCTTCACTTCGTGCTGGTTCATATACGCTAGCAGTAAAAGGACCGTACAAACCATGGAGCAGTGCACCTGTAACAACGATTCCAGATGGTTTATATACGATGGACTTTTCTGCAGCGACATCTACAGGACCAATTGGTGCCTACGTTGGACCAATTATTGTTAAAACAACAAAACCAGTAATTACAGGTTCTGTGAAAGATAAAGTTGCAAAAGGGCAAGTGTCCGACAAATATATCGATTACAATAAAGAATTATATAAGTATGATTTGGATTATGATTTGAATGTAAAACTACACGCTTCTTATATTGCGACTATCAATGGGGTAGCAAAAGAAGCAGTGAAATTCAATTTAGCACAAGATGGATCATTCTCATTCCCTGTAACTGATGAGACAAATTCTGTAACCGTTAAAGTTACGGATGAGGCAGGCAATTTTGGAGAAGCATTAATTTATGAAAAGAAAGAGCCAGAAGCAGTAGTAACACTTTCTGTAAACCCAACAGAACTTGATTTAACTACTGGTGGAACAGTTCAACTTGCTGTTACAGAAACTTCCACACCAGCAACAGGGCAAGCTACGAACAAAGACGTAACTGCAGCAGCTACGTACGTTGTATCAGATGAATCAGTTGCAAAAGTTACGAACGGACTTGTAACGGCAGTGGCAAAAGGCTCCACTACAATTACTATTTCTCATGGTGTCAATAAAGTGACTGTAAATGTGACGGTAAAAGATCCTGTAGTCGAAGCACCAGTAGTAACACTTACTGTGAATCCAACAGAACTTAACTTAGCTACTGGCGGAAAAGTTCAACTTGCTGTTACAGAAACTTCCACACCAGCAACAGGGCAAGCTACGAACAAAGACGTAACTGCAGCAGCTACGTACGTTGTATCAGATGAATCAGTTGCAAAAGTTACGAACGGACTTGTAACGGCAGTGGCAAAAGGCTCCACTACGATTACTATTTCTCATGGTGTCAATAAAGTGACTGTAAATGTGACGGTAAAAGATCCTGTAGTTGTGGTGCCAGGAGTGACACTGACTGCGAACAACACACAACTTGGTTTAGAACCTGGAAAAGAAGCGCAACTTACGATTACAGAAGTAACAACAACTTCAGATGGAAAAACAACGCAAAAAGACGTAACAAAAGCTGCTACGTATAAAGTAGTGGATAGTAAAGTGGCTTCTGTAACGAATGGTTTAGTAAAGGCAAAAAATGAAGGAAATACAACAATCACAGTTAAATATGGTAAAAATGAATTAACTGTAAATGTGACAGTTAAAGCACCAGTGGTAACACTGACTGCAAACAAAACACAAATTAGCCTAGAACCAGGAAAAGAAGCACAACTGACGATTAAAGAAGTAATAACAGCAGCAGACGGAACAACAACACAAACAGACGTAACAAAAGCCGCAACGTATAAAGTAGCAGATGGTAAAGTGGTTTCCGTAAAGGATGGTTTAGTAACAGCAAAAGCTGCAGGAAGTACAGCAATCACCGTTAAACATGGTAAAAATGAGTTAACTGTAAATGTGAATGTGATCGAACCAGTGGTGACACTAACTACAAACAAAACAGACATAGTTCTCGATCCAGGAAAAGAGTCCCAACTGACGATTAAAGAAGTAACAACAGGGGCAGATGGAAAAGAAAAACAGACAGACGTCACAAAATTTGCAACGTATGTAGTAGCAGATGAAAAAGTAGCTTCTGTAAAAAGTGGTTTAGTTATAGCAAAAGCTGCAGGAAGTACAAAAATCACCGTTAAATATGGTAAAAATGAATTAAATGTAAATGTGAAGGTTATAGAACCGCAAGTAACACTGACTACAAACAAAACAGACATTGTTCTTGAACCAGAAAAAGAATCAAAATTAGTGATTAAACAAGTAACTACAACGGCAGACGGTAAAACAAAAGAAGTAGACGTCACAAATTTTGCAACCTATACAGTAGCAAATAGCAAAGTGGCTTCCGTAAGTAGTACTGGTATAGTAAGAGCAGAAGCTGTAGGCGGAACAACAGTCACTGTTAAATACGGGAATAATGAGTTGACTGTCAATGTGAAGGTTGCAGAACCAGTAGTGACACTATCTGTAAACAAAACACAAATTGATTTGGAACCAGGAAAAGAATCACAACTGACGGTTAAAGAGTTAACTATATCGTTGGATGGAAAAATAACAGAAAAAAATGTAACAAAAGCCGCAACGTATACAGTTGAAAATAGTAAAGTGGCATCTGTAACGGATGGTTTAATAAGAGCAAAAGCAGTAGGAAGTACAAAAATTACTGTGAAACATGGTAAAAATGAATTAACTGTAAATGTGACAGTTACAGAACCAGAAGTAACACTGACTGCTAACCAAACACAACTTGATTTGGAACCAGGAAATGAAGTACAACTGACCATGAAAGAAGTAACAACAACGGTAGATGGAAAAACAACCGAAAGAGATGTTACAACCGCTGCAACGTATAAAGTAGCAGATGGTAAAGTGGCTTCCGTAACGAGTGGCTTAGTAAAAGCAAAAGCAGAAGGCAATACCATAATCACTGTTAAATACGGTAAAAATGAAGTAACTGTAAATGTGAACGTTAAAGCACCAGTTGTGACATTGTCCGTAAACCAGACAAAACTTGAGATGAAACCAGGAAAAGAAATACAACTGACTATGAAAGAAGTAACAACAATGGCAGATGGAACAACAACCGAAAGAGACGTTACCACCGCTGCAACATATAAAGTAGCAGATAGTAAAGTAGCTTCTGTAAGTAACGGTTTAGTAAGAGCAAAAGCAGAAGGAAATACAACGATCACCGTTAAATACGGTAAAATGGAAGTGACAATTGAAGTGATCGTTGGAAATCCTTTAATAATAGGAGATATTCTAAAAGTTAACTGATTTCTATTCACTTTGATAAAATGCTGGCAAACTCTACACCTAATAGAGATTAGCGAATGGTTCATATGATATAAGACGAAGTAGCCAGAAACTTGGCTACTTCGTTTTTATTTCATTACCGAACGCGAGCACTCCGCCTAGAAGAGAGCGACAAACGCCCATTTAATTCTTCTTAGGCATATTCTCCCGTAACTTAGTCAACAATCGTTCTCTTCTTTTCTTTATACCTGGAATTGTAATTCCTGCTCGTGTTGCTGCTTGTTGTAGCGAGATTCCTTCGACGAAGATCCATAAGATCAGTTCTCGTTCGTTTGTTGTTAACTTTTCTAATGCGAAAGCTAAAGATTCATGGTGGATGCTTTGGGTTAATGTTTGCTCTATTAGAAATGTCAGTTTTTCTTCTTCCATGGGATCAATCGTTTCTTCTATTTGTTTTTCTTTTTTTAATTCGTCTAGAATCCCTCCGTAAATGCATCTGTATGCATATGGGGCAAAATCACCTCTCTCCGCATCGAATTTTACCCATGCTTTCCACAACGCAATTCTCCCAGCTTGTCTATATAATTCATGATTTTTGTAGATAGATAATTTTCGAATGCATGCAGAAATCATTGGTTCAAATTGTACTAAATTCTCTTCGAATGTTGACACTGTACTTTCCTTTGGAGTCGTGCACGATTCAATTATTCCTAGGTAGCCTCAGCATAATCTGTCTTCACATTATTTACCAAAAGGGGAAATGGGACTTTTGCTTGTATAAACATGCTGTTCGTTCTACAAGAACTAATTGTTTAATATTGGGAATAATAACTAATACATAAAGAAAAAACTCATAATTACATATATTCAGTAAAATCAGACTATACAAATATATGAAAGTTTGGTAGTATATAACCATAGTAAAGGAAAAGGGGGATTTAATTTTGAAAGACTGTGATTCTAATTTAATTAACAAGAAAACTTTGATGCTTGAATCAGTATTTACAGGAGAGTTTAAAACGAAAATTATTACAACCCAAGGCATCTATCACTCCGAAATGACTGTGAAACAATTGCTCGGCAATGCATGCATTCTATTCGCTTCTACACTAGAAGGACGTATGCAAGCAATAAAAAAACTAATGAATTATGTCGTTAAAACACCTATACTCATTGATCCAAATGAGATAGGAGCATTTCCAACTATGTCCTATCAACACGTCGAATGTGTTTGGATTTTTAATCACCAATTTGAAATAGAGGAAACAGGAAAAGGGGTATCCCTTGTTACATTTAGCAATGGAATGTCTGTTCAGGTTAATGTTTCTAAAAATGTCCTGTTGAAACAACAACAAAGACTACACACATTAATCGAGACTTACCGCATCATTCATCGTGATTTAGATCAGAAGTAGGGAAATGAATGATGGCGGAAATTTATAATAAGTAGCATACGTATAAGCGGCTGAGTGATAAACCTCAGCCGCTTATTTTTTTGAAAAGAAGATTCCCGCGTCCTTGTGTCAGTCTCAATTGTTCCCCAAATTGTGGCTAATACAGGGACGCGGGTAATTATGAAACTAAAAAAGCCTTCAAGCAATTTTATACTTGAAAGCATATATTTATAGGCTACACCACTTTTAACGAAGAATTTTATAGAGGATCTGGAAGTAGCTGAATCACTTCCAGATCCTCTTTTTTCGGTAACCTTGTGACAGATGTTTGTACGTCGCCGTTTAGTCCAAAGCACTCAGGAATTGGTGAAGACCAAATGTACTTAAAGGGCACTTGCGTTTTTCTTATTTATTGTACACGTGCAAATCCAAATCCAGAAGCATAGTCATCTCCTACTGAAGCACCAATGCCACCTTTAATGTCGACAGCTTTTGCTCGTTTTTGTAACTCAGCACGAAGTTGTATGTTTGTCCAAGATGGATTCTGGGCCCAAATTTTTGCTGCTAAACCTGCAACGTGAGGAGTTGCCATGGATGTGCCGCTAATCGTATTGTATCCACCATTATTCCATGTAGAATAGATGGAAGCACCTGGAGCGGAGACTTCCACATCCCCTTGTTGGATAATATAATCCCCAGCGGTTGTAGCATATCCGCGGGATGAGAAGTCTGCAACGCGATATGTTCCATTTTGCTGAACGTTTTCAAGTGCCGCTACTGCTACAGAGCTGACCAAAGCTCCTGGGTAGCCAATGGAACCTTGGGATGGGCCTGAATTTCCAGCCGCCGCCACGATTAATACGCCTTTACCATAAGCGTAGTTTACTGCGCTTGAAATTAAAGAATCGTTTGCCGCAGATCCTAAAGACATATTAATCACGGTTTTTGTTCCAGTTGCTACTGCTTGATCGGCTACATGTCGGATACCGGCAGCAATATCATCCGAAAAACCTGATCCATTGTCACCTAAGACTTTATAAGCCCAAAGATTTGCCTCTGGTGCCACTCCGTAAATACCTGCTTTATCACTACCACCATCTGCTAATGCAGTACCAGATACATGCGTACCATGTCCATTGCCATCGGAACAGCTTCCGTTAATGATAGAAGGAGTACTCGTAAAATTTTTACATTGGTTTACTCGACTGATTAAATCATAATGGCTGATGTTTGCACCTGTGTCTAGGACAGCTATGTTAATACCTTTTCCGCCAGAAGTAGTTGTTTGATTGCTATTGTTATAGATTGCTTTTATTCCCCATGGTGTTTGTTGGGTAGGGTATTCTCCAGCAGTCGTTTCGAATTCTGTAGAGCGAGTATCTGTATCTAAATAAACTTCTTGTACTTTAGTAACAGTAATATTTTTGTTCTTTTGCAACGCTTCAAATTGCTTTTCATTCATTTCTGTAGAGAACCCATTCTCTGTTAGCTCCCAACGGACCTTATAGGATCCTTTTAAACTAGTTTTCATCGTTCTATTGTTTGCTTCTACATAAACTCGAAAAGTTTCCGAATCTTGTGTAGAGTTCATGTCATCAATAGGGGAAGTGGTGTTTGCTGCAAAGCTTCCTTGTACTGGTACGGCTAATGATCCTACGAGTAGTGCACTTAACAATAAAATTTTCAATTTGCTCATTGTCCTAGCTCCTTTTTATTTTTATTATTGGTACACTTTTAAACTATCATATAAATATAGTTTTGTTTATTGGGAAAATTTCGACTATTATAGAGTTAATACTATTATTTATAAAGGAGGTGAGATTGTGCAAATAGGTTCGTTGATAAAGTTTCATCGTTCAAAACAAGGAATGACTCAGAGTACGCTTTCTATGGGGATTTGTTCGATTCCCCACCTCAGTAAAATTGAGAATAATAGTAAAGAAGCAAATAAGGAAACAATACGATTATTGCTAGAACGATTAGCGATAAGCTTACAAAATGTAGAAGATAGTTCCCGAAACATTCGACATGTATTAGCCGAATTTTTAGCTCATATTCAATATTGCGAGGAAGAGAAAGTAACAGAAGCGTTCTTGCAATTAGAATATTATCAAGAAATTGTTCTATTTACTGACTATATATATCTAAATGAATTATATAAACTGAGATACTATCTGTTTATAAAGGACATAGCTAAAGCTGAAAAACAGTTAAAGTGGTTGCAATTTCAAAAACAGAATTTTTCCCAACATGAAAAGTATTTACTTTCTTATTTTAGTGCGTTAATTTTAGTTTTAAGGGGGAGGTATGAAGAAGCTGATGAGCTACTTTCTAACGTTGTCCAAGAACATATAGGATTGGGTTCTTTTGAAGGAGAAATATATTATCATTTAGCAGTTGTGAAAGGATATTTAGATCAGTCTAGTCAGGCTATACTTTACGGTAAAAAAGCGTTGCAATTTTTTAAAGAACAATATAACTTTAAAAGAATTATTTATGCCCTCATGTCACTAGCGATCAATTATTCACGTTCAAAAGTTTATAATGAAGCGCTTGAAACTTATAATTATCTTTTACGAATAACAGAAATGTTTCCTCATGGTAATTTGCTTCCTCAGATATATCATAATATTGGTGACCTACATCATAATATGGGGAATTATTCAATTGCACTTGCTTATTTTAAAAAAAGCTCTACTATTATGCCTAAAAACAATGAAAACTATCTACTTTGTTTATATAATGTTTCCCAGACTGAGTTCAGATTGGAGCAGTGGTCTGAAAGCAAAGAGAGTTTTGAACTTTTAAAAGAGGAAGCACTAAAAATGAAAGCGTTACATTATCGGTTATACGCAATATTTTATTTATTATTGTTAAATGACCAAAAAGAAAAAGCCATGTTATTTTTAGAGAAAAAAATAATGCCATTTACATCCAAGCGAGGCGAGTTAAAAGAGGCACATCATCATTTTTCAAACATCTTAGCCGATTATTATAAACAAGAAGGAGAATTTGAAAAGGCTGTCCAATTTATTATGTAAAGGAGGTGTATACTAATGAAAAAAGCAATTCTTTTGATGCTAATAATGGCTATAGCTATAGCTACAAATATGAATGCTGAGAAAGTAGAGGCAGCAATAGATTCTAATGAAATATACGAGATGAATTCCTTTCCGATCCATCCACCAATAGTCAAAGACTAATCACTGCAAATTTAGTAAGTATATATTATTTAAGCATTTATAAATTTATAAAAGTAACAGAAAATGCAAGAGAGATCCAGTCAAGGGTCTCTCTTTTTATTAACTTCAAGTAAGATATGATTAGAAAAACTGTGTGCGAGATACATGATAAAAAATACCTTCCATTGCATGGAAATCCATATTTCTTTATTATAGGACTAAATACATAATAGTTTGAATGATGAAATCATTAATCTATCTTTTGGAGGAAAAAAAGTGAAAAAAGTTTCAAAAGTATTCGTGTCGCTCGTTTTGTTATTAAGTTTTTGCCCTACTTTAATAGGTACAGAACAAGCGAGTGCAAAAGTTGTGACGTCATCAAGTGAAAGTCTAGAAAAAGTTTTCCAGCAAGAGTCAATGGTATATATTGACCCTTCCTATGGGGGAGTGCTTACCTCAACTTCTGATTTATATGGTATGTTAAATCAAGCAAAAAAACAATATAACAAAATGAGGAAAGAAATAGTAGAATCACACGATGTTAATAAGGAAACTCAACTAACATTATTGGATAGTCTATACGAAGAAAGAATTACAAAGGGCTTAGTTGGATATATTGACGCAATGAATTATGCAACAAAATATTTAGATCCTATTATGGAACAAATTCATGTTGCTGAACAAACAGGAAATTTGGATGAACTAGAAAAAGAGTATCATAAGTTGTCTTATCAATTAAAAGAAAGAACCTCCATCTTATATCGTTTTAGAGGAAAAGTGACACGAGATCTTATAGTTAGTAAATATAAACTCCCAGCAGATAGTAAAAGAGCCGAGTTAATCATACCTGTAACGATTATTATGAAAACAAATGAAGCAGAATTATATCTGAGAGAAGGGAAAGTAGAGGAAGCAAGAAAGGTTATTCTTTTAGTCGAAGGGTTGATGACTAATTTGCCTGCTAATTCTACTAAACTAGTCTTATCTACATTAACCAAAAAAGTTGTCGATATTGAAAAACAATTAGGAACACAATCTACTCCTGTCCCAAACACAGGATCGGAAGCAGAAGTGAGAATTTCCACAATTCAAGATGTCATTGTGAAGCAAGGATATGCATTGCCCACTACAGTTGCAGCTAAGATGAGTAATGGATCTACACGTAGTTATAGCGTACTTTGGCCGAAGCAATCGACCTTAATTTCCGGAGAATTTACTCCCGAAATTCAAGTGAACGGAAAGACATATATTATTCATTTATCAGTTGTGGAGAATATTAATTATCAGAATGCTATGTCGTTGCAATCCATCGTAGAAACACTTCCAGAACTGATTGCAGTTAATAACTATGAAGACATAAATACAGCTATTGGGCTATTTGGTAGTTTAAATGATGAAGGTTTATCTTTTGTTACTGAAGAAGTGAAAAACAAACTGGAACGACTTGTTCAAATGATGGAAGATCAACTAAAAGTTGCAAATGTCATCGGAAAAATTAATTCCATACCAGATGTCACTGAGTTAAGCGCAACAAATGTAGACAGCATTATGGAAACAAAATTAGCTTTTGAAGAATTGTCGGAACAATTACAGCTCATGATTCCAACAGCATTAGGGGACAAACTTAAAGCAAGTATAGAATGGGTTGCTCTTCATACAGAAAAACAAGCATTAATCCAAGCTGCCAACGATGCACTAAGTAATTTACCTAGTCTTGTGAATGTCCAAACAGAAAACCTTGAAACCATTCAAACTTTAATCACCGAAATTCAAGGGAAAATAGAGGTTGCTTTGTCAAAAGGGGCAACTTTAGAAAATTTCCCAAATTATTCAGCTTATCAAAACGTAATAGTAAAAGTGGAGGCTCTAAAAGTTCAGCAAGCTATTGCGAGTTTAACAGGACCAAATGATTTAAAGTTAATTGAAATACGAAATCGTTACAACTCGCTCTCAGAGGAGCAAAGAAGCTTTATCAGTAATTATAGTAAGTTATTAGTATTTGAAGATGCTACAAAGTTTTCACCGATTACATTAAATGAACATGGAGAGGTACAACTTCCTTATACAGTGGATGTAGAAATACTAGGCGATAATGGATGGACTTATACAGATGGTTTGCTAAAGGCTCCAATTTCAGAGACTGGTCGAGTATCAACAGTTCAACTGAAGCTTAGTTTGGATGGTAATTCGTGGACTTCCAACGAATTTGACATTGTTATTCCAGCAACCGATTTGCAAGCTCCAATTGCAAAAGTAGGATTTCCACATACATTGAATATGACAAAAAATTCAGTTGCAGTGGAAATGGCATTTGACGAGAAAGTGAATGTACAAGCTCTTTTAGTTGAAGGAGATGGAGCAAATGATCCTACAATCGATGAGTTAATCTCGGCAGTAGGATCTTATAAACGTCTTGCTACGATCGAGGAAGATAGCAGTCAATCTTTTACTTTTGAAGGCCTAAGTGTAGGAAAAACCTATACCTTATTCTATTTTGCTGAAGATGAATTAGGTAATAAAATGAAGAATCTCGCAAAATATTCTTTTTCTATTCCAAATGTATCGACATTGGAAAGTCTAGCAGTTTCAAATTTTGATTATGCAACAATTTATGCTAGTCAAGCAGTTCTAATCAGTAAACCAATGGGTAGTTCAAATTTCCAAGGGAACAGTAAAAAATTCACTATAAATGATGGAGTAAATACGATAAATGTAGATTTATATTGGAATATACCTCAAAACGAATATGCAACTACTCCTGCGATGTCTATTGGGTCAGCTGTCGAAAGCTATATTCAAATGAATAATCTTTATGGACGTGCTACTTGGGCGGGCAGTTTTGGTGGAGATACTTTCAGAATTGGAACATTCAATATAGGGAAATCTTCCTTTGTACATGTAAGTGGTCCAAACTGGAATGACTTCTTCGATACGGATCTTGCTATTGGTAGTGACGAGGATACATCAAAGAATCGTAGTTTTAGTGTAAATGATGGCTTTAATATAGCAGAAATAAATTTAAACGACGATTATTACACGATGGATCAATTGTTGGAGAGCTTAAATAGTCAGTTGATTTCTGCGAATGTGAAGGTCGAAGCGATTAAAAAGAATGACAATCATTTCGTCTTAATAGCTACTGAGCTAAATGTTCATATTACAGTAGATGGTAAGGATAAGAATGATTTTTTTAACTAGACCTATAACGGCTTTAGCCTGTAAACATACTCGATAAAATTATGTTTTGTCTACTATCTCCAGCGTCCCTCTGTCCCACAAATTGTGGCTGACAGGGGGATGTTTTCATTATCTAAAATATGTCAGAGCGAGATAAATCACACTGTGAACGCGACAAACCCGGCTTGTAAAAAAACAAAAAGCCGTTATAGGTCTTTCCTATAACGGCTATACTAGTAATTTATAAAGTTTGTGGAATCATTTCAATCATCCATGTGCTAAAATCTGGATTTTCTTTCATGAATACTTCTTTTGGGAAAGATAAGCTTATTGGGCGAGCTTGTTTGGATTCAATTTCAAATTGACCTATTGGGAATCCAAGTTTACATACCATATCACCAGCTGCATCAAATAATTGAATTGGTAGGTTATCGATTGTTAATGTGTCTGCGTATGAATTGCGAATAATAATATAAACTTGAATTACATTTTCCATTTCATGAAAATGGAATCCGACAATAGAGATTTCATTCTCTCTTAAAGGTTCTAAAGTAGCTACTAAACTTTTTACATAATTTTGTTGATCCTCTGAAAGGCCACTTAACCAATTTTCATCTAGGTATAATTCAAAGTTTGTTATTGCTTTTTCGTAATACTCAAATACTATGTCGAAATCCATTTCATTTGTTATTTCTTCATAAGGAACTAGCAAATCTTCCATTTCAAACAAAAAGTTCCAAGGACGCGCTGTACAAGCATCTAGTTCTCCAAATAATTCCATTTCAAATTGTTTCCTCGCTAGTTCTTTACCTTCTTTATCTTTCACGATTAAGACTACTTGATCTAGACGTAATTTCTTTGGTAAGGAGTGTCTAATAATAGCTGTTACAATAATGCCGGCTTCTACCGTATATAATTTTACCCCATGAATATGAAGCTGGTTAGCTACCAAATCTTCTAATTGCTGATGATAATATTGAAAAATATACTTTTCTTGTGCTGGAACTTCCCACTCAGTAGAAAAGTCTAATTGTGTTTTATATGTGTCAGGTGAATTTGTCATTAGTAAATTCCTCTCTAAATAAAAGTCATATTCTACTATTATAACACAACAAACCAAAACGCTTAACCCTCTACAATGAACTTCACAAGTAGAAGAAAAAGCCATTCTATTGTAAAATAAAAGAATATTCAGAAGGAGGAAATTAATAATGATGAAGAAAACCGTTAAAATTACATTCGTATTTATTCTACTTATTTCATTTATGACATTTAATACAAATCAAGCAAGTGCGAGTACCAAAGTAATGTGGGGAAAAACAGAATTAAAGGTAGGTCAAATTGGGAAAGTAACGATTGTTACAAACACAAGCTTATGGAAACTAGAAAAAGATAATTCTTTGACAAAAATCCGTGAGCTGAAAAAAGGGGAAGAATACCGAGTATATAGCTATAAAAGCAATAATGGTGGACTTTACGGGGTAGGTGGAGGAGCATTCATTCAAAAAGGTGCTGCTATTAAGTATGAAACACCTTCTAAGAGTAAGCTGACCTTATTAAAACAGGTAATTGACGGAGAATCTCCTTTAGAAGTAATCTCTGTGGAGTAAATGGAAAGAAGGACTGTCGTTTAAATAGATGACAGTCCTTTTACTATTTAAACGTCATTTATTGAGGGGATTTTAATTTATAGCTTCATTCCCACACGCTAGTTTTTCAATGCCTACCAATTGATCTCAAAGTGCCATAAAGTGTTAAAAAATGCACCTGGTTATGCAACTTTTGAATGCTAAAAAGCATTTTGTAATTAGTCTTGGCATTAAAACGAAATAGATAGCATCCATTGATAAAGAAGCATTGAGCGGACGAAATTGACTCTTCGTCCGCTTTTAAAAGAGTAGGGAAAGATCCATTCTCTCATTAATCAACCTTCATGCACCGTGTCTCTACACATTTCAAGAGGGCGACGGACAGACATCCACCACAAGATTACCGAAAAAAGTGGATCGTGAAGTGACGTAGTCATTTCACAATCCACAAAAATTCAAACGGTAATAGTGTAGTTGATATTTTGTCCAAAGCACTTAGGAGATAGTAAAGACAAGATGCACTTAAAGGACACTTGAACATTCTTATCAGAATTGCATCGCTTGCCCTGCAACGATATACCAAGTAATTAATAAGGCATTGACGAAAGCACCCGCATAAATTGTTCCTGTTTTTCGGAATAAATAGGTGGAAATTAGAGCTGCAATGAAGTTCACGACCACAAATTGGAATGCGACTATTGTTAATAATGCTTTATCCCACAGCAATTCACCAGTACCGAACATGAACGAGTACTGAACAATAATCAGCACAATAATTCCGAGTGTGTTAATGCCGAAGTTAGCAACGAACCATTTCCAAGCGGTCCTGCATTCGCTACTGGATTCTTTTAGTCTTAGTTGACCATGTAGAACGAGACCGTTTACAAGGAAGAATAGAAGGAAAGGCAATAAATAAGTAAGTACTAGATAAAATTGTTTGGCATTTAATGTTTTAAAAGCCATTACCCAAATACGGAAATCCACGTGGAGTAATGAGCCCATTGCAACTGTCACTGCATATATAATTCCAACGGAGGACAGAGCTAACAAAATAGACTTCCAAACTAACTTGCCTTCTAAGGTGATGCCATAATTATTAAGTGTCGATCTACCCAACTTATTCGTTTTATAGAAAATAGCAAATAATACGATCGCGATAAATGCATTTAGAGTAGCCCAGACCGCGAGCCCAGTTGTAATATTTTGTGGGAAAATGGCACTCGCAGGAATCCATGACTGGCCTTTTTCTTGAAAATAAATGAATGTAGCTGCAGGTATAGCTGTTGCAACAAGCGCATTAATAATCCATATCCAACGATTAGTGATACCTTTGAATTCAGGTCTTACCTTATTAATTTCTTTGAAATAATTAGTAGATAAGAGATTCCCTAATAATGAAATAAGTAACATGATAGCTCCGATAAACGCAGCAAACGTAGCGAATTCCTTCACTTTCCATATTTGTTTATTTGCATCGATATAAGTTGGAGCTGGAATAGCTTCATTCAGAAACTCGATAACAAAAGCGGTCGTGTCTTTGTTCCAGTGTGCAGCTGGGTGAATAATTGGAGGTGCGAAATACATCCGCGCAGATTTATCTTCAAATGTGCCATACAATTTTCGCTCGACGACAGGTTCATCTGTCCCGAAAACTTTCAGCATTTTAGGGGAGGAATTAGCTTCAGATCCTTTGGATGATTCCCACATAAGTGGCGCGAATTCATCATACTTACTGAATATAATGGCATAGTTAAATGGAGTTTCGGCTGTTACTTCCCCAGAGTAAAACGTTTCAGTAGAGGATGATACTTGAATTACCGTATTGACGAGAGATGGCTCATCTGTAGCAGCTTTGAGTATCGACCATCCTCCCATTGAATGACCTTCCAAGGCCACTTTTTCGTGATCGATGAAAGGAAGGTTATGCAAATAATGCAATCCCGCACTAGCTCCGCGACTTAAATCAGAAGAATATTGTTGCGAATACCCATGTCCGCTCATATCCATTGCAAGTACTACATACCCACGTCTAGCAAGCTCGATATTAAATGAACCTTGTGCTTCACGCGAGTTGATGTATCCGTGCATAGTCAATACCGCCGGATGCTTTTCTCCAAGATTCATCCCTTTTGGTGTGTACATAAGCGCGCTATGCACAATCCCGTTATCTCCAACAAACCGTAAATCTTCCACTTTTACTTCTCTACCGCTTGTTTGAACCGCATACGCCACAATACTCCCTACCAATATAACCAACAGTGAAACGATAATGGAAAGCGGGCGTAAGAAAAAGCTTCGTTTACCCTTCATAATTCTCTCCTTTCATATTTGTCCACCTACTTCATCTTATGTTTCAAGAACAACGCCAATGCCTTCTTACATTACCACAGTATTACGGGTGCCAGGCACCCGTAATACTGTGGTAACAAATGAGAGCCTTGTAATTTGTAATTCTCGAAAGTTGTATTTAATGGAAACGATGGATCTCGACTTCAGTCAATAGAAGAACAAACACTAAAAAGTAAAAAAAAGAGGTTTGGAATTTGTATATTGTTAACCTTTTCGGAATTTCCAGTCAATAGATTCGTCCTTTATCACTTAAAATTAACGAAAAATTTAGGGAATCCATGAAAAAAACGAAAAAAAATAATAGATAGATTTTCTTAAACTAATTTACCACTCCAAATTGTGGTAAATGAAGAAAAGTAATAGATTAATCCTATAGTATGAAGGGGTTTAGATAATTTTTTGACTATTTAAGCAAAAAAAATAATACTTGCATCTTGAGTCGTTTAATCTTCTTATTTGTAAAAAAAATTGATTTTAATAGGTAGTTTTGTAACAATTTCTCGGATTATAAAGTTGAATAGTTACCATTTAAATAGTATTATAGGTTTGTTGAAATATATTGGAAAATTCTCAACTAGTTACCTAAATTATGAGGAGGAATAACATGAACAAACGTTTTATCAAGCAAACGACAGCAGCAGTACTATTAACAACATCTGTTTTATCTTTTTCACCAGTTGCATTTGGAGCATCTACATCAGTAGATCAGTCGATTAGTAAAGTGAAGTTGGAGCTGAGCAAAGCAACTACTCATTATGTGAATCCAGCACTAGACGGGAAACTAGCGTCAGTTGACACATTATACACTGCATTAAACAGTGTAAAGAAAAACTATCAAAATGCAGTAAAAGAAATTAAGTCATCAAAACTTTCTCAAAAAGAGAAGGACGCAAAGTTAAAAGAAATTGAAACATTGTACAATGAGAAAGTTACAAAAGGATTAGCACCATATATTGATGCATATAACTATGCAACTAAATATTTGGATCCACTATTAGCTGACATAAAAGCAGCAGAAGCAAAAAATGACTTTGCTGCAGTTGAAAAAGCTTATCACGAATTATCGTATCAATTAAAAGGAAGAACTGCTATTCTATACCGTTTCTCTGGAAAAGCATCTCGTGATTTGTTACTTGATAAATACAAACAACCATCTGATCAAAAACGTGATGAATTAATGGTCCCAGTAACAATTTATATGAAGTTAGTTGAAGTTGAAAAGCTTGTAAAAGAGGGCAAATTAGACGAAGCGAAAAAAGTTCTTGAAACTATTCAAGCTTTAGTTGAACAACTTCCAACAACTGGCACATCTAGTTTTGTAAAAGAATTAGTTAAGACAGTAGATAAAGTAACCGAAGTAGTTGCTCCAGTTGCTCCAGTTACACCACCTGCAGCAGGCGGCGGCGGTGGTGGTGGCGGCGGTGAAACGTCACAAACAGGAAATGATTTATTGAAAGCAGCACTAGAAAAACAAATACAAGCTGGTAATGCAAGCGGCGATGTATTAGTATCTTTATCAGGTAAAACGTTTACAGTAAAAGTAAAAAAAGCTGAAAGTACATTAGGTAGTTTTACAAATGCTGCAAAACCAGTTTTTGCTGCATTTAAAGGAAATACAGTCGTTAATTCGGTAGTAGTAAAATATATTGCTGGTGGTAACGATGTTATCATTTCTAATAGTAACGTTAATAGTGATCAAGACTTTGAAGTAGTGATTTCCAAAGCTTTGGCTCAAGTTGGATTAAAAGAAGATTCAACACTAGATATTCTAATTGATCATGATGTTACTTTTGAAGTAAAAGGTACTATTGATGGTAAATCTTTTGATGACAAATATACATTCTCATTTAAAGAAAATAAATAATTTATTTAGAAATCCCTTTATGCCATTTGGCATAAGGGGATTTTCTTTTTTCCAGCCACTACACAATGCATAAAAGGCGTGCCTGAGTCAGTCACATGGATGTTAGGCCCAAGGAAGTTCACACCAATCAAAAACAATACATAAGTACTATGCGATTTGACACGCTACAACATAAACTAACAAAATCCACCACTTCACACCTATTTTCCTATATAACTCTACTCAACTTCTATTCTTCATGCTAAACTTAAACTAAGATAAAGTAAAAAGGGGAATATTATGAAAAAAAGAAGAAGGTTAAAACTAACTTTGCTTATAGCTTTAATCATTATCATTGGAGCGGGAAGTTACATACTATATGAGCTTAAGTTTAAAACATATGATGTGGCTGATGATGAAGTAACTGAGATTGTTGCTGACCCATATACTGTGGAGCTACCTGATGGAAGTAAAATTACCATTGATGAAAAAGGAAATGTGGTAGAAGAAAAATCCTCGTTTTCAAAAACTCAAACTGCCGATAATACGACAACAAATGGAACAACGAATAGTAGCACAAATGAAGGGCAGTCGTCGGTAGGGCAAACGCAAACTTCCGGAAATACGATTACTTCTGGATCCACAACTTCAAACAATTCAACTACTAAACCAACTGTTGGTTCCATAAAAGAAAAATATGGTCCGGCATTCGTAGGGTTAGAAGCGCAAGCAGATTCTAAAATAAATGCACTTGTAGGTCGTGCGAAAAGTGAATATATGGACAAGCAAGCAAATGGAGAAAGTATCAATTTTGGATACTTCTACAATAAATACATGGCTGCAGCAAAAGGTTTAGAAGCTAACACCGATAAAGTTTTCGATGGTGTATTAGGTGCAGTGGAGAAAGACCTTACGAAAAATGGATTTGATAAATCATATGCACAAAGTTTTAAAAAGGAATACGAAGCATCCAAAAAGGCTAGAAAAGATAGTATTTTAAGTAAAGCACTTGGAAAATAAACGCTCAAAAAATCCGTAAAGAATAGTAGATGAATCTTTACGGATTTTTTGCATTCACTTGAACAAGCACCTCTAACCGCGCCTCTGTGTCAGCCTCCTTAGCTCGCTTGACTATAACTATTTATCTATACATAAATATGTCGAATAGGCAATTTTTTTATTAAAAAATGAGAAAATTTGTAATCGAAATGGGATAATATATGTTATAATAGAATTTATTAGTAAATGAAGATATTTGAGGAGTAAAGGGGAAACTAGTACATATGGAAGAAACGATTAGTTTACAAGACTTATATAAAACACTGAGAAAACGAATTGGTCTAATAATCAGTATGATGGTCCTTGCAGTTATCATTGCTGGAGTTATTAGTTACTTCTTTTTGACACCAATTTACCAGGCTTCAACGCAAATTCTTGTCAATCAACAAAAAATCGAACAACAACAGTTTAATTCACAAGACATACAAACGAATCTTCAACTGATTAATACATACAACGTCATTATAAAAAGTCCAGCGATCCTATCGAAAGTAATTGAAAATCTAGATCTTGATACGACGCCAGCTGCATTAACAAACAAAATCACGGTATCCAATGCGCAAAACTCTCAAGTAGTGAATATTAGCGTACAAGATCCAGAATCATATAAAGCAGTCGATATTGCAAATACAACCGCGCATGTGTTCCAAGAAGAAATCCAAAAGCTAATGAAGGTAGACAATGTAAACATTCTATCGCCAGCAGTTCAAATGGAAAATCCATCACCAGTCAAACCAGATCCAGTTCTTAATATGGCGATTGCTGCAGTAGTCGGATTAATGCTCGGTGTTGGAATTGCATTTTTACTCGAACACTTAGATACGACGATTAAAAACGAACAAGATATTGAAGACATTCTTCAACTCCCAATACTAGGTCTTATAAGCCCTATCCAAGAGAATAAAAATGTGGATATTGTTACGAAGATTATGCCACGACGAAAGCGAGTGTAAAGCATGGCGAAAAAAACAAAAAGTTTACAGCAAGTGGCACGTAAATTAGTGGTGATAACGGATCCAAAATCGTTTGTATCGGAACAATTTCGTACTGCACGCACAAATATTAACTTTTCCAAACCGGATGGAGAGTTAACGACTTTGCTATTCACTTCTTCCGTACAAGCTGAAGGAAAGTCCACATCATCTGCTAATTTAGCCTGCTTGTTTGCACAAGAAGGTAAAAAAGTGATCTTAATTGATGCAGATATGCGCAAACCAACCGTACACTATACGTTTCATCTTACAAACACGATAGGGCTATCCAATATTTTAACGAAGAAGACTCCAGTGTTGGAAGCGTTGAAAGAAACAGATATAGAAAACCTTCAAATTATTACGAGTGGACCAATTCCACCGAATCCAGCAGAGTTGTTAAGTGCCAAGTCTATGGATGACATGATAGAAGAGTTGAGAAAGCATTTTGATCTCATTATATTTGATGCACCTCCAGTACTATCGGTAACAGATGCACAAATTTTGGCGAATAAGAGCGAAGGCACGGTGCTCGTCATCAGTGCAGGAGCAACGGATAAAAAAAGTGTGCTAAAAGCAAAAGAACTGTTAGTTGCTTCCAAGGCTAAAATTATTGGAACTGTACTCAATAACTTCAATCTGGAAAAAGATCATTATTATTACCAATACTATGGTTCAGAGGAGTAAAAAGCACTTAGGGTGCCTTTTACTCTCTTTTATTTTACTTTTATTACAAGGAACGGGAGAATTAGGCGATGATCGATATACATAGTCATATATTATATGGGATAGATGATGGACCTTCAACTAGAGAAGATACCATTAAAATGCTCGAAAATGCGGTGAAAGAGGGAATAACCGAGATTATTTCTACATCGCATGCGTACCATCCGCAATACCATGCAGAAGCAAGCGCAGTAAAGCAACAGCTCATTACATTACAACAAGAAATCGATAAACAAGAGATTCCTTTAAAATTACATATTGGTCATGAAGTTCGTTTAAGAGATAATATCGTCGACTTACTGAAGGAACAAAAGATTCTTACATTAGCAGGCTCTAAATACTTGCTTTTGGAACTACCTTCTCAAGGGATACCAAAATACACGACGCATGTGATTCATGCGTTATTATCCGAGAACATATTGCCTATTATTGCACATCCTGAAAGAAATAGAGCCATTGCAGAAAATCCAGCTAGGTTAACAAAACTTATCAATAACGGTGCAATTGCCCAAGTTACTGCTGGTAGTTTAGCTGGTCATTTTGGAAGAGGAATTCAAAAGTTATCGTTACAATTGGTAGATGCAAATTTAGTCCATACATATGGATCAGATGTACATAACTTGAAAACGAGGCCATATAAATTTGACGCGGGACTTCGGTATTTAGAAAAACATAAAAGATTGGATGCAGTCGACATTTTTCTTGAAAATAATGCAAGAATCGTTGAAAACGAGGAAGTTATTATTTTAGAGCCAGAAGACCTAGGAAAATCGAAATGGTGGAATATTTTTGCGTAGATTAATAGATTTTTGTTAAAAATATACACTCGACAATATGCCGAAAAATTCCATGGATAATAAATTACAATTTCAAAAAAACTTATAGTGAATCAAAAGTACCGCTTTTGTGGTAGAAATAATGCCTTTTTAAATAAAATGCCCTAATAAATTACCAATAGTGCTATAATATTCTATAGTAGTTTAAGTAAAAGGGATGAGGGATTTGCGTGTCACTTAGGAAAAGAATGTCGATGTTGGTAATAGTCGATTCTTGTATAGTGTTATTTTCCATTTACATTGGTTATTTCTTACTATATCCAATTGATAATCCTTTTACGGACCTATTTCTAATAACTAGTTCATTTACTATTTTTATCGCACATCATGTTTTAGCGATGTATTTTGGGCTATATCGAAAGGTTTGGGAATATGCGTCTGTACGAGAGTTGTGGTTGATTTTCAAAGCAGTAACTATATCCATACTTGTCGTAGCGATTGTACAAGCTATTCTTCCAGGGGAGATATTATTTAGAGCGTTATTAATCACGTGGATGCTTCATATATTACTCATCGGAGGCTCCAGGTTATCATGGAGAGTTTTCCGTGATTCATACATATCAGGTGAAAAGTTCAATGAACAAAGAAAGCGTACACTCATAATCGGAGCAGGGTCAGCGGGTACGATGATTGCTCGTCAATTATTTAAAAATATGGAGTCACCATTACAGCCAATTGCTTTTTTAGATGATGATTCGAAAAAAAAGGGATTAGAAATCTTTAATATTCGCGTATTAGGTGGAACTGAAATTATTGCGGATGCAGTAAAAGACTTGGATATAGAACATATTATTATAGCCGTTCCATCTATGGACAAGCAAACAAGTACGATGCTCATGCAACAGTGTTTGGACACTGGTGTTCATACGCAAATAATGCCTTTAATAGAAGACTTATTAACAGGCAAAGTATCTATTAATGAAATAAGAGATGTGAGAATAGAAGATTTACTAGGCCGCGAAGAAGTAGAACTAGATTTGGCATCTATCTCTTCGAAGTTAACGAACAAAAAGATTCTCATAACCGGAGCGGGCGGCTCGATTGGATCTGAGATTTGTAGACAAGTAGCAAGATTTGACCCTAGTGAGATCATTCTCCTTGGCCATGGCGAAAATTCTATTTATACAATAGACATGGAATTGCGTCAAAAGGTTTCACCAAATACAAAGATTATTCCGATCATCGCGGATGTTCAAGATAGAAATCGAATTTTTGATGTTGTAGCGGAGTACAAACCAGATGTGATGTATCATGCTGCTGCGCATAAACATGTTCCGTTAATGGAATACAATCCAATGGAAGCAGTGAAAAATAATATTTTCGGTACAAAGAATGTTGCGGAAGCAGCGGATATGTTTGGTGTAGGATATTTTGTCATGATTTCTACGGATAAAGCAGTAAACCCACCGAATATAATGGGTGCAACGAAGCGCTTTGCTGAAATGATCGTTCAGAATCTTGCAAAAGAAAGCACGACAAAGTTTGCGGCAGTACGTTTTGGAAATGTACTAGGATCCCGTGGAAGTGTCGTGCCATTATTTAAAAAACAGATTGCAGCAGGCGGACCGATAACTGTAACAGATCCAGAGATGACTCGCTATTTTATGACGATTCCAGAAGCATCCAGACTAGTCATTCAAGCAGGAACGATGGCAAGTGGGGGAGAAGTGTTCGTGTTAGACATGGGAGAGCCTGTGAAAATTGTCGATCTTGCGAATAATCTTATTCGACTATCTGGGTATAGTGAAGAGGAGATTGGCGTTCAATTTTCGGGTATTCGACCTGGTGAGAAGATGTTTGAAGAGTTATTGGATGAGAAGGAAATCCAAAGCAAGTATGTATTTCCGAAGATTCATATTGGCCGTGCGACGCCGATTAGTTATGGCGAGTTGACTTATGTACTGGATAAGTTGCTTGATATGACGGTGGATGACATGAAAGTGTTGTTGATTGGTTTAGCAAATCGGAAGAATGTGAAACAGATGTTATCCGAACCAGTGACTGTTAGTTAAGTTCATTAGGGAGTGTGCAGGATGAAAAAAGTACGAAAAGCGATTATACCAGCAGCGGGACTTGGAACACGTTTCCTTCCTGCGACAAAAGCGATGCCAAAGGAAATGCTGCCGATCGTGGACAAGCCGACGATTCAATATATTGTCGAAGAGGCGGTTGCTTCTGGTATTGAGGATATTATTATTGTGACTGGTAAAGGAAAGCGTGCTATTGAGGATCATTTTGATCATTCGTTTGAATTAGAAGAGAACCTGATGCAAAAAGAGAAGTATGACTTGCTGGAGAAAGTAAAAGCATCTTCCAAGGTAGAAATCCATTATATTCGTCAAAAAGAACCAAAAGGACTAGGACATGCGGTATGGTGTGCGAGAAAGTTCATTGGAGACGAGCCGTTTGCTGTGCTTTTAGGGGATGACATTGTGCAGAGTGAGACGCCTTGTTTGAAACAACTAATGAACCAATATGAGGAAACGCTTTCATCCGTCATTGGAGTGCAGACTGTTCCTGATGAAGTGACGCATCGTTATGGAATTGTGGAGCCGAAGATGCAAGACGGTAGAAGATATCAAGTAGAAAATTTTGTCGAAAAACCAGCACAAGGAACCGCACCTTCTAATCTTGCTATCATGGGCCGTTATATATTAACTCCGGAGATTTTTATGTTTCTAGAAGAGCAGAATGTAGGAGCGGGTGGAGAGATCCAGTTGACGGATGCGATTCAGAAGTTGAATCAGATTCAGCGTGTATTTGCTTATGATTTTGAGGGTAAGAGATATGATGTTGGGGAGAAGTTGGGGTTTATTACGACTACGATAGAGATGGCTTTGCAGGATGATGGGTTAAGGGATGATTTGTTGGAGTATTTGGATGGGTTGATGACGAGTCGGTTGGTTGTGTAGGAGATTAAGAGATTTAAAGCCCATATTTAATGGGCTTTATTTGTGAGTTTACGAATAAATACATAATTTATAAATGGTCAAATAAATGAATACATAAAAAAGCTATTTAAATAGGAAGGAAGTCAACCCTAATGCAAGATAAAGTATTTCTATCATCTCCACATATGAGTGATGAAGGCTATGAAATGGAATATGTAAAAGAAGCATTTGATACAAATTGGATTGCTCCACTTGGAGAGAATGTCAATGAGTTTGAAAAAGAGTTAGCTTCAAAAGTTGGTTCTAAAGCAGCTGCAGCACTTAGTTCTGGTACTGGGGCTATTCATCTTGCACTAAAAGCGGCTGGGGTTGAATCAGGAGATATAGTTTTCTGTCCTACTTTAACATTCTCAGCTACAGCTAATCCGATTATTTATCAAAATGCCATTCCCGTTTTTATAGATAGTGATTATGAAACTTGGAATATGTGCCCGCAAGCATTAGAAGAAGCTTTCGAGAAATATCCAGAAGTGAAAGCAGTTATTGTTGTTCATTTATATGGTTTGTCTGCTGATATGGATAGAATTGTTGAAATTTGTAAGAGACATAATGTTGCTTTAATAGAAGATGCTGCAGAATCTTTAGGAACTTACTATAAAGGAAAGCATACTGGAACTTTTGGGGATTATGGTATCTTTTCTTTTAACGGAAACAAAATTATTACTACATCTGGTGGCGGGATGCTTGTTTCTAATAATGAAGAAAGAATTGCTAAGACAAGATTTTGGGCTACTCAAAGTAGAGATCAAGCAAGACATTATCAACATAGCGAATTAGGGTTTAATTACCGTATGAGTAATGTGGTTGCTGGTATTGGTAGAGGTCAGCTTAAGGTGTTAGATCAAAGAGTAGAGAAGAAAAGATACATATTTGATTTTTATAAGAGAGAATTGGGTGGGCTTGACGGTATTGAGTTCATGCCTAGCAATGACTGGAATGAGCCGAACTATTGGTTAAGTAGCATGACTTTATATGGCAAGATTAGACCAATTGATGTGATGGAAGCACTTGAAAAAGAAAATATTGAGTCAAGACCTGTGTGGAAGCCGATGCATAAACAACCGTTCTTTGAAAAGTATGATTTTGTTGGTACAGATGCTTCTGAGAAGTTGTTTGAAAATGGGGTTTGTTTGCCGTCTGATACGAAGATGACGGATGGGGATTTGGAGAGAGTTGTGGAGATTGTTAAAGGGTTGTGGCGAGAGCAATGAGAAATTCTAAAGGTGGGATTTATAGAAGGTTTATAAAAAGACCAATGGATTTTGTATTGTCTTTGATTGCTATTTTCGTTCTTAGTCCAGTTCTTTTGGTAGTTGCGGTACTTGTTAGAACAAAGCTTGGCAGTCCAGTGTTGTTTAAACAGCAAAGACCTGGTTTGAATGAGAAGATTTTTAAGATGTATAAGTTTCGGACGATGACGGATGAGAGTGATAGTAGTGGTGAACTTCTTCCTGATAGTGTGAGGTTGACTAGGTTTGGGAGGTTTTTGAGGTCAACTTCTTTGGATGAGCTGCCTGAGCTTTTTAATATTTTGGTGGGGGATATGTCTGTTGTTGGGCCGAGGCCGTTAGCTATTCAATACTTACCTTATTACACTTTACATGAAAGAATTAGACATTCTGTTAGACCCGGACTATCAGGATTGGCACAAATAAATGGAAGAAATACTTCTTCATGGGAACAAAGATTTTCCTACGATATAGATTACGTTAATAATATTAATTTTATTGGCGATATAAAAATTATCTTAAAGACAATTTTAAAGGCAGTTAAAAGATCTGACATTGGAGAGCGCGGAGTAAATTCACCACCTGATTTTGATAAATACAGAAAAAAATATGAAGCAGGAGGTACTTCGAAATGAATATAGTCGGTGAAAAAATAATATTACGTGCTATAGAAATAACTGATAAAGAAGTACTACTAGATATTATAAATGATACTGAGACAGAATATTCACTTGGAGGATGGTCTTTTCCTACTTCAAGTCTTTATCAGGAAGAGTGGATTAAGGCTCAAAAGCCAAGTACACATATCTTACGTTGCATGATTAATGATACCAAAGATAATACAACAATAGGTACAGTTATACTATCAGATATTGATTATAAAAATGGCAATGCAGAGGTTCATATCAAGTTACTAGGAAATTCTAGAGGTAAAGGTTATGGTGCAGATACAATTAATACTTTGATAAAGTATGCATTCAATGAACTAAGGTTGAATTGTGTTTATGCTCATGTTAATGCTTATAATATTGTCTCACAAAAACTCTTTGAAAGATGTGGTTTTGTAAAAGAGGGCATATTAAGGAATAGGATATTTAAAAAAGGCGAATATCATAATGTCATAGCGTTATCAATATTAAAAGAGGGATAATATGGAAATTGGTAGTGAGTTTTGGGAAGTTGAGACAGATAACTTGAGTAAATTTACTCTAGATGCACCACATAATTTTTTTTTGACAGGAAGAACAGCTTTAGATTATCTAATAAAAGAAATGAAATTATATAAAGTTGTGAAGAGTGTGTATATGCCGTCATATTGTTGTCACTCAATGATTCAGCCCTTCCTTGATAATGGAGTCGATGTTGAATTTTATGAAGTACTCTTCGAGAACGGTAAATATACTTATAAAATAGATTTTGAAACCACATGCGATGTAATTTTTATTATGCAGTACTTCGGATATTGTAATGAAAAAGTTAGTGAACTTATTATTAAATATAAGGAACTAGGTAAAATAATTATAGAAGATGCTACCCATTCTTGGTTGTCAGATGTTCCGTATAATCAAGAATCTGATTATGTATTTGCAAGTTTTAGAAAATGGACAGGATTGCCAGGTGGTGCTGTTGCAATTAAGCAGGAAGGACAATTTTGTATTGATGGCGCTAAAGAAACTAATCTCGAATACATTCAATTGAGAAAAAAAGCTTTTTTTCAAAAAAAACAGTTTATCGAGAATGGTTTAGGGCAGAAAGAGACATTTTTAGAATACTTTAATCAAGCGGAAAAATTAATCGAAGATAGTTATCAAAATTATAATATCCAACAGGATATCGAAGATCTTATTAGTTCATTAAATTTCGAGAGAATTAAAGAGAAAAGAAAACAAAACTCTAGATATTTAATTGATGGTCTAAAAAAATTTCCTAAAATAGAAACGGTTAGTCTTGAAGAAGGAGATGTACCCCTATTTGTACCGATAATTGTTCCTTATGGCAGAAGAAATGAACTTCATCAGTACTTTATTAATAATGATATATACTGCCCAGTTCATTGGCCAATTTCTGACAAGCATTGTTTACATAATAAATTCTTATACAATAATAGTATGTCAATAGTATGTGATCAAAGGTACGATCTATCAGATATGAAAAGAATACTAGAAACTTTAAAAAAATTTGTGGAGGATAATTTGTGGCAGAAATAAATGTAATTACAATTAATGAGTCAGAAAAATGGGATGAAATTGTAAAAAGTTTTGAAATTTATGATGTGAATTATCTGAGTGGCTATGCAAAGGCGTTTCAACTTAATGGAGAGGGAGATCCTCTTTTATTTTGTTATGACGATGGTATTACTAGAGCTATAAATGTTGTAATGAAAAGGGATATTGCAAAATCTGAAAAATTCGAAAAAAAATTACCCTTAAACACTTGGTACGATCTTTCTACACCGTATGGTTACGGTGGATTTTTAATTAATGGTGATGATTATGAAAAGGTGAACAATGCTTTTAATTTGTATTGTAAGAATAGTGGATATGTGAGTGAATTTGTAAGATTCCATTTGTTTAACGATTATTCCTCATATTATGATGGGACAATTGAATCCCATACTCAAAATATAGTACGAGATTTAGGACTACCACTTGAAGAGATGATAATGGATTTTGAACATAAAGTTAGAAAAAGTTTGAAAAAAGCTTTAAGAGAAGAATTAGAAGTTGAAATTGACTCTACAGGTGAAAGATTAGAGGAATTTCTAGATATTTATTATCAAACCATGGAGAGTAATAATGCTAATGAAAGTTTCTATTTTCCAAAAAAGTTTTTTGAAACTATTAATAACATGAAAGAAAATTTTATATATATACATATCTTACATGAAGGAAAGATTATATCCACCGAACTTGTTTTATATGGACCTGAAAATTGTTATTCATTTCTAGGGGGGACTAATCGTGAATACTTAAAATTGCAGCCTAACACACTCTTGAAGTATGAAATTATTAAGTGGGCGAAGACAAAAGGTCTTAAAAGATTTATTCTTGGTGGTGGCTATGGCAATAACGATGGTATTTTTAAATATAAAAAGAGCTTTGCACCAAATGGAATCTATGATTTTTATATTGGAAAGAAAATAATAGATGAAACCAAATATTATAACTTGCTATCAAGAAGAAAATCTGAACTTTTGGACGAGAATAACATTACTTTCTACCCAAAATATAGGGGGTAATTATGAATATTATATTTTTAACATTAAGTGATATTAATTCAATATATGATAGTAATATATATACTGATTTACTAAAAGAGTTTAAGAATCATGGACACAGTATATATATTGTAAGTCCATGTGAGCGCAAAAACAAAAAAACAACGTATGTAATAGAAGAAGATATATGTAAAATATTGAAGGTAAAAGTAGGGAATATACAAAAGACAAACATTATTGAAAAAGGTATATCTACAGTTTTGCTAGAAACTAATTATAAGACTGCGATAAAAAAATATTTGAAATACAAACGATTTGATTTAATTCTTTATTCTACTCCACCGATCACATTAGCAAGTACAATTGAATATCTTAAAAAACGTGATAACGCTAAAACATATCTTTTGTTAAAAGATATCTTTCCACAAAACGCAGTGGATTTAGGTATGTTAAATAAAAATGGGTTAAAACGTGTTCTCTATGATTATTTTAGATTTAAAGAGAAAAAGTTGTATGAAATATCTGATTCCATTGGATGTATGTCACAAGCGAATGTAGATTTTATTGTTAAACATAACCATAATATTTCACCTGAAATTATAGAAGTTTGTCCTAATAGTATAGCTCCTTTAGTGATAGATAAAGATGAAAAAAAGATAAAAGAGATCAAAGATAAATATAAAATCCCAAGTGATAAAACTGTTTTTATTTATGGAGGAAATCTTGGGAAACCACAAGGAATTAACTTTTTGATTGATTGTTTGAAGGCAAATAAAACGAATGAACAGGCTTACTTTATTATTGCGGGTTCAGGGACAGAATATAATAAACTTAAGACTTTTTTAGATATTGAAAAACCTGTAAATGCACAGTTGTTTAAACAATTACCAAAAAAAGATTATGAAGTATTAGTGAATTCATGTGATGTAGGTTTAATATTTCTTGATAAGCGATTTACAATACCGAATTTTCCGTCAAGGCTTCTTTCATATATGCAGGCTTCTATGCCAGTCTTAGCAGCAACAGATGTAAACACTGATATTGGACAGATTATTGAACAAGGTGAATTCGGCTATTGGTGTGAAAGCAGTGATGTTAGGCAATTCAATCAAAAAGTACTGCAGTTATGTAATAGAGATTTAAGAAATCAAATGGGTATAAATGCTAAACGGTATTTAGAAGAGAATTATACTACAAAGCACTCGTATGAAATAATAATGGACCATTTCAAGTAACTGAAAAGAGGTAATGAAATGTTTAAGGATAAAACCTTGTTGATAACTGGTGGTACAGGTTCTTTTGGGAATGCTGTGATGGAGCGTTTCTTACATACAGGTATAAAAGAAATACGTATTTTTTCTCGAGATGAAAAGAAACAAGATGATATGCGTAAACTTTATAATAATGACAAGTTAAAATTTTATCTTGGAGACGTTAGGGATTTAGCAAGTGTAAGATATGCTATGAATGATGTAGATTACGTATTTCATGCTGCTGCACTAAAGCAAGTACCATCATGTGAATTCTTCCCAATGGAAGCAGTTAAAACAAATGTTATTGGCACAGAAAATGTATTAAATGCATCCATTGAATACGGAGTGAAAAAAGTTATTTGTTTATCTACTGATAAAGCTGCATACCCAATAAATGCAATGGGTATATCGAAAGCTATGATGGAAAAGGTTTTTGTAGCAAAAGCAAAGACTGTGTCACCAGATAAAACATTAATTTGCGGAACGAGATACGGGAATGTCATGGCTTCTCGCGGATCAGTTATTCCACTTTTTGTTGAACAGTTGAAAGCGGGAAAACCTCTTACTGTAACTGATCCAGAAATGACTCGTTTTTTAATGAGTTTAGAAGAAGCTGTTGAACTTGTATTATTTGCATTTGAAAATGCGAATGCAGGTGATATTATGGTTCAAAAATCTCCTGCTTCTACAATTGCGGACTTGGCACAAGCGTTGAAAGAAATATTTAGCGTGGAGAATGAAGTTAAGATTATTGGAACAAGACATGGTGAAAAACTCTATGAAACGTTGTTAACTAGAGAGGAAAATGTTGTTGCTCATGACTTAGAAGGGTTTTATAGAGTTCCAGCAGATAATCGAGATTTAAATTATGATAAGTATTTTGAAGAGGGTGATGAAAAACTCTCTTCTGACGAAGAATATAATTCTCATAATACATATCGTCTAACAATTGAACAAATAAAAGATAAACTACTGCAACTTCCTTATATACAAACTGAATTGAAAAGGTGGGCTAACTAGTGAAAGTTCTTGTTACTGGAGCAGCAGGTTTTGTGGGACGAAATTTAGTAGCTGAATTAAAGAATAGGGGCTATACTAATTTATTTTTGTATACTAGAGAACATTCTTCAGAAGACTTAGAGCGATTTACAAAGGAATGTGATTTTGTATTTCACTTGGCAGGGGTAAATAGACCAAAAAATGAAAGTGAATTCATGGAAGATAACTATGAGTTTACTTCCAAGTTATTAAGTTTGTTAAAGAAACATAATAATGCTTCGCCCATACTTGTTACATCTTCCATACAAGCCGAGTTTGACAATCCTTATGGTACTAGTAAAAAAGCTGGAGAAGATTTGATATTTCAATATAGTGAAGAGACTGGTGTAGATGTCCTTGTATATAGATTACCTAATGTATTCGGGAAATGGAGTAAACCAAACTATAATACTGTAGTTGCTACATACTGCTACAATGTTTCCAGGAATTTTGATATACATGTAAACAACACTGAGGCAAAATTATCGTTATGTTATATTGATGATGTGATAAAAGAATTTATTAAGGCACTTGAAGGAACTCCAAATAAACATCAGACCTATTGTTTTGTAGAAACAATATATGCAATTAAATTGGGGGATCTAGCAAATCGTATCCAAAGTTTTAAAGAAACTAGAACCAATTTAAGTATTCTAGATATGGAGGATGCATTAACTAAAAAACTGTATAGTACATATTTAAGCTTTTTACCAAAGGATCAATTTTCTTATGATCTAAAGATGAACTGTGATGAAAGAGGATCATTTACAGAATTTATTAGAACACCTGAAAGAGGTCAAGTTTCTGTTAATGTATCAAAACCTGGTATTACAAAAGGTAACCATTGGCATCATACTAAAAACGAAAAATTCTTAGTTGTTAGTGGTGAAGGTTTGATTCGGTTTAGAAAATTAGAAGCTGAAGAGATTATCGAATATAGAGTAAATGGAGAAAAATTACAGGTAGTAGATATTCCTACCGGATACACACATTCGATCGTAAATGTTGGAGAATGTGATCTTATAACAATTATGTGGGTAAATGAATGTTTTGATCCAGAAAAACCTGATACATACTTCTTGGAGGTTTAGTAGATGAAAAAGTTAAAAATCATGACAGTTGTAGGAACTCGTCCTGAAATTATCAGATTATCAGCAGTAATAAATAGATTAGAAGAATCAAGTGCAATTGAACATATATTAGTCCATACCGGACAAAATTATGATTATGAATTAAATGAAGTATTCTTTAATGATTTTAATTTAAGGAAACCTGATTATTTTTTGAATGCTGCTACTGGAACAGCAATTGAGACGGTAGGGAATATTCTTATTAAAATTGATCCTATACTAGAGGAAGTACAGCCTGAGGCATTTTTAGTCTTAGGAGACACGAATAGTTGTTTATGTGCAATTGCTGCGAAGAGAAAACAAATCCCAATATTTCATATGGAAGCTGGGAATAGATGTTTTGACCAAAGGGTACCTGAAGAAACGAATAGGAAAATTGTTGACCATACGGCTGACATTAATTTAACTTATAGTGATATTGCTAGAGAATATTTGTTAAGAGAAGGATTACCAGCTGATCGAATTATTAAGACAGGGAGTCCAATGTTTGAAGTTCTTAACTCTAGAAAAGCTGATATTGAAAAATCGGATGTGATAGAAAGATTAAGTCTTGAAGAAGGAAAGTATTTTGTAGTATCTGCACATAGAGAGGAAAATATTAATTCGGAAACCAATTTTATTGATTTAGTGGAGAGTTTAAATGCTGTTGCAGAGAGATATAATATACCGATAATTGTAAGTACGCACCCTAGAACACAAAATATGATAAATGCTAAAGGTATAGAGTTTAATCCATTGGTGAAGACTATGAAACCTTTAGGATTTAATGATTATGTTAAACTTCAAATGAAAGCTAAAGCTGTTCTTAGCGATAGTGGAACGATTAGTGAAGAATCTTCTATACTTGGACTTAAGGCTTTAAATATCAGAGAAGCACACGAAAGGCCAGAAGCCATGGAAGAGGCTTCTGTCGCAATGGTTGGTTTAAAAGCAGAACGTATTTTGCAAGGGCTAACGATTTTAGAAACACAAGAGAAAGATACACTGCGTTTAGTAGCAGACTACTCAATTCCGAATGTGTCGGAGAAGGTGTTAAGAATTATTTTATCTTATACTGATTATGTGAACAAAAAAGTTTGGGGTAGTAATATATGAGAATAGTAGTAAATGCAGCTGCAGCATCTTCAGGAGGAGCATTAACTATACTTAAGTCTTTTTATGGTAGTGTAATTCAAAACTATTCTAAAGAAGTTGAATGGATATTCTTAGTTAGTGATAACTATATAGAAGAACAAGAGAATGTTAAAACATTAGTATTAAAAGATATAAAGAAAAGTTGGTTAAATAGATTGAAGTTTGATTTTATAGTTGGAAAAAAATTGGTAAATGAATTGAGGCCAGATTTAATATTTTCATTGCAAAATACTAAAATCTACGGGGTCAAAACTGAGCAAATAATTTATTTACATCAACCAATACCCTATCAAAATATAAAAAAATTTAGTTTTTTTAAAAAAGAGGAAAGAATTTTAGCTATTTATCAGAAAGTAATTGGTAAGTTAATTGATTCTTCACTTTTAAATTCTAAATTAATAATTGTACAGACACAATGGATGAGAAATGCGGTTAATGAAAAATTAAAAATAAATATAGATAAAATTTTAGTTTATCCGCCAGATACTACTATTTTAACTAAAAAAATCTCTGGAAATTTCCAAAATAACTTATTTTTTTATCCAGCGTCAAAAATTATATATAAAAACCATCAGATTATTTATAAGGCTGTCGAAATTTTAAATAGTAAGGGGTACTCAGACTTTAAAGTTTTTTTAACCATAGAAGATAATTTAAGACATCCGAATATATCTTTTATTGGGAATTTGAAACATGAAAAGGTAATTGATTATTTTACTTATTCTACACTGATTTTTCCATCATATATTGAAACATTTGGGTTACCTTTAAAAGAGGCAAAAGATGTAGGGACAATTATTTTAGCTAGTGACACTTCATTTTCACAGGAAATATTAGAAGGTTATGAAAATGCGCACTTTTTTGGATTTAATAATGCTAATGAACTAGCAAACTTAATGGAGAAGGTAATTATTAAAGAAATAAATTTACAAGAATTTACTAATGTTACAGAAAAAAAAGAATCAAACAATAGCTGGCAAGAAATTATTAAGTTATTACATAATACTGCCAAATGAGACTTCCAGGAGGTAAGGAGAGATTATGGAAGATAGTATGAAAGTAATAGTAGTTCATCCTGCTCAACAGCATTCATTTAAAACCGCTGAAGCATTCAAAGAACACGGTATTTTGGATAAATATATAACTACAGTATATTTAAAGAATAATTCTCTTACTTTAAAAATCTTAAAGTTTTTAAAAGGAGATAATTTAAAGAGAGCTAAAAGTAGAAAGTCAAATTTATTAGAAGATAGTGAGATTGTACAATTCGGAGAGTTGTATAATTTATTAATATTATTTTTAAGTAGAATAGAAAAAAAAAGTTATATTTCAAATATAATTAAAAAAATTATGCTTAATCGATTTAACTCAAAAGTTTTTAAATATATAAAAAAACATAATATTAATGTTGTCATATCTTATGATACGCTATCCCTTTCATTATATAAAAAGTTAGATCACCATTTACCCCAAGTAATAAAGGTACTGGATATGTCTGCACCAAGTATAAACTATATGAATTTATTATTAAAAGATGATATAAAAAAATATGATGGGGACTCAAATTTTTTAAGAAAAGAAATTGAATCTAAAAAATATAACAAAGATATAATTGATTCCGAAGAAGAAATATTTAGAGCAGATTATTTTTTAGTAGCATCGCATTTTACTAAAAAATCCTTATTATATAACCAAATTAATGAAAAAAAAATTCATAAAGCTAAGTATGGAATAGATATTAATAATTATAATAGAAGATCAAAAAATAAACCTGATGAAATAGTATTTTCTTTTGTTGGCAGAGTGACACAAAATAAAGGCGCATGGTATTTTATTGATGCTGTAAGAGCTTTAAATGAAATATTGCCTATAATATATCCGAACATTAAAGTTAGATTTTTAATAGCGGGTCACTATAATAAAAAAGATACAAATATAATTAATGCCCCTAATAATTGTGAATTTCTCGGACATTTAACTAGAGATAAAATGTATGATTTTTATTCCCAAACAGACATTTTAATTTTCCCCTCAATTTCAGATGGATTTGGATTATCAGTTTTAGAATCATTAGCATCAGGCATTCCTGTAATTTGTGCAACAACTGCTGGAATAAGTGAAGAAATAAGGGATTATTATAATGGTTTTATTATATCGCCTCACAAACATAACGAGATTTTAGAAAAAATGATTTGGTTTATTGAAAATAGTCATAAAATCAAGGAAATGTCTCTTAATTCTATGAAAACAGCTCAGAAATTAACATGGGATAAATACAATTCTTCAATAGGAAGCTTTATTGAAATATTAAAGGAAAGATTAAATGAAAAATAATAAATTAATTTTTAGTATAGATAGATTAATTATTCTGTTGCTAAGCATGTATATTGTAATCAGCGTATTAGGTACATACGGAATAATAATATTTGATTATTATTTAAAACTTCTAATATTATTTTGTTTACTAACTTATGTAATGTTAAGTATTTATTTTAAAATACTAAATAAGTCTAAATTTAAGGTTATAGATATATTCTCTATTTTTTACATATTATATTATTTAATATACCTACTAATAAATAACAGTTTGAATCTAGGTTATGTATTAATAATATTCTATTTCCCTTTAATTACATTAGCAGCGTCTTTTTCAATAAAAAAAAGCAATCTTCAATTTGTATTGAATTTATTTTTAATTCTAAGTTTTTTCCTAATGCTAACTTTTTCTTATGAAACTATTATATTAGGTGAAGTTAATGGAATTTATATTAACACTATTTACTATTCTATTCTTTCAATTTTGTTTGTTCTTATAAATAAGAATGTTTTTGTAAAATATTTAGGTATTTTTTATATATTAATTTTATCTGCATATTCTTCAAAAAGAACCGCTTTAATAATAGCGCTAATTATAATTAGTTTAGAAATATTAAGGAATATTTCTAAAAACAATTCTTATTATCAAGTGTTTTTAAAATATCTTAAAATCAGTTTATCAATTTTTTTGGTTATTTTTTCTTTCTATGCGACTGTTGAAATTTTTAACTCCAAAATTGATGAGAAAATTCTAAATATATTCAATGATGGTGGTTCAGGTAGAACAGACATAATATATATCCTATTTAATGAATTAAAAATCAGTAATATATTTGAGATATTATGGGGACATGGAGTTAATTCTACTAGTATTTATACTGGTGGATTATCAGCTCATAATGATTTTTTAGAAGTTTTCTTTAACTATGGTTTATTTGGCTTAATGCTATATATTGTTTTTTGGGTAATTTTATTATATCGTTTATTAATTATGAGAAAAGCAAAATCAGATGATACTTTTGTATATATGATTTCAATTATAGTATTTTTGTTTGTGTCACTTTTCAGTCATTTAATTTATATTCCAACCTATATATTATTATTAATAGTATTTTGGAATATGGTATGGCAAAGACAAATAAAATAAAATAAAATTAATATACTGTGAGGTTAAATTTAATGAAATGTGGAATTATTACTTTTCATAGGGCGCATAATTATGGTGGGATATTACAAGCGTATGCATTATCTAATGTTATAAAAAAAATGGGGGTAGAATGTGAAATAATTGACTATCGGTGTGAATTTATAGAAAAATTATATCAACCATATTCACTAAGAAACTTACCATCAGCTAAAATGTTTGCATCAATTGTTTTAAGAAACGGTGCATTTAAAAAAGATACAAAAGTATTTCAAGATTTTAGAAGCGACTATTTACCTTTAAGTTTGAAAGCATATAATAACAGTGTCCAGTTGAAAGAGTTAAATAAGGAATATGATGTTTTTATTACAGGTAGCGATCAGGTTTGGAGCTACTTTACAGGTGGATTTGATAGTGCGTATTTTTTGAGTTTTGTAGATGATGTTTCAAAAAAAAATGCTTATGCTGCTAGTTTTGGAGTAAGTACAATACCAGAATCATTTGTAATTGAGTATAAAGAACGGTTACGTGATTTCAATACTATCACTTTAAGAGAAACACAGGGAAAAGATATTATAGAAAATTTATTAGGGGAAAAGCATCCAGTAGTATTAGACCCAACACTTTTATTGGATTATAAAGATTGGTCCATTTTAATCAGCAATAATTACAAATATACAAATACAAAATATCTTTTAGTATATTTAATAGCAGAATCAAAAGAGACGTTAGACTTAGCGAGAAAAATTGCTAAAGAACATGACTTAGTGATTTTTTATATCTCAAATAGAATATATAAAAAAAGAGATATGATCAATATGTCTGAAGTATCAGTAAATGATTGGCTTGATTTGTTTTATAATGCTAGTTTTATTGTAACAAATTCATTTCATGGAGTTGCGTTTTCTATAAACTTTAAAAAACAATTTTTTATGCAGTTATTACCTGGTAATGCTAAAGTTAATTCTAGGCTGGAAAATATTTTGAAAAAATTCAGACTTGAAAACAGACAAATAAATAATATAGAAAAAATTGAACTTATTCCAAATATTGACTATGAAGAGGTTGAAGTTATACTAGAAAGTGAAAGAAATAAATCAAAGAAATATTTAAAAAAAATTATTAATATAGTATGAAATTGCTAAAATCACTTTATAGTAATAAGATTTTTAAATCAATTTTAATTCTTTTATCAGGCACAATTTTAAGTCAAATTATTGTGTTAGCAGCTTCTCCATTGTTAACTAGATTATTTAGTCCTGAAGATATTGGTACTTTAACAGTATTTACAACTTTGTTGGTATTTATCACTATTATCATGACTTTTAAATACGAATTAGCTATTGTAATACCAAAATCTAAAAGAGAAGCTATATCTGTCTTTAATCTTACGATAATAATTGTAATAATGATGACTATATTACTAACTGTTACCCTGATTATTGGGAAGGACTTTTTTATCAGTGTTCTAAAACTAGATGAATTAAAGAGCATTTACTTAATACTGCCTCTAACCGCGTTTTTACTAGGAATATCAAACATTCTTAATTTTTGGTTTGTTAGAAGTGAATCTTATCAAACTATTTCCAAATCTAAATTAATACAAAGTACTGTAACGTCATCTTCTCAAATTGTGGGTGGACTTCTAAATCTGGGTACTAAGTCTTTAATATTTGGATATTTAATAGGTCAGTTTGCTGTCACACTGTTTTATTTACGGAAATTCAATAAAGATATAAAATCTAGTTATTTTTTTAGTAAGAAGGGGATCAAAAAAGTTGCTATAAAATATAATGATTTACCTAAATATAATGCAACTCAATCTCTTGTTAACTCTTTCTCAAGTAATTTTATAATAATTTTATTTTCAATATCTTTTAGTTCGGCGGTTGTAGGATACTATGCAATGGCCATAAGATTAGTCCAATTTCCAATTGCTGTAATCACTTCTTCTGTAAAGGATGTCTTTTTCAAAGAGTTGACAAAAGTTTTTAATAGTAATATTAAAAGATATCATATGTATTTATTGAAATATACTTTAACTTTAATAGTAATAGCCATAGTCCCTTTTGTAATTATCTACTTGTATGCTCCAGACATATTTAGCTTTGCACTAGGTGCTGAATGGGCAGTAGCAGGAGAATATTCAAAGTTTTTAAGTTTTTGGTTACTATGTGCATTTGTAAATACTCCGGCAATGCTAACAATTCAACTATTTAAAATGCAAAAATATTTATTAATTTATGAAATAGTCTTATTGATTGTCAGAATATCTATTATCTATTTTGCATCCATGAATTTAGAGCCGATATTCGTTATTATTATCTATAGTATAATAGGAGCTATGTTTAACTTAAGTTTAATAGCTATTGTTTACACATATATAAAAAAGTATGTTAAAAAGCTAGATGTGTAAGCGTCAAATTACTGACGCGTCCTTGTTTGATATAATTACATACTATTCTGAGTATTAACAACAATTCAAAACAGGTGCGATTAAGTAGAAAATATTGCGAAAAAAAGGTGTAATATGCAACTCGTTTTTTGTCGTCACTGCTTTAGTTAACGTTTTTTGGTTTTCTTTCGAATGTTCATAAACAGACCCCTCTCAAATGGTTGTATTTGCACAATTATAACACTCTAAGTGTCCATTATAAGGGGGTCGACCAAATGTGTCAGAAACAATTCTACACTATTCTGACAATAGACTACAATTCACTATTAAATATTATCTATTATACTTGCTCTAGGAAAGGAAGTAGAGGCTGTGTAAAGGGAGTAGTTTTCAACAAATATGATTGAGCAGATTTCCTCCTCAAAAATAACTTAAAAAAGTTTGAACAAATTAAATAAAAGATGTTTAATCATTTTTAAGCGGGGTATATAAATAGTACAAGGCGGAACTACCGTAGGAAGGGACTGGTAAACCATGAGTTTACAAGAGAATCTAATGGATGATTTGCACAGCCTTGGCGGAAAATTTGCTTTACTGGCGAAAGATACTCTCGTCGGGAACCGATATATTTAGGTTTTGATCCAGCGTATTTTATCTGCAAGTGAAAGAAAACTTTTCTGTGGAAGTGCACCTTAAGGTCTGATGGTTCCATATCAGACGACATAACTGCACTGACGAGATGAATGATGAAATTGTCAGTTACGGTTTAACTAAGCAACATTAACAAATTTTCCGAGTGTATTCCCTATTTAGGGAAAGAAGAAAGCGTAGCCCTATTAGGATTGCGCTTTTTTCTTTCCTTTTTTTGTCCCTGTGTAAAAAAACAATTCTACACTACTCTGATAACAGACAACCATCCTTTTTAAATATTCTCTAGTTTACATGATCAATAAAAGGAAATGAAAACATAAATAGCACTCGCATCACTTTTTATAGTATTTATTCAACTCAGTTCCTCTTGTATCAAATTTATTATTAAATTTATAGATTACGACTAATTTCGACATTATATTTAATGACTCTGCATTACAATATACTGAAAGATTATTATTTATTGATTGATACCACATGTAGTGAAAAACGTAGGAGGGATGGTTGCATGACAACAGAAGAATTACAAGAAGAATTCAAGCGTATTTTAGAATATGGCTATCGTCGAGGGAATGAGAATGATTGGATTAAAACGGATGATTTTATTGGAGAGTTATCTGAGCAACTAATAAATTTGTTGGATAAGGATAAAGTTAAATAAGGATGAAATAGAAGAACTAAATCCTAAATAAGGGCTCTTTCTGCTGTACTGCTCACTCAACTGTAGATTATTCTTTTGTTCACCACCATTCTAAAGCAATGATATAATTGAATTGTTATAAGTGGTTCAAACGTGCCACTAAGATTATGCTTTAATAGCAGGGATACATACAAAAGGTTATGTCTTCGAATGTGGACAGTTCTTAAAAGAAGAGTTGAAATGTCAAAAATGTAAGAGAGTACATACTTACTAAACTAACAGGAAATTAAAAAGGGTAAAAATTAAATTGGATAAAGGATGTTGGATTATGGAATTCAGAGATTTAAAGACTCAATACCAGAAATATAAACAAGAAATTGACTCTGCTATACAAAAAGTTGTTAATGATGCCAATTTCATTGGTGGTAACGAAGTAAAAGAGCTAGAAGAACAATTAGCAGATTATGTTGGGGTAAAACACTGTATTTCCTGTGCAAATGGAACGGAAGCAATGACTTTAATAATGATGTCTTGGGGAATCAAAGAAGGAGATGCAGTATTTATACCAGATTTCACCTTCTTTTCAACTGGAGAGATTGTTTCCTTTAAAGGTGCAACTCCAGTTTTTGTAGATGTAGATAGAGAAACATTTAATATAGATACAATTCAATTAGAAGAAGCAATTATTAAGACGATTGAAGAAGGAAAGTTGACTCCAAAGGTTATTATTCCTGTTGATTTATTTGGTCTACCGGCAAATTATCCTGAAATAGAGAGAATTGCTAAGAAGTATAATTTACTAGTCTTAGAGGACGGTGCCCAAGGATTTGGTGGTAATATTAATGGGAAAAGAGCATGTAGTTTTGGAGACGCAGCAACTACTTCTTTCTTTCCAGCTAAACCTCTAGGTTGTTATGGAGATGGCGGGGCCATTTTTACTAATGATGATAAATTAGCGGAATTACTCAAGTCTTTAAAAGTTCACGGAAAAGGCGAGAATAAGTACGATAATGTTCGAATTGGTGTTAACTCAAGATTAGATACTATTCAAGCAGCGGTATTAAAAGTAAAACTAAAAGCATTTATCAATCATGAAGTAGAAGATGTAAACCGAGTGTATAACTTATATAATGTAAGATTAAATGGAATTGTTGAAACTCCAAGCATACCAGAGGGATATTACTCAAGTTTTGCCCAGTACACTATTAAGCTAAAGAATAATGATCAGCGAGATGGTCTTCAAGCAAAATTAAAAGAAGAAGGTATTCCTAGTATGGTTTATTATGTTAAGCCAATGCACAAACAAGATGCTTTTGCTTATTTGGAATTTAATGATCAAGACTTTGAAACTACTAATAACCTTTGTGATATAGTGCTTTCTTTACCGATGCATCCATATTTGAGTGAAGAGGATGTGGATAAAGTTTGTGATGCGATTAAAGAGTTTATGTTTTAAAATCATCAAGTGAAGCTTCAACGCGCCAGAAACAATTCAAAAGTATTCTGACAATAAGCTACATTTCACTATTACATATCAAATCATGTCCCTGTGTTAGAAACATTCACGTTTGTTTCTAACACAGAGAACAAATTTTAGTTGCTTTGCACGGGTGCCAAGTGCGGCCACAATTCGCTGAAGAGCGCGAATGGTGTCCATACTTGGCACTCTTATTTTATGATGGCTCGTAATTCTCTGGAAAATAAAAATCTCCTAGTGGGACGTCAAAATACATAAACATATCCTTAAAATACGTCTCATCAATCAATTTGCGAAGCACACCTTTGTAATAACCAGGCAAGTTACGAATTTGTTTTCGCTTTGTTGCCATCACTGCAATTTTCAGCGCACGATAGGCAAGGTCTTCAAAAACTTCTCCATCCTCTTTATAAATATCAAAACGCAACATATCACTTGATAAAGACAGGTGGATGCCAAAAAAATTGCGTGCTGTTTTTGTTTCACCAATTGTATTCGAAAGCAATTCTTTCATTCTGCTAAATAGATGTAAACGCTAAAATAAAATGAACAGTTTCTGCTAAATAACATTGAACACTTTCGCTAATCTAATAGATTTTCAGTAAACTAGATATATTCGTTTATTGGGGGTCAGACAAGTGGAGGGAAAATTAGTGCTTTATTTAGAAATTCATCAACTCGCTAAAAGAAATTTAACAGTTTCTCAAATCGCAAATCAGTTTAAAATATCTCGAACGACAGTCTATAAATATTTAGATATGAGCTTTGAAGAGGCTTTACAACAATTTGAAGAATATAAAACAAGGAAGAAGAAATTAGATGTGCATCTGGATTGGATAGTTGCCTGGTTGGAAGAGTATCCACACTTAAGTGCGGCTCAGATTAAAGATTGGTTATTAGAAAAGTTTCCAAATCTAGAGATTGGGGACAGTACGGTTCGATTATATGTCCAAGAAGTGAGAGAGAAATATCAAATTGAAAAGACTGCTCAAATTAGACAGTATGAGGCAATACAACAACAGCCTATGGGGAAACAAATGCAAGTTGACTGGGGAGAAACAAAGCAGAAAACAGTGAGTAAAAGAGAAATAAAACTTTACTTTATCGCATTTGTTTTGGCACATTCACGCCAGAAATACATGGAATGGCAAGATCGTCCTTTTACAACAAGAGATGCGATTCGCTGCCATGAAAATGCCTTTCATTTTTATGGTGGAATGCCAAATGAAATAGTATACGACCAGGATCACTTACTGTCAGTTAGCGAGAACGCTGGTGATTTAATTCTAACTACCGACTTTCAGTCGTATGTTAAAGAACGAAATTTTCGGGTTCATCTATGTCGCAAGGCAGATCCAGAATCAAAAGGAATGATTGAAAATGTTGTCAAATTTATCAAAGGAAACTTCGCAGATAGTCGAGTTTTTAAAGATATTGATGACTGGAATGAACGAGCACTTCAGTGGCTAGAACGTACTGGAAATCACAATGTACATTACACAACGAAAAAAAGACCAGTAGAAGTGTTTCTCCTCGAAAAGCAACACTTACAACCGGTCTCTAGCCTACTTTCAATAGAAAGTATGAATGAGTCAAGTATATCAAGAAATGTAATGAAGGACAACACGGTTAGATTTGAGTCTAATCGATACTCCGTGCCGATAGGTACTTACAAAACAAAAGGAAATAATCAGGTATTCATTGAAATAAAGGGTTCAAATGACAAGCAGTTAATTATCAGAAGTAGTAAGAATCGCGAAGTCATAGCCAAACATATAATCAGCAAGGAAAAAGGTATTCTTATAAAGAATAGAAATCATGGTAGGGATCGTTCTAAAGGTATCGAGGCGTTAAAAAATGGGCTTCTATCAGCATTTGAAAATGAAGAGAAAGCTAAAGTGTACATAGAGAAAGTGCTGGAGAAATACCCGCGTTATCGTCGGGATCATTTAGAAATTTTCCGTTCAGTTTCGATAAATGATTCAACCTGGTTAGATAAGGCACTTGAGAAATGCATCAAAGAAAACATGTATAGCGCGAATGATTTTAAAGACGTTGTACTTTACTTAAAAAAACAATCTCAGCAGGAACCATTAGTTTCTATAGCACACGAGAAACGGCCGATTAATAAAGCCGATATACCAGTAGAAACACGCCCTTTAAGTACTTACACAAGCATTTTAGGAGGCGATGTTTCTTGAATCATACCGTAAAAGAAATTCAGAGCCATTTCAAACAATTACGGTTAGCTGAAACAGCAGAGGAGCTCCCACAGCTCCTTCGCGAAGCTGAAAAATCTTCCTGGACCTATTTGGAATTCCTAGAGGCCATCACCCACTTTGAATTAAAGAAAAGAGAAGCTAAAAGTGTAGAAAGACGATTGAAGTGGGCACGATTCCCTTATCAGAAAACCCTACTGGAATTTAGTATTGAAGCACAAAATTCTTTAAGCGAACGCCAACTTACTCAACTCCAAGAAATAAATTGGCTGGAACAACAGTATAATTTGATCTTATTAGGACCACCAGGAGTAGGGAAAACACACTTAGCCGTAGGCTTAGGCATTGAGGCGATTAATAAAGGGTTTCAAGTGTACTTTGTGACCATGGGAGAATTAATTCAATTACTTAAAACAGAAGAATTTGCACATAAATCACAGGTGCAGATGAAACGATTAAGAGCTTCTGATTTAGTTATTATTGATGATTTAATGTACATGGCAATGGATCAACGTGAGGCAAATCTGTTCTTCCAAATGATCAATCATCTTTATGAACAAAGTTCAATTATCTTAACATCTAATAAGAGTCCAGATCAATGGGGAGAGTTAATGGGAGATGAAGGAATTACTACAGCTATTTTAGATCGCCTTTTACATCGTGTGGAGGTAGTACACATGAATGGAGACAGTTATCGGATGAAAAACCGGCAGAATTTATTTTAGGCAAAAGTGTTCAATCTAAATTAGCAAAAAGTGTTCAATTCTACTTGACGGTTACAATAGACTTGTGGATAACTTTTTCGATTCCATAGGAGACGTGTTTGTAAGATCTTTAATAGAAGATTTTAAGAATAACGGTTCATTCTCAGAAATCGGCTCGTTTACCTCGTCGTCATGCGGGTTGTCCGCCTCCTTCCGACTGCTCGTTCTCCCCTGATCATCGAAGGGTAAAATAATATAAATGTTAGCACCTAGCCCGCTCATAACAGGACGTACATAGTGAAGGCGCTGAATAATGCAAAGCTGTTCAAGTTTCCGAATCGCCCGACGAACAGTCGCATTTGACTTGCCGATAGCTGTTTCGATTGTTGCGTGTTTTAAATGGGCAGCCCCATATTTCACCGAATACCTTCGGATCACATCGAGCACAAGTTGGTCTGAATTGTTTAGCTCGTATCGATGGAACGCGCAATGTTTTGCAGCAGCATCGTCCATCTCTTCTATTGAATTGAAACGAGCGTAATTTTGTAAGTAGTGAGTCATTAGAATTCCCCCTTTACCTTCTATATAGAACGGAGGGGGAGAAAAGTGGACATGGGTTGAGAAAGATTTTGTCATGTCCCTGTGTTAGAAGAAATTCTGTCCTATTCTGACAATAGACTACAATTCACTAATAAATATTATCTAATATTCATGATCTAAGAAAGGAAAAGCAGCCGGAATTCTTCAGCTGCTTTTTTTAAAGGATATTGAAGGTTTTTTCATTTTTAGGGCAGAAGTTTGATGCAAGTTTACTGGAGACTTAGAAATGAATTTTGCCATCTGAAAGAGCTCACTATTAAGGTAGGAGATGTACCAGCGACATATGCATCTACTGATTTATTGTTTGATGTCGTAGGGTTTAAACTGGAAAATTCGATTGAAGACGGGTTAAAATACGTCATTACGTTAGGATGATTTCGTTCTATTCTGACAATTTATTGCGATTTTAGGAGAGAAGTTAAACACTCAATTACTAGTGGTTCTCCATCTGTCTTAAGTGTCTCTATTAAATAGCACTCGTATCACTTTTTCAAGTCTTTATTCAGCTCAGATCCTTTTGAATGAAATTTAATATTAAATTTATAGATTACGACTAATTTCGACATTATATTTAATGACTCTGCATTACAATATACTAAAAGATTATATTTTATCAATTGATACAACATGTAGTGAAAAACGTAGGAGGGTATGGTTGCATGACAACAGAAGAATTACAAGAAGAATTCAAGCGTATTTTAGAATATGGATATCGTCGAGGAAATGAGAATGATTTGATTAAAACGGATGATTTTATCGGAGAGTTATCCGAGCAGCTAATAAATTTGCTGGATAATAATAAAGTTTAATGAGGATGAAATAGAAGAACTAAATCCTAAATAAGGGCTCTTTCTGTTGTATATCAAACTGACTTGAAGCATATACGAGATTTAAAACGCGTCCCTGTGTCAGAAAAAAATGCGCTATTCTGACAACTGACTACAATTCAAGATGCTTGATAACCAATAATACCCCCTACATTTCAATGAATAAAGGGGAGGCGGTGGTTGTTTTTTAAACGTCAAATATCTACACCTATAAATCCTAATCATGGAAATCCTAACCGTGTTTTGCATCACTTTCCCCAGTAGAAGTAATTATCTGTAGAATAATCAATGTTTAAATGCCTCTTAATCGTGAAAATGGGTTGAGAGGCATTTGTATTGTCTATACATGTCGAAAGTATCTGATAGAATCAATGCATAATATCATGTAAAGTAATGTTAGTGTTCCAGGTAATTTGATAGAGGATATAATACTAAAGTTGGATGGAGGAAATGATAGATGTATAAAAAAGCTTTTGCAATTTTTTTAATTCTTTTTATATCAGTGTTAATCGTAAATATCAATCAAGCAACTGCGAGTTCCAAAGTGATGTGGGGGAAGACCGAGTTAAAGATTGGACAACTTGGAAAAGCGACAGTTCTTTCTAATACAGTTTTATGGAAAATGGACAAAGATAATTCTCTCATAAAAATCCGTGATTTGAAAATAGACGAAGAGTATCGAGTATACAGCTATAAAGGTAATCATGGGGGAATTTATGGCGTTGGCGGTGGAGAATTTATTCAAAAAAGTACTTCAATTAAATATGAAACACCCTCAAAGAGTAAGTTGAACTTACTGGCAAAGTTGAATAAGGATAATGATTCGAAATCGCCTGGCAAGCAAGATGATTTAGAACCGATTACTTTAGCAAGTAGTCCATTTGGTCGTACGGAACATGTATTTACTATCCAAGGAAATGATCCATTCAATAGACGTCTCATTGTTTTTAACAAAATTACAGGCAAGAACGTATATATTCCAGCAGATCATGAGATTTTTAATGATGTTGACAGTATTTATCTGGATGGTACAAAAGACTTTGTATTTATAAAACATTATGCGAATAGAAAAAAATCCACCTATCGTATGTCATTAATACCACCATTTGAAATCAAGCAAGTACTTAATGATATTCATGATTCTATAGTATTTAATGACAAATTGTATTTTTTTAATATAAATGAAATTGATCCTATTACACACAAATTAAATCTAATGTCTGCGGATTTAGATGGTAGTAATCATGAAGTTTTTATGGAACTTGAACCAATTTACATTCCTACTCTTCGATATTATATACCTGGTACAGCTTTTGTTTCATTACAGCATACTGATTCAGATATGGATAAAGTTAGTATAAACAGCTTGAACCTAGAAACGAAAGAATTATTAGTCTTACGGAAATGTCAAAATAACAGTGTACGTGATGTTAATGCGGGTCCCTGTCTTAGAATCATTTCTGAACCATTCTGATAATTCGATATTAAATATTATCTAGCATATATAATAAAAAAGGGTAAATAAGACAAAATTTATTTGAACTTTCTATTATTTGAGAATGTCGTATAGATTACATTTTTTGTAAAATTTTTACGACGAAATCTTGAAGAAAACGACCATTTACGTGGAACAATAGAAATTATTCTTTGAAAAAGTTATAACAAACATCTTTCGTCCATCATTTCTTCTTTAACTAGCTTTTCTATAAAAATATATTCCTGCGGATATAGAAGTGAAAACATCTGTCTCTTCAAAAAAATTACCTATTTAAGAAGTATACTGTAGAATTTAATAGTACAAATATTGGTATTAAAAAAGTAATTTACTTATAGAACAATTAAATTCATTATTTTTTGGTGGAGATGCAGAAGAAGAAATGGTAGACGACATAAACGTAAAACTTCAAGGATTAGTTGCCTCTGTAAGTGGGATAGTCAACGGAAAATAAAAACGGGTCCCTGTTTCAAAAAAAAGATTATTCACTATTCTGATAACTGACTACAATTCAAAATGCTTGATAACTAATAATACCTCCTACACTTGAATGAATAAAGTGTAGGAGGTATTTGTTTTTAATGACGTATCCCTCCCTCATCTTTTTAATCCCTAAGTTATGGTGAAGAAGTGTCTTCAAAGCAATACTGATTTCTAAAGGTGAGAAGAATTACTAAATACTCCCTTATTACCACATAAAGTCTGTACAAATGGAATAAGGTAAATAGTCATGATAAAGATGGTCGAGAATACATAATTCATTCGTAAGTACACTAGTAAAAAGACCGGAATAATGATTTTTAAGATCTTTGGAAATTTGGAAAGTGGGGGAAGATAAAAATGGGGAAAGTCGTTAGTTTGATAAATTGGAAAGGTGGAGTAGGAAAGTCAACGCTCACTTTGCACCTTGGTGTAGGATTACAGAAAAAAACAAATAAGCGGATATTGATAGTTGATTTGGATCCCCAATGTAATTTGTCGTTTTTAGCATTAGGAGTGGATAGTTATGTTAATAGGGTATATAAAAGCGAAACCAATACATTAAAGGACGTTTTTGATAGTTATTTTAATGATGGCGTATTTGAACTTACTAATATTGTCCAAGAAAAAATAGTTAATGATTCGCCAGGTCGTGTTTTTGATCATATCGATATGATTTTGTCGCATCAGGATTTGATATTAATAGATCTTCAGTTGGCTCGCTCTCGAAAGTCAGGGAAGAATCATCTGGAGGAAACAAGATATGAAATAGAGAAGCTCTCTATTCTCAAGTCATTATTGGATCAGGTTAAAGATGACTATGAGTATGTATTATTAGATTGCCCACCAAATGTCAATATCGTGACGCAGAATGCATTTTACGCTAGTGATTATTTTGTTGTTCCCGTTTTACCTGACTTTCTTTCGACAACTGGTATTTCATTAATAGTGGATTATATGCAAAAGTTCAATGCAAGTTTTGCTGGAATGCACAATTATGCAGAGTTGTCTACTCCATATATTAATACTGATTTTGGTGGAATCATTTTTAATATGGTGGATGAGTATCGAGGAGAACCTAAAGCTACGCATCTGGAAACGATGCATATCGTTTCAACTCAACATGCAGGGAAGACCTTTGACAGATATATTACTGATGGTGATGGCATATCCACTGCAGCATCTGTTAATCTACCGGTATATTCTTTTAACCAACTTCCCCGTTCCCGTGACAATGCACAAAAACAATCAAAGTATTTCGATTTACTCATAGAAGAATTTATAGAAAAAATAATCTGAGGTGGCGTCATGCAATCAAAAGAACTAGCAAATATGTTACGTAAAACAGCTGATATCTTGGTTCACTTCGAAGGAAAAAATCTTGATGAGGCTTTGTATGAGATTTTATCTTTAGTAAATAAAAATAGTAGGTCACGAACAGAGGTGGTTAATCAGAAACCTGTTGAACGCAATAATAGTAATGAAGATATAGATTGGCAAAATATCATTACTATTCTAAAACAGAAGAATGGTAAAGAGATAGAAGAGTATTTAAACTGTGAAAAAATACTAAAGCCAAAGAAAGCCTTATTAGAATTAGCCAAAGAAATGTCTGTCGCTTCCTCTACTAGACAAACAAAAGAAGTTATAAAACATAGTATTATTAAATATTTTGAACGACAAAAAATGGACGACATTATTAGGATTGAAAGATATGAGAAATAGTGTTCCTGTGTTAGATGTAATTATGCGCTATTCTGACAATTTTTGCAAATTAATATTCTTTACAACCAATAATACCTCCTACACTTAATGAATACAGTGTAGGAGGTATTTGTTTTTTTGAAAAATTAAGAAAGCATATAAATTTGGCTACTAGTATTCTCGGGTGAATAAAAATTGGTCTTGAAGTGCCATAATGTGTAAATAAATACACCTGGATATATACTTATGAGTTCTAGTCTTGGCACTAAAAAGAAATAGGCAGCATCTATTGATAAAGAAGTGCTAAGCGGACGAAATTGCATCTTCGTCCGCTTTTAAAAGAGTAGAAAAGTATCTAATCACTCATTAACCAAACCCAATGCACTATGTCTTTACATATTTCAAGCGTGCGACGGATAAACATCTGGAACAAGCTTACCGAAAAAAGTCGAACGTAAGAGTGACTGCGTAACTTCACGTTCCATAGCCCTAACGGTAATAGTGTAGCCGAAGTTGTCCAAGGGACTCGGGAATTGGTAATGACCTGATGCACTTAAAGGATGCTTGCGATTTCTCCAAGAATAATCATGATCAACCAACACTTTTATAAAAGCTAGTGAAAATTGTTTATTTCCAAAACTCCAGTAGTTAAACAAATTTTTATATCATTATGTTCTTCTTTACTTCTCGGCCTAATCATAAGATGAATGATGAATACTTTTAAGGCAGGGAGATGGGTAAATAATTATTAGAGTAACTTGAAGGATTTCGATTACTGCTTCCGGTAGGGGCTTATCAATTGATGGGTACAAATAATTTAACTGACAAGTATGGATAGTCACTGATAACAACGGTATTAATGAGCTTTAAAGTGAAATAACAAGGAAATAAACACAACTAAGGAGGAATATCATGAAAAAAAATCTAGTGAAAACTGCGGCAGCGGCAGCACTATTATCGAGCTCCATTTTAGCATTCTCTCCAATTGCTTATGGGAAGACAATCTCTGTCGATCAATCTATTAACTCAGTGAAGAGTGAGTTAAATAAGGCTGCATCCCAATATGTATATCCTACGCTTGAAGGAAAGCTTGTTCCAAGCGAATCATTATACGCTACATTAAATAGTGCAAAGAAAAACTACCAGGCTACTAGAAACGCAATTGTATCATCCACACTTTCTGCAAAAGAAAAAGAAAGTAAACTGAATGACATTGATTCTTTCTATAATGAGAAAGTGTCCAAAGGTTTAGTTCCATATATGGATGCGTATAATTACGCAACAAAATATTTAGATCCTTTGATGAAAGAAATTAACGATGCAGAAGCAAAGAATGATTTTGCTACAGTGGTAGCGGGATACCATCAGTTATCTTACCAATTAAAAGATAGAACATCTATTTTATACCGTTTTTCTGGTAAAGCGGCTCGTGATTTATTGCTAGAGAAGTATAAAAAGCCGGCAGATGCAAAACGTAATGAATTAGAGCTCCCTGTAACCATTTATATGAAATTAGTAGACCTAAAGGGTTTGTATGCTGCTGGCAAAAGTGAAGAAGTATTAAAAGCATACGCAGAACTTACTATATTATTAGAAGGTTTACCAAAAACAAATAAATATGCAGGTCCATTGTTCGCAGAAGTGGCAAAAGTAAAAGCAATCATAGATGCACCTCTTGTGGCATTGAAGGAACAACAAACCTTTGATAGTAAAGTAGCAGATTTTGTGGAAAAAGTTAATGCCAGTCAAAAAAACATTACGCTTTCATCAACAGCTTCTAATTCATTAGTTGTTACAGTAAAAGAAGATGTTAGCATTTTAGAATTTTTGAGTCAAGGGTTCTATACAACATTAATTAGTGGCTTAAATGTTACGAAAATTAATGGAAATGACCCATTATCAGAAGCAGCAATGAATGGGCTTAAAGCCGCATTTTCTGCAGATGCAAAAACATTGGCTGACCTTAAAGGAAAATCATTTCCTTTTCCTTTAACAGTAAACACCGGTTCGGAATTTGATGTTATTTTTACAATTGCATTTAACTGAAAAAACATGCGTCCCTGTGCCGATAAAAATTTTATATATTTTGAAAATAGATTACGATTTAAGATTCTAAACTAATAATACCTCCTACACTTAATGAATATTGTGTAGGAGGTATTTGTTTTTTTGAACATGCACGAGAAATAGCTATTGTTTTGAAATTCCCTATAATGTATGTGAACGATGAGTAGGAGACAAAAAAGGCTGGTGATTATAGTGTATTTATATCAAAATAGAAAGAACGATACCTTTAGTAAAAATGAAATTCATTTGGAAATGTTCCTTGCCAGTATACACGTGTATGATGAACAGAAAGGCATTGTATCTAGTATAAAATAGAGTAGTAGGAATTAGAAAATGAAAATAACGTAGAAAAGAGAGAATATATGTCTAAGAATAAAAATGAATTAGCTACTAGTGAAAACCAGTCTACCATGATACAGAAATACATAGATTCACCAAAAAAGTTGCAAGCACTGTATCGTCGTACTTTATGGATTGTAGTCATTTCACAAATTTTCGGCGGAGCTGGACTTGCTGCTGGAATCACGGTTGGGGCTCTTCTTGCGCAGGATATGTTGGGAACAGATAGCTTTGCAGGGGTACCAATTGCGCTATTAACATTAGGTTCAGCAGGAGCAGCATTCATCGTTGGTCGACTTTCACAACGCTTTGGGCGTCGGCTGGGACTTGCTACTGGATTTTTAGCAGGAGGTCTAGGGGCAATCGGGGTAGTGATTGCTGCGATAAGCGATAATATTTTCTTATTGTTTGCATCCCTACTCGTGTATGGAGCTGGTTCAGCTACTAACTTACAAGCTCGTTATGCGGGGACGGATTTAGCCAATTCGAAACAACGGGGAACTGCGATTAGTATTGCAATGGTTTCCACCACGTTCGGTGCTTTCGCAGGACCTAACTTGGTTGGGGTAATGGGGAAATTTGCTACTTCAATCGGAGTGCCTGCACTGGCAGGGCCATTTATATTGGGGTCTGCTGCTTATCTAACTGCAGGGCTAGTGCTTCTTATTTTATTGAAACCAGATCCTTTAATCATTTCAAAAGCAATTATCAAGTTACAGGAAGAGAGTACTAGCAAATCATTGGATACAAATTCTAACATGGCTATAGCTAACCAAAGAGGAGTCTTTTTAGGTGCAACTGTCATGGTAATCACCCAAATAGTGATGGTTGCGATTATGACAATGACACCTGTACATATGATGCATCACGGACATCATATTAATGATATCGGAATGGTAATTGGCTTCCATATTGCTTCGATGTATTTGCCGTCCTTATTGACAGGCTATCTTGTTGATAAGTTCGGAAGGGTTGTTATGACAATTGCTTCAGGTGCTACGTTAATGGCTGCGGGCATTGTTTCAGCAGTTGCCCCAGGTGATTCTCTAGTAGTACTAATTATTGCACTATCTTTGCTTGGTTTAGGATGGAACTTAGGGATGATTAGTAGCACAGCCCTCATCGTCGATTCCACACTGCCGTTAACGCGGGCAAAGACACAAGGAACAGTAGATGTATTGGTTGCGCTTGCTGGTGCTGCGGGTGGAGGACTTTCTGGCATGGTAGCTGCACATACAAGTTATGCGACTCTTTCATTGGCTGGAGGTTTTCTTTCCTTACTACTGATTCCTGTAGTCATCTGGTCTATGAATGAAAAAAGTAGTGGGAAGATTGCTCGAATGAACTAGTAACACATACATTGTGAACAAGTGTCTCTGTATAATAAACGATTCTACACGAGGCGCTACTTTCACTCCATTATTGTTTCTGAATATGGTAAACATTTAAGAGCAGCTGCATGGCGGATGCCACTCCCTTGAGAAAGGGGGGATATATGGTGACTGGTATGTACCAAATAGTGATAAACAATATATAGTGCAAGATTCAAAAGTAGTCCTGAATTAAAAATAAAAAAGCTTTCTAAAAAATTCGCTCCTAGACATGATCTACATGCATAGGAGCGAATTTTGTACCAATAGTAGAAATTGAAACAAAGTTAAATAAACTAGGATAGGGAAAGCCTCTTGATCGAGAAATAGATTGAGAGGCTTAATATTTTGCTTTAAAAGTAGGAAAAAATAACGACAAAATTTAGTCAAGGTAATTCCTTTTTTTGATGCTATATGAAAGATTACGACAAAAAAGTGGATAGATTGTTAGCAATCAATCAATTTAATTCATTCCAAAAAAGATGGAAAATGAGCTATTTTGACCTTTATTATTTAAATGTTGTGAATTGTCGTTCTAATTAGGTTGATAAAGGATATTCTTGGTTATAAAGTAAGGTAAGTAAACCAAGCCAATGCTTTAGTCATGATAATTACTTTGGAGGTGAATCATGAAAAAGAAAAAGTGGAAAAAGTCAGTTGTAGCAGTAGCGATAGCGGCATCTTTACTAACTAATTCAAATGTAAGTTTCGCTTATAGTACCATACAAGAAACGATTGATAAAGCGAAAATTGACATGAATGAAGCAGCGAATGCCTATGTTAAACCGGCAGAGAATGGAAGAATCGTTTCAAGTCAAGAACTATATCAAGTGTTGAAATTGGCGAAAGAAAACTACAAAAATGCAAGAAGTTTGGTCATAAAATCAGATAGGCCAAATAAGGAAGGGATACTAAAAGAGTTAGATACTTTGTATAATGAAAAATTAACAAAAGGACTCATACCATATATGGATGCATTCAATTATGTGGTTAAATACCTGAACCCTATTATGGACGAGATAAAACAAGCTGAATCTGAAAAAGATTGGGTGGAACTTGAAAAAGCATATCAGAAATTATCCGTACAACTGAATACAAGAACGGATATTCTTTATCGATTTACAGGAAAAGTTACAAGGGATTTACTAATAGAACAGTATAAAAAACCAGCCAACTTGAAATTAGATCAATTAAATGTTCCAGTAGCGATTTATGAGAAAGTAAAAGAAGTGGAAACGCTAACGGCTTTAGGTAAAACGAAAGAAGCGAATAAAACATTAAAAACTATACTACCGTTAATAGAGAAGTTACCTACTGAAAAAACCTTTCCTATGATTAAGGAACTAATAAAAGAAATAGAGAGTACCGGTAAAGCTGCTGGATTAGTCATCTTGTTTCCTACTTCTGTATCCCTTACAAGTAATGGAAATAGTGAGAACGATAAAAAGAACACAGATGTCGGGGAAGGAACTACTTCAAATAATGCAGCTGCAAGAACGGTGACTACTTTGATAAATGCACTTCCACTACCATCTAAAGTAAATGTCAGTGATGGAGTAGCCATCTACGCGGCACGAGTAGCCTATGAAAAGTTAACAACCGTTCAAAAAGCAATGGTCGATATTACTAGATTAACAGAAGCAGAAAAAGTTTTTGAAGTAGTTAAAGACAAGGCAATAAATGAACAACAAGCAAAAGTAGTGATATTTTTAATCGAAGAGCTTCCAGTAGCAGTTGATATAAAAGTTGCACATGAAGCACAAATAAAAGAGGCACGTGCAACATATGAAAAATTGACAAGCGTTCAAAAAGCGTTGGTAGGAAATATTACGGCATTAGAAGTGGCAGAGCAAGCTCTAATGAACTGTTTCTAGATCGTTGATAAACACGTACCAATATGTATTTTATTTTAGAAATAGAAATGCCCTGTATTCTGAAGAATTCAGAACACAGGGTCATTTTTATTCTACATTATACTTTTCCAACATGGCTTCACGTGTACTTTTACCATATACTCGATAAATCATCGTGTTTGTTTTTTGGGAAAGTTTGATTAGCTCATTATACGCATTTTTTGTTTTATCGCTACTTGCATCTTGCTTATTGAAAGATTGATAATTTTGAGATTGTACCAACAACTTCTCACCAGAATTTATAGCATCAATATATGCCTGTGTTCTAAGATATACATCATTTAAGACATTTAATCTCTCTTCAAGATTACTATAAAGAAACACATTAGTATTAGCTTTTGCTGCATTAATGGCAATTTTTGTATTGTTGTAAAGCTTCATATCAATTTGACTAACAGGATTACTGGAATATTTTGATACTCTATAGTCATATGAAGTTTCCCATTTAAGAGATCCTGCATAGCTTTCCGCAGTTTTTATTAATGTCTCAGCTTGAGTATATGGATCAACATGTATTGTTTCTGTTTTAGTATTCCCCGTTTTACTTGAGCTGCTTTGAGGAGATTTACTCGTTGAAGTCTTTTGGGTAGTTCCTCCATTATGATAGTGGTACTGTCCGTAGCTTAAACCCCATTTTTCACAATTTGTACGACATGTGTGTCCACCATTAGCATCTGTTCTTCCTGAATGTGCCATTGCTGGTGTTGTGATTACTAGTAACAAAACAAAGGAAAGTAAAATTCCTACTATTTTTTTCATCTCATTTTCTCTCCCTTAATATCAATATATACCAATTTTACCATTAAACTCATTCGTAAGATAGAATTTAAATAATATGAGATGTTAATTAGGTTGTGAGGGTGGGGAAGCGTCAGCTGGAGAAAGATGAATCGTAATCTTTTTCATAGTAATATCAATTCCAAGCGTATGTTGGTAACTCAAAATACATTCTTTCGATTTCTTTATAGGAACAACGGGTAAACCAACAATAGTAAATGACTCTTTTTCATACTGAACATTCGCTTCCACCACAACGCTATAAATCTAAGAAGCAGTCGAAGTGAAAACTTTTGCTGTTACATAACGTTGATGCTAATTTAGTAAATCAAATACATCATCGTTATTGTTTTTCCTTTTCCTATAAAAAGTCTAACTGATTCAGTGTGAATATGATTAGAGCCGCGGAACCTGAAAAAAATAGATAGTAACCATTGGTAAATAAGCGCAGAGCGGACGAAATTGACTCTTCGTCCGATTTTAAAAGAGTAAAATAGGATTTGTTCTCTCATTATCCAAACCTAATGCATTATGTCTTTACATATTTCAAGAAGGTGACGGACAAATATCCGCCACAAGATTACCGAAAAAAGTGGATTGAGAAGTGACGCAGTCACTTCTCAATCCACAAAAACTCCCCCGTTAATAGTGTAGCCAAAATTCTTTTTACGACGAGTAACCGCAGGAGCAAATGTTTAGTCCAAACCACTCTAGAAATAGAGTAGACAAAATGCACTTAAAGGATGCATGCGTTTTTCTTACAAGATAAGAAAGTATATGAAAATGTACCATGAACACTGGGTTCATGGTACATTTGTTATATGGAAAAGAATATATTAAAACGAATATTTTTTGATGAGCATAATCATTGGAATCAATTTTTATTGAAACATGAAAACAAGGTAAGACCTATAGTTGTAAAAGAAGTTGAAAAGTTCAAGGGATGCGGAAAGGTAGTTAATGGGTTCAAACTCTTTGTATGTGAAGGGTGTCATGATTTAAAAAAAGTTGCCTATCGATGCAAAGGACGTTTCTGTACAACCTGTTCAGTGGGAGAAAGTGAAGAATGGAGCCGTCTAATATCCCATGATATGTTTCAAGTCAACCACCGACATGTGATTTTTACGGTAGATGAAGGATTGCGTGAAGTCTTCTTACTACACAGACGTCTTTTAAAACCAATGATGGATGAAGCTGCAAAACTTCTTAGAGATTACTTTTATAAAAAAACAAAGGTGATTCCTGGTATAATCTCAGGTCTCCACACATTCGGATCAAGAGTTAATTTTAACCCACATGTCCATATGTTAGTGACTATGGGAGGTATTAATGCACAAGGTGAATACGTAAAATATGATTTCTTACCTTTTGGGATGCTTCGGAAGCAATGGCAGACGGTTGTCTTAAAGCTAATCAGAAAGAATTTAAATCCTAGAGAGAAAAAGCAAGTGCAATCACGACTTCAAGCAGCCTACCAAAATAATGGGAAAGGTTTCTATATACATGCACCAAAACAAAAGGGAAAGATAGAAGAACAACTAAGATACATTGGGCGTTATATGCGTCGACCTGCAATAGGGTTGAATCGGATCGAAGCATATGATGGTCAAAGCGTAACTTTTACTTACAAAGATAAGACCAATGGTCAGCAAAAGAAAGAAACAATTTCTGTGGAGGAGTTTATTTCCCGATTAATTCGTCATATCCCCGATGAACAATTCAAAACTATACGTCATTATGGTATGTACTCACGTAAAACCAAAGGTGATACTAGAAAATTACTGACGGAATGGCAGAAGGAAGTAAAGAAGTGGATCGTTAGAATAGGTTCTAAACTAAAAAGACGTAATTGGAGAGAGAAATTTCTGGCTGCCAAACAGCCGGATCCTTTGAGGTGCCCAAAATGTGACAACTGCTACATCTATAAGGGAGAAGTCTGTCTTCAGGAGGGGGTACTAACGATACGGGTAGCTTTATGCGACAATACAAGAAACTATTTAGAAAGGGTGATTCGTCATTTCACCAGTCAGCAAACCACGCAAAAAGAAAAACAAAAGCAAACCAACTATTATCAAGGCACCAGTAATATACGAATGTCTACTGTGTGATGCGGAAGAGAAAATTCCTTATCAAGTGGTAAGAGACTTCGATCGAATGGACGATGGAGATCCAACTGTTCCACCCATGTTTGAATGTGAGCAGTGTGGAGCGCAAATGTATCCGAGGGTATACAAAGGAATACATGGAATGGTGTATAAAATATCTGACGTAAAATAAACAAAAAAGGACCGGGCGTCTTTTTGCCCGGTTTTTCTTACTGATTAAGTACATGAAATACCGTGTTCATTGTGTTTTTAGTTGCACAGGATTGTCTAACGCTGATTTGTATCATCTCACATAAAGTTAGCTCTTTACTTAGAGAAATGGTTGCTATCACGATAAAATTGGTTGCTTTCAGTGTAGAATCTGTAGCTTTCACCTTACATTTAGTCGCTCTATGACAATTTTTAACTTTTTAGTTGGGCATTTAAACTAATAATACTAGTAATCCTATGGAACCTGAAAAAATAGATAGTATCCATTGATAAAGAGGCGCTGAGCGGACGAAATTGCATCTTCGTCCGCTTTTAAAAGAATAGGAAAGTATCTAATTTCTCATTAACCAAACCTAATGCACCATGTCTCTACATAATTCAAGAGGGCGACGGACAAACATCCGCCACAAGATTACCGAAAAAAGAGGATCTGGAAGTGACGCAGTCACTTCCAGATCCTTTATAAAATTCTTCGTTAATAGTGTAGCCAAAATTCTTTTTGCGACGAGTAACCGCAGGAGCAAATGTTTCGTCCAAAGCACTCTGGAAATAGTAAAGACAAGATGCACCTAAAGGATGCTTGCGTTTTTCTCACTCCGGACCCATTCCATCCAAAAAAATATTGTGCAAATCACTACTTCCACTTACAATCAATCTATCTAATAAGAAATTTTTTGAAAAAATGAGATTTAGAAATAAATAAACATAAGGGAACAAAACAGCATGAAAAAAAAATATATAAAAATCATTGTCATTATTGGAGTTTTAATCATAAGCGCATTCGCCTTGAATACCATCCTAGGGAATGAAAGACCGATTGTACCAACAGTAGTGAATGGTGTTTTAGATTTACGTAATTACGAGTTTAACGGATCCAAGCCAGTTGCGATGGATGGAGAGTGGGAGTTTGTTCCTAATAAGCTGCTAAACTCTGCGGAATTTAATATGCAACCATCCTATCTTGTTCCAGTGCCATCGCTATGGACGAAATACGACTTAGATGGTAAAAAGGTACCAAAATATACTAGTGGTACATATCGAATAAGAATCTTAGTAAAAGATCCAACAGAAGTATTAGGATTAAAAACAACGAACATCCGTATGTCGAATGCTATTTATTTAGATGGCAAACTGTTAGACAAAAGTGGCATTCCAGCAGAGAATTCTACATACACACCTCACAATATCCCATATGTCTCTTATTTTTCTCCAGGGGCTAAGGAGATTGAATTGATTGTACATGTTGCTAATTTTGATTATGCATCGGGTGGTGGGATTTTAGGTTCGATTTATATTGGCGATCAAAAAAGTATAGGAAAACTTCAAGGAAATTCTCTTGCCTATGATTGGGTAACCATTGCGGCTTTTTCCACCATGTTTATATACTTTTTAGGTTCTTATTTGCATGCAAGGATCGGAGTAGAACAGCTGTTCTTTTCCCTCTTTTGTTTTGCCAATGTCTTAAATGCAGTTTCTCATGGGGAAAAGGTATTTTTGGAGCTGTTCCCATCGACATCCTATGCAATATTTGAAAGATTTCAATCATTATCAAGTATTTGGATAGGATTATTTATACTATGCTTTTTTGCTGCAGCTTTAAAGCCATTTGCAAATAAAGGAATAGTGAACTTTTTATATATGCTAGGTATCTTGCTAACTGGATCAGCCCTGCTACCGGTAAAGATGAACTCAAGTCTTCAAATCTATTATTCTCTCTATATATTTATCATTTTAGTATATATCTTCTATTTACAAATTATTTCAATATCCAAGAAGACTATAGGTGCTTATTACTTAATCTTTAGCACCTGCACCATTTTTATCTATTTCACTGTCGGGACGCTAAATGTTACGACAAATTATGCACTCAATATAATACCTCCTTTATTTCCTTTTATTTGTTTGACGATGCTCTCGCTTTATATTTCGCATCGTTTCATGGACTCCTTCTTAAAAAAAGAAGATTTGTCCAAAGCTCTTCTTCGTGTGGATAAGTTGAAAGATGAGTTTCTAGCGAAAACTTCGCATGAATTTCGCACTCCTTTGCATGGAATTATTGCCATTTCGCAGTCCATGCTAGAGGACAGAAAATCTTCATTGAAGGTAGAGGAAGAAGAAAAAATGGGGTTAATCTTAGGGACTGCTCAGCGTTTGTCTAACTTAGTAAATGATATTTTGGATTTTTCGAAACTGAAAGAAGGAGATTTACGTGTCCATATTGTTCCTGTGGATTTATTTTCCATTACGCATGTAGTAGTGGAAACTTTTACGTACATGATAGACAAAGATGTGAAGGTCGTGAATTATATCGAGCGGGGTCAATTTGTAATGGCAGACGAGGAAAGACTCCGTCAAATTTTATATAATCTTATAGACAATGCGGTCAAGTATACGATTCGAGGTCAAGTGGAAATTAGTTGCTATGAACTGGAAGAAAATATAGTACTAGAAGTTAGTGATACTGGCATTGGAATTGCTCCGGAGAATGTAAAACTTGTATTTGAGCCTTTTCGCCAATATAGTAATTTTTCTGGAGGAACTGGTTTAGGCTTAAGTGTTACAAAAGAGCTTGTTCACATTCAAGGAGGAACCATTTCTGTAGATTCTGTGGTTAATAAAGGAACTACCTTTTCCGTAACGTTGCCTAGAGCAACTCACTTAGACGAGGCAAAGCAACATCCTTTTTCTCTTCCTATTCCTTTTATGATAGAAAATAAGAATCGAAAAAAAGTGATTATTGCAGATGATGATCATGTGAATTTGAAAGTACTCATAGATACGCTTATGACAGAGGATTATTTTATCGTTGCAGTCGATAGTGGAAAGGCAGTTATAGAGCAGATGAGAAAGCATCCCGATGCAGATCTTGTCATTTTAGACATTATGATGCCAGAAGTTTCTGGCTACGAAGTTTGTCAACAATTGAGGAAGTCTTACCTACCCTCTGAGCTCCCTATATTAATGCTAACGGCTGCTGTTCGACCAGAAGATATGATTGCGGCTTTCCAATCAGGAGCGAATGATTTTCTACACAAACCATTCGATACTTCTGAGCTAAAGACTAGAATACGAAATTTATTACTTATGAAGGAATCGTCGGAAAATGCTGTGAAAATGGAAGTTGCTTTTTTACAAGCGCAAATAAAACCTCATTTTATTTACAATGTATTAAATTCGATTCTCTCCCTTAGTTATTTAGATTTAGATAAAGCGCGTACCATGATTACAGATTTTTCAAACTTCATGAGAGGAAGCTTTTCCTTTGAAAATACACATAGTCTTGTACCATTGAAGAAGGAACTAACCCTTATTCAATCTTATGTCAATATTCACCGTACGAGATTTCCTGAGCAATTAAAATGGGAAGTACAGCTGGAAGATTCCCTCCATTGCCTTATTCCTCCTTTACTGCTGCAGCCTATTGTTGAGAATGCGATTCTACATGGTCTAAAAATGAAGGAAGGCCAAGGAACTGTGAGCCTCACTGTTAAAAAGGAAAATAACTTAATTGTTTTTCAAATAATGGACAATGGGATAGGGATGTCTGAGCAGCTACTACAACAGATTTGGAATACAGAAAAGGAAAAAGGTCATGGCGTTGGACTTCAAAATATAGAAAAACGACTAAAATATTATGAAAATGCCTTTATGCATATAAGCAGTGAGGAAAATAAAGGGACTATAGTCGAAATAGTCTTTCCATTATTAATAAGCGAGAAGGAGGGACGTTAAATGTTAAAAGCCATAATGGTCGATGACGAAATTTTAGCAATTGAGTTATTAGAAGCGATGCTAAAAGAAATTGGAGGAATCAAAATTATAGGCAAGTTCTCCAATCCGTTAGAAGGATTGGAAAGTTTGGAAGCACTTCAACCTGATATACTATTTCTGGATATCGAAATGAAAGAGATGAACGGAATAAAACTAGCAGAAAAAATCGAATCATTGGATTTTCAAGCGGATATCGTATTCGTTACAGCCTATGATGAATATGCACTTGAAGCATTTAATGTCCAAGCTGTGGACTACATTCTAAAGCCAATTGAAAAAAGTCGCTTAGAAAAAACCGTGCGTAGAATTGGTCAGCGTAGAAAACAGCCAAATCTACCTCCTAATAAGTCGCCATTACTTCATGCTAGTTTTCTTGGGGGTTTCCGTGTAGACCATCAACAAGAAGCGATTAAGTGGAGAACCAAAAAGGTAAAAGAGTTCTGTGCCTATCTCATTCATCAAGATAAACCTGTACACCGGGAAAAGATTATGGAAGAACTATGGCCGGATCGAACAATAGATAAAGCATCTGCAATGTTGCACACGAGTGTATACCACTTACGGAAAGAATTGAAAAATCACGGATTCCACGATTCGATTAAATATGTAGATGAGCGTTATTCTTTGTCCATTGCGTTTAATAGTGATGTACAGAATCTCCAAAAGGTGTTAAATCAAACACATGTTAAACCCGAAGATGTAAAGCAGCTGATAGATTTATATAAGAATCATTATTTAGCCGAAGAATATTATGATTGGGCTTTGGAAGAACGAGAACAGTTGCAGAAAAGGGTAGAACAGTTTTTAGAGAAGTTTATCGCTTTTAATCAGATGGATGAAAAAACAGACAGCGTATTAAAAGAAGCCATAGACAAGCTGATAGAGATGGATCCTTGGGAAGAAAGATACACAACGCATTTGGTTCAGTATTATATACAACAGGGAAACCCGCGAACAGCCATGCAAGTCTACCATAACTATAAAGCGATTCTTTGGAACCAGTTAGGAGTAAAGCCACAGAAAAAACTAGAAGATTTGATGAAAAGTATATAAAAATGACTAAATCCACCCAATTCATCATGAAAAGGTGGATTTTTTTGTCGTTTTTTGTCATGAATGTTCAGAAATTGTCTAGACTAAAGTGCTAAGATTACTCAAGGAATCTAATGATTAAATACTAGGAGGATAATTAATAATAACCAAAGTATGAAAATGGTTATATAGTTTTAACAAATAAGGATATTGTATTTGAAAATACTAAAAACCCAAAATAGGAAGGATATCTAAAATGAAAAAAAGAATAGTCAAGCAAAGCGTTGCTGCTGCCCTCCTCACATCATCTATCTTCTCTTTTTCTCCAATTACTTATGGTAAAGAGAATACCATTCAACAATCGATAGATGCTGTGAAATTAGAGATGAAAAAAGCACCTCTCCATTATGTAGACCCAGCATTTAAGAGCGTAATAGAACCAAGTAAAGACCTATACCCAGTATTAAACAATGTGAAAAAGCATTATAACGAAGTAAAACAACTAATATATTCATCTAATCTTTCTTCAAAAGAAAAGAAAGATAAGATAAAAGAATTAGATTCACTATATGATGAAAAAATCACCAAAGCAGTTATCCCTTATATTGACGCATACAATTACGCGGTAAAATATTTGGACCCAATTTTAAAAGAAATGCTAGCTGCCCATGCATTAGGAGACTTAGACAGTGTAGAGCAGGCGTACCATAAGTTATCGTATCAACTAGACTCCCGCACATCGATTTTGTATCGCTTCACAGGAAAAGCAGCTCGTGAACTATTATTAGAGAAATATAAAAAGCCGTCTGATGACAAAAGAAACGAATTGCGAATTCCTGTAACTATTTATATGAAAAACAATGAGGTCTTAAGGTTGTGGAATGAAGGGAAAAAAGAAGAAGCAAGAAAAGTGATGGATGAGGTTCTGACCCTTGTTTCGAAATCTTCCAACAACGCAGAAACAAATTATTCCAATCTCTTGTCAAAAGAAGTGAAGGAAGCAGAAGCACTCTTCGCTTCTAATTCGACATCGCAGCCACAAGTTCCGAGCAATCCATCGGTGGGTGGAGGAGATAACGAAACACCTTCTGAAAGCTCAGCAGAAAGAAACTTGCGCTTAGCAAAAAGTAACGCTATTGGAGAGTTAACGAGTTATAAAAACGAAGCAGATTATAGCCCGGAAAATTGGTTAATCATTCAATCAGTGAAAACAACAGGAACAAATGCGATTACCCTAGCGACAACTACCTCTGAGGTTGCACAAGCATTAGCGACTGCAAAAGCAGATATTGATGACGTAAAAACAATTGCACAAGAGGAAACAGAGCAACAAAATGCACTAGCTTCTGCGAAAACCTTGGCAATCAATGAGTTAACGAGTTATAAAAACGAAGCAGATTATAGCCCGGAAAGTTGGTTAATCATTCAATCAGTGAAAACTACTGGTACGACCGCGATTTCTACATCGCTAAGTCCTACAGAGGTTGCCCAAACATTAGCAAATGCAAAGGTGGATATAGATGCAGTAAAAACGATTGCTCAAGAGGAAGACGAGCAACAAAACGCACTAACAACTGCGAAAACCTTGGCAATCAATGAGTTAACGAGTTATAAAAACGAAGCAGACTATAGCCCGGAAAATTGGTTAATAATACAAGTTGAAAAAACAACTGGAACGAACGCTATTTCCGCGGCGACAACTACTGCTGAGGTGTCCGAAGCATTAGCCAATGCAAAAACGGCTATCGATGAAGTAAAAACAATAGCGCAAATGGAAGAAGAGCAACAAAACGCATTAGTTGCAGCGAAAAGTTTGGCAATTAATGAGCTGATGCTTTATAAAAATGCAGCGGATTACAGCCAAGCAAATTGGTCAATCATTCAAACAGCAATAACAACTGGAACGAGCGCGATTAATACAGCGGCAACAACTACTGAAGTTACCTCAGAATTAGCCAATGCCAAAATAGCTATCGATGCAGTAAAAACTATTGCGCAAGAACAAGAAGAGCAACAAAACATACTAGCTGCTGCGAAAACCATAGCAATCAATGAACTAATGATTTATAAAAACGAAGCAGACTACAGCTCGGAAAACTGGTCAATCATTCAAACAGCAATAACAACAGGAACGAACGCGATTAATACAGCGACAACAACTACTGAAGTGTCCCAAGCATTAACTAATGCCAAAATAGCTATCGATGCAGTAAAAACAATTGTGCAAGAGGAAGAAGATCGACAAAATGAACTAACTGCAGCGAAAAGTTTAGCAATTAATAAGCTGATGATTTATAAAAATGCAGCAGATTACAGCCAAGCAAATTGGTCAATCATTCAAACAGCAATATCAACAGGAACGAGCGCGATTAATACAGCGGCAACAACTACTGAAGTTACCTCAGAATTAGCCAATGCCAAAATAGCTATCGATGCAGTAAAAACAATCGCCCAAGAACAAGAAGAGCAACAAAACGCACTAGCTGCAGCGAAGAGTTTAGCAATTAATGAGCTGATGATTTATAAAAACGCAGCAGATTACAGCCAAGCAAATTGGTCAATCATTCAAACAGCAATAACAACAGGAACGAATGCGATTAATACAGCGAGAACTACTACTGAAGTTGCACAGGCATTAGCGACTGCAAAAGCGGCTATCGATGTAGTAAAAACAATTGCGCAAATGGAAGAAGAGCAACAAAGCGCATTAGTTGCAGTGAAAAGTTTGGCAATTAATGAGCTGATGCTTTATAAAAATGCAGCGGATTACAGCCAAGCAAATTGGTCAATCATTCAAACAGCAATAACAACTGGAACGAGCGCGATTAATACAGCGGCAACAACTACTGAAGTTACCTCAGAATTAGCCAATGCCAAAATAGCTATCGATGCAGTAAAAACTATTGCACAAGAACAAGAAGAGCAACAAAACACACTAGCTGCTACCAAAACTTCGGCAATCGATGAATTGATGAATTATAAAAACATTACAGACTATAGCCCGGAAAATTGGTTGATCATTCAATCAGTGAAAAGTACCGGTACAAACGCGATTTCTACATCGTTAAGTCCTACTGAGGTTGCCCAAGCATTAACAAATGCAAAAGCGGATATCGATGCAGTAAAAACTATTGCACAAGAACAAGAAGAGCAACAAAACACACTAGCTGCTGCCAAAACTTCGGCAATCGATGAATTGATGAATTATAAAAACATAGCAGACTATAGCCCGGAAAATTGGTTGATCATTCAATCAGTGAAAACTACCAGTACAAATGCGATTTCTACATCGTTAAGTCCTACTGAGGTTGCCCAAGCATTAGCAAATGCAAAAGCGGATATAGATGCAGTAAAAACGATTGCTCAAGAGGAAATAGAGCAACAAAATGCACTAGTTGCTGCAAGAAACTTGGCAATCAATGAGTTAACGAGTTATAAAAACGTAGCAGATTACAGCCTAGAAAATTGGAGAATCATTCAATCATTGAAAACAACGGGAACAAATGCGATTACCATAGCGACAACTACTACTGAGGTTGCCCAAGCATTAGCAAATGCAAAAGTAGATATAGATGCAGTAAAAACGATTGCACAAGAACTACCAATTGCTTTTCTTGTAAATCAAACTGTAGCTCCCGGAGGAAGCGTTTCTATTAGTAGTAGTAAGGCAGGAGTTGGCTATTTAGTAAAAGCATCTCTTGATTCGACAGAAGTAGATAGTATAGAAAAGTTAGAAGCACTAGTAACTAGAAATATAGCGATTAAAGCTTCCATTACCATTGCAAATACAAATACTACAATAAATGCACCTGCTATTTATGGAGAATATAACTTAATTGTTGTGGATAATTTCGGAAACCTATCTTCAAGAAATTTGAATAATATTGTAACAGTAGGAACCTTTATTCTTTCTGATAATAATGGAAGTCGCTATCCATATCAATTCAAGACAAATCAACAATCTAGTAGCATTACACCTATGGTGAAGGCAACGGAAAAAATAACAAACGCAACTTTAACGTTTAAATTTATTGGGGTACAAGTTCCTAAAGCAACTGATCTTTATAATGAAAACAATACACCTAGTGGATGGACTCAAATCGGTTCAGGAAGAATTAGTGGTAATATTGTTACATTTAAAAATGTTAGTTTAGATGTTGGTAAGTGGTTAATGATTGATATTAAGAATTTCATCGCGCCAAACTTACCAGGAATATATATTATAGAAGTACAAGTCAATTCCAATTCTATACAAAAGATGAAGATTAACGTTACAGATTAGTTCAAGAATTTTTTTTCATAAATGGGTTGACTTACACCTAAATATTCTCGGTAGTGAACGGTCCCTGTAGTCTAGCCCCTATTTTATGGACAGTGTAGAATTGTGCATTAGCTAGCTGAATGTTTTAACTTTAAATAAGCTGCTGGACTTAAATAACCCAGTCTTTTTTGACCACGGTTTTCGTTAAAATATGCAATGTATAAGAGTAAATCTTTCTTTACCTGTTTGGCATTGTCTGTGGCATACAAGTGCGGGAATTCTGTCTTTAAATGCGAAAAAAAGCTCTCAATTACAGCGTTATCCCAGCAGTTTGCCTTCCGAGACATACTTGGTGAAAATTGGAGTTTCTTGGCAAGATTTTTATACTTAAAAGACTTATAGACACTTCCTTGATCAGAGTGAATGATGACGTTTGTTAAGTCGGGCAACTTTCTCGTTTTCATTGCTTGTTTAACAGTAGTTTCTACCAGGTTTGCAGTTGGACTATCGCTCATTTCAAATGCAATAATCTCTCGATTACAAAGATCCATGATTGCAGAAACGTAAAATTTTTCTTCTTCCACAGTAATCTCAGATAGATCGGTAACCCATTTACGATTGGGCAGCGAAGCATCAAAATCGCGATTAAGAAGGTTTGGATATACCCATTCAGATTGTGCATCTTTCTTAGACTGGAAGTATTTCTTAACACGAATTTTAGATTTGATATTCATCTCATTCATTAAACGTGATACTCGTTTGTGATTAATTATATGATTATGATTCTCTTTCAGTTCACCGGCAATTCGTTTCACACCAATGGTGCCGCCAGTAAAATCATATAAGCTTTGAATGACCTTACTATCAATTTGATCTCGCTCAGAAAGAGATTTTTGAGGCTGCACAATATAGTTGTAATATCCACTGGTTGATACTCTTAGTGCTTTACAAAGTATAGTTACTGGATAATCCTTTCTCAAGGCCGTTACGGCTTCGAAGCACTTCTTTTTTCGTTCTCCTTGAGAAAGGCCTGGAACTTTTTTAAGATCTCATTTTGTATCAATTGCTCCTTATACTTCTTTTCAATATCTCTTAATCGGTTTAGTTCTTCTGTATGTTCAATCAAATCTGATTTCTCATAGTGTGAGTGAAGTGCATCTTCTCCATGTTCTCTGTATAGTTTCAACCACCCTGTCAATGAATTAATATGAATTTCCATTTCGTCCGCGACATCTTGCCTGTTACGTTTTTTCAGACGTACTTCATTCACTGCAAATAACTTTTGTTCATATGTGAGTTGACGTTTTTTTGTTTTCTTTCGAATGTTCATGATTATGCCCCTCTCAAATCGTTGTATTTGCACAATTATAACACTCCATGTGTCCATTATAAGGGGGTCGACCACTGTGTCAAAAACAATTCTACACTATTCTGACATTTCACTACAATTCAAATCTTTCCAATCACAAATACTTCCTACACTTAAAAATATAGTGTAGGAGGTATTTGTTTTTATGAGAGATTAAGCAAGCATATATAAATTCTGCTACTAGAAATCAAGTAATCGTTATTTTTTTTTTTTTTTTTTTTTTTTTTTTTTTTTGTAAAAATTTTACTATTTGAAAGTCATTTATTGAGGCCACCATAATCTATAGCGTCATTCCACATGCTACTTTTTTAGTTCCTTCCAATTATTCTCAGGTCTAGCTCAATTGGAATCTCTTTTGGTTGAATTAGTTTCGAAGTGCCATAAAGTGTTAATAAATGCACCTGGTTATGCAGCACTTGAATTCTAAAAAGAGTTTTGTATTTAGCCTTGGCACACGTAACAGAATCAAATTCATCCGATCAATTTAATTTTCCACATAAAAGGTTTGACCGAAAATTCAAAATTGTATTGACAAATGTAACCGTTTACATTAATCTATAAAATAATTAGAGGGAACGTTTTCGTAAAACGTTTTCCTAACCATAGGGACAGGTGATCATACATGGGGAAAATAACGATTAAGGATATCGCGCGGGAGGCAGGTGTTTCAATTACCACCGTTTCAAGGGTATTAAATAATAAAGCGGAAGGTATGTCAAAAAAAACTCGTAAAACAGTTTTGCAGGTAATGGGAGAGTTAAATTACCAACCAAATAAGTTCGCACGTGGTCTAGTGACAAAACGATCCAATATGCTAGGGTTAATCGTCCCAAATATCTCCAACCCTTTTTTTCCAGAACTTTGTAGAGGTGCTGAAGACGAGGCAAATGAAAGAAACTATAGCCTCATCATTTGTAATTCAGATGATCAATCCCAAAAAGAAGAAAATTATTTGCGGTTGTTGCAAGAACAACAAGTTGATGGAATTTTACTTTCAAGTAAGAATCGGTTGTCTCAGACTAGCAAAGATCAACTAGAGAGCGGAAAAATTCCATACGTATTGTTTGACCGCGGTGAAGAAGCAAGTAATCACTCCGGAGTTTTTTTAGACAATGAAAAGGGCGGGTATATGGCAGGAAAGCATTTGGTTGACTTAGGTCACACTAAAATTGCATGTATGACAGGGCCGTTAGAGATTCTGAACGCACAACAACGACTTGCTGGATTTCAACGCGCCTTCACAGAAGCTTCTATAGAACTCCCTAAATCATCGATCTTAGTTGGTGACTTTCAAATGGAAGTAGCTTATCTAATAGCAAAGAAATTTCTACAGGATAACTGCGTGACTGCAATATTTGCAAGCAACGACTTAATGGCGTGTGGTATTTATCGTGCTGCTCATGAACTAGGAATTCAAATTCCGGAACAGCTGTCTATCGTTGGTTTTGACGATATTCCTTTAGTAACTGCTTTAATCCCAAAACTAACTACTGTTAGACAAGGTACATATGAAATGGGAAGAAAAGCAATCGAACTCCTCCTAAATGAACTTGAAAACAATTCATCTGAAGGAGTAGTTTTTGACCCTACTTTAATCGTTAGAGAAAGTACGAAAAAAATAAAATGAGGTGTAATGAAATGACTATTCCCGTAATTATTGATTGTGATCCTGGTATTGATGACGTAATGGCATTAACGCTTGCATTTGCACATCCAGAATTAGATATTAAGTTAATCACAACGGAACCAGGAAACCAAACGCAAGAAAAAACAATTTACAATGCACTTGCTTTTACTAGTTATATGAAAAAAGACATAGAGATTGCTAGAGGACTAGACAACCCATTTTTCCGTAAATTAGAAATTGCAGATGAAGTACATGGTGAGAATGGACTTGGGGATGTGCAGTTCCCAAAACCAACTATTAAATTAAGTGAACGAACGGCAATTCAAGCGATGAAAGAAACGTTAATCTCTAGTGAAGAACAAATAGTTCTTATTGCGACAGGTCCACTAACAAATATTGGTGCATTATTATTAGCACATCCAGAAGTAAAATCGAAAATTAAATACATTTCCTATATGGGCGGAGCAGCTGTTGGTGGGAATATGACACCAACGTCCGAGTTTAATGTGTATGTTGACCCTCATGCTGCGGAAATTGTTTTTCAATCAGGAATTCCAATTGTGATGAGTGGACTCGATGTCACTCATAAAGCTTACGTCACATTAGAAGAATTAAATCAAATTGAGGCAATAGATTCTGACTTTGCACTCAAAGTCGTTAATATGCTTCGTTTTTACATCCATGCTGCAAAACAAACTGCTTTTCATAGCCCTGACTTTGAAAGCCGTATTCGTTTACATGATTTATGTGCAGTATCTTATGTACTAACACCTGAACTATTTGACGGAGATGATTGCTATGTAGCAGTTGAATTGGAGGGGAAATTGACTGCTGGGACAACCGTAGTTGATTATGCACAACAATCTGGGCTTCCGCATAATGTGAAAGTATTACACACAGTAGACAGAGAGAAATTCGTCGAACAATTTATAAATGCGGTTAAGATAATGAGCAGGCAAATCGGTTAAAAAATAGGAACAAAGGGGAGAGAAACATGAAACGTAGTTTTAAAGATGATTTTAATATGATGGCAATGTTACTAATTCCTATCGCAGTAGCTGTTAACTTAGTAGGTTTCCAATTAGCAAATGTACTACGCTTACCGATTTTTTTAGATACAATTGGAACAATTTTAGTAGGTGTAATAGCGGGTCCATGGGTTGCTCTATTAGCTGGACTTATTACAAATTTAATTAATGCTATCTTCAATCCTGTTTATTTACCTTATGCACTAACTTCTATGGCGATTGGTGTTGGAGCTGGTTATCTTTCCAAACATGGATTTTTCAAAAACATTCCTAAAACAATTGTTTCTGGTATCGTAATTACTCTTATCGCAGTTATTGTATCTGCTCCGATTACAGTGCTAGTATTCGGTGGCGCTACAGGAAATACATCATCCTTAATTACTGCTACTTTCTTAGCTTCAGGTCAAGAATTATGGACAGCAGTATTTTCTTCAAGCTTCATTACAGAGGTTGCAGATAAAGTTGTTTCTGTATTAATCGTATACTTTATCGTTAAAGGTATGTCAGATCGATACTTATCTAAGTTAAACTATGGACATTTATATATGAAACGAAAAAACAAGAAGTAATTTCTTCTCTTCTCGTTCCTTTTGAGTATTTCAAGTGGAGGAGAAGAGATTATTCTTTAAAGGGGGCGTATTTCATTTGAAACATAATTTTTTGCTCAGACTTCACCCAATGACAAAATTCTATTTCTCTCTTTTTATTTTAGGAATAGTACTCATTCTCCCGGGATATGCAGTTGCATTTTCGATCTTTCCTTTTTTAATACTAATAGCTCTACTCGCAGGTGTCTCCAAAGAGTTTCTAAGTATTGTATTAAAAGCACTATTAAGTGTGTTAATCATTGTTTTTATCATGCAGATGTTTTTTTACCCTGGGGAAAATATACTTTGGGAATGGGGATTTCTCCAAATTAAACAAGAAGGATTGAATTATGGTCTATTGTTAACTTCTCGCATTCTTGCAATAGGGTCTGCTTTTATCTTATTCTTCCGAATGACAGAAGTACGTGACTTTGTTAAATCATTAGAAGATAAAGGTCTTCCGCCAATGGGTGCTTATGTAGTTTTATCGACGCTTCAAATTATTCCTGAAATGCGTCGTCAAGCAAATACCATTATGGAAGCGCAAAAAACTCGTGGGGTAGAAACGGAAGGATCATTACTAGTTCGTGCAAAAGCGTTTATACCAACCTTAACGCCTCTCATCCTCTCCTCTATTGCTGGGACAGAAGAACGAGCAATTACGCTTGAGTCTAGGGCTTTTTCGGCACCAGTAAAAAAGACGAGTTTGCATCAATTAACTAAAAGTGGCGCTGACCAAGTTCTACCGATTGTCTATGTAATTATTTTTGTAGCTCTACTTATATGGAGGTTCTTCCTATGACAACAATGATTGACTTAAAAAATGTATCTTATCGATATCCAGTAAGCGATGATTTCACATTAAAGAATATTTCATTTTCCATCGAAAAAGGAAAGTTTACTGCCATAATAGGAAATAATGGATCTGGAAAAACGACATTATGCAACACAATTCGTGGGTTTGTTCCGCATTTTTATAAAGGGGATTTAGAAGGGAACGTACTAGTAGATCAAGTTAATATCACGGATTATCAACTTGGGCAACTTGGAGAAAAAGTAGGGTATGTATTCCAAAATCCATTTATTCAAGTGTCAGGCGTTAAAGATAATGTTTTCGAGGAAGTAGCTTATGGTTTGGAAAACTTAGGTGTTCCAGTGGAAGAAATTAAAGCGCGTGTTGAAGAAGTATTAAAGCTTGTTAAGATTGAACATTTACGTGATAAAAACCCATTCGGATTATCTGGTGGACAAAGACAGCGCGTAGCACTTGCATCCATTATTGTAATGGATCCAGAAATTTTGGTCATAGATGAGCCGACATCTCAGCTTGACCCAATTGGAACAGAACAAATATTTGATATTATCCGTTTAATGAAAGAACGTGGAAAAACGATTGTTTTGGTTGAGCATAAAATGGATTTGATAGCGGAATATGCAGATGATCTACTTGTTATGCATGAAGGAGAGTTAGTAATGCAAGGTTCCGTACGTGAAGTATTTGCGAATCCTGAATTCGAAAAATATGAAATTCAATATCCTCATGTAACTGAAGTTGCACTTCAATTACAGAAATCCGGCATGCCACTCTCTTTTCTTCCAATCCGTGATAAGGAACTAACACAAGCACTAAACAAGATTGGAGTGAGTGTACATGACTGAACTTCACTTGAATAATGTAAGCTTTTCATATCCAGACGGAACAAAAGCATTGGAAAATCTAACTCTTTCTATTTCTACAGGAGAGCGTGTTGCGATTGTAGGACAAAATGGTGCTGGGAAAACGACTGCGGTTAAATTAATGAACGGATTATTGAAACCTACAACAGGTACAGTTTCAGTCGGTGATTGGGATACAAAAGATCACACGACAGCACAAGTTTCAAGAAAGGTAGGCTATGTATTCCAAAATCCAGACGATCAAATATTCCATAATGATGTGGAATCCGAAGTACGTTTCGGTCCAAAAAATATGGGATTTGATCCAGACCGAGTAGACGAACTAACTAATTGGGCTATGCAACTATGTGGGATATCCGAATTTGCTGAAGAAAACCCATATAATTTACCGTATTCTGTTAGAAAGTTTGTGACAATCGCATCCGTATTAGCAATGGATTCAGCTATTATTATTTTAGACGAACCTACTGCTGGACAAGATAAAATAGGATTACAAGTTTTAGGGAATTTACTGCAAGTGTTAGAGGAAAAGCAAAAGTCAGTTATTACCATTACACATGATATGGAATTTGTAACGGATTATTTTACACGAATTGTAGTAATGGCGAACCGACAACTAGTAGCAGATGATAACGCGCAACATATTTTTTATAATACAGAAGTTTTGGAAAAGAGTATGTTAAAACCGCCCGCTGTTGCTCAGATGGCAAAATTACTTGGTTTCCCTCCAGGAATTTTATTGAAAAGTCAATTAATCCAAGCGATTAAAACAAACAGTGTGAAATGAAAGGAGGCGGAACTAGTTATGAATATAACTGTCGTAGGGAGTACCAATATGGACCTTGTATATCGTGTTCCCCATATTGTTAAAGCTGGTGAAACGTTGCACAGTACACAACATGAACTGTTCTTTGGTGGAAAAGGTGCAAACCAAGCGGTGACTGCTGGACAATTAGGAGCCGAAGTTAACTTTATAGGAAACGTTGGTGTAGACGACTTTGGTGAAAAAGTGAAACGTAACTTGCAGGAAAAACGGGTAAATACAACCGCCATAAGAACAGTTGGATTAACGGGGCAAGCAATTATTCAAGTTGCCGATTCCGGGGAAAATTCAATCGTTCTATTTCCTGGTACAAATTTCCTTGTTTCAACCGAACAAATTGAAGCTAGTAAAGAAATAATTGAAAGCAGTCAAGTCTTGCTTTTACAATTGGAAATTCCGATACCTACAGTCGAGCTTGCTGCTAATATTGCACAATCAACAGGTGTACATATCATATTAAACCCTGCTCCTGCTCAAAAATTAAGTGATTCTTTATTGAGTAAAGTTTCCATATTAACTCCAAATGAAACGGAGTTAGAAGTACTAACTGGGTTGAAAACGGAAACCGACGAAGATTTATTGCAAGCATGTTCCTTATTACTAAAAAAAGGTGTAGGAGCAGTAGTCGTCACTCTAGGTGAAAAAGGTGCTTTTTACATGAATGAACAGGAGCATGGACGAGTGCAAGCAAAAAAAGTAGAAGTGAAAGATACAACCGGCGCTGGAGATGCATTTAATGGTGCGTTGGCGGTTGCTATATGTCAAGGGAAATCATTAAAAGACAGTATTGTATACGCATCTAATGTTGCTTCTTATGTTGTGACACAAATGGGTGCACAACCGATTTTTCCTGTCTCTGTGCCACAAATAAATACGGACTGTTCTGACAATTAGCAACGATTCAGGACAGGTCTGTCGATTGGCCAAAAATGACCAGTAAATTACCGCTTAACTTTATCTATGCAGCATCTATTTAAACTAGCATCGCTCTTATTAAAGCGGGCAAGGAACACATTGTTTGTGTAATGCGGCTTAAAGATGTTCTATTAAGTGACCGCTAAGATTTTCGCTGCAGGGCGGACGCTTTCCGCCGGGTGAGCGATGAGCCATCGCCGACGCTACGCGTTCGCCTGCGATGGCTCATCTGTCTCACTCTTCCGGCCGGAGTCGCCGCCCTTTCGCTTCAATCCCATAGGTGCCTTGCTATCTAATTCAGTCTCGTCGCACTACAGCAAAGGTATCCACTTTTTATATATGTATATAATTGTCCAATAAATCATGCGAAATATATGGATAGTTCGCACTTAATAAGTCTTATCTCATATCATGCCAAATAAAAGCTGTATATTGAGACAATGGTAGCGTTCAGCAGCCAGTTTGTCGCTCTTGTGATAGTTTTTGTCACGTTCACCATGTGATTTGTCGCATTCATCCATTTTATGGATTTTATCTTTGTAAAAACATTACATAAAGTCGGATTTAGCGCGGCGGTAAATTGCATTTGCGACGAGCTCGCGCAGGAGCATGAGACTCCTAAGGGAATAGCGTAAGCTGAAGACCCCGCAGCGCAGCGAGGAGGCTGGGGCAATGCCCGCGGAAAGCGAATACCAGAGCGCTAAATCCAGGTGGTTACTATTTAGATTACATGTTGCGCACTATATAAAAAATCCGTTCTATTTTACGCGTAATAAAAATCCGCTGTGTACCCCAATTTGTACCTTCATCCAAACCGAAACGAAACAAAACAAACAAATCCTAACGAAGATTTTAATGCTTTCCTTGCAAGTATTTTGTGTAACAAAGTGGTTAATCAACAGGCGTAAATTCAGGATTCTTTACAACAACAAATACCTCCTACACTCAATGGATATAGTGTAGGAGGTATTTGGTTTTATTGAAGTATAATGCTTTATATAAGATTGTTAGAGCCGTTTACTTACCATCCTCGAAACTAGCTTTGGTGTTGTCTTGGAATGTGATTTCCATATCGAATTTTACATAATCTTTCTCAAGATCGAACACATCGAGTGCCTGCTGAATTGCATCCTCTTTTGATGTATCCTTGGAGATTGTCAGTTTTTTAAGTCTAGGATAAATTTCATCAAACGCTTCCTGCCCTTTCAAGTTAACATTGTTCAACTCGTCTTCCAGTTTCGCTTCGACTATTCCGTTATCCTGTTCGATTTCAAGCTCATATTCTTTATTCTTTCCGTAATCGACTTCCAGTTCGAACTCTGCATAATCCAACTCGTCCATGTTTTGCTTCATAGACGTACCATCGTCCCCAAGTGTAACGGAAGAACCGCTCCCTGTTGTAGTACTATCCGATGTATCTGTGCCGTTCGTCATTCCGGAATCTGTAGTAGTAGAGGTATTTTCCGTTCCATTATTGTCTGCATTTGGATTACTACCGCACGCACCTAGTAGCAATGCAGTTGCAAGCATAGTTCCTGCTAGTGATGTTGTTTTTCTCATGTTGTATTCCTCCAGTTGTCTTATTGTTATCCTATGTACTATTCCCGATTCGTGGGAATTCAAACGCGTCCCTGTAGTCTAGCCCCTATTTTATGGACAGTGTAGAATTGTGCATTAGCTAGCTGAATGTTTTAACTTTAAATAAGCTGCTGGACTTAAATAACCCAGTCTTTTTTGACCACGGTTTTCGTTAAAATATGCAATGTATAAGAGTAAATCTTTCTTTACCTGTTTGGCATTGTCTGTGGCATACAAGTGCGGGAATTCTGTCTTTAAATGCGAAAAAAAGCTCTCAATTACAGCGTTATCCCAGCAGTTTGCCTTCCGAGACATACTTGGTGAAAATTGGAGTTTCTTGGCAAGATTTTTATACTTAAAAGACTTATAGACACTTCCTTGATCAGAGTGAATGATGACGTTTGTTAAGTCGGGCAACTTTCTCGTTTTCATTGCTTGTTTAACAGTAGTTTCTACCAGGTTTGCAGTTGGACTATCGCTCATTTCAAATGCAATAATCTCTCGATTACAAAGATCCATGATTGCAGAAACGTAAAATTTTTCTTCTTCCACAGTAATCTCAGATAGATCGGTAACCCATTTACGATTGGGCAGCGAAGCATCAAAATCGCGATTAAGAAGGTTTGGATATACCCATTCAGATTGTGCATCTTTCTTAGACTGGAAGTATTTCTTAACACGAATTTTAGATTTGATATTCATCTCATTCATTAAACGTGATACTCGTTTGTGATTAATTATATGATTATGATTCTCTTTCAGTTCACCGGCAATTTGTTTCACACCAATGGTGCCGCCAGTAAAATCATATAAGCTTTGAATGACCTTACTATCAATTTGATCTCGCTCAGAAAGAGATTTTTGAGGCTGCACAATATAGTTGTAATATCCACTGGTTGATACTCTTAGTGCTTTACAAAGTATAGTTACTGGATAATCCTTTCTCAAGGCCGTTACGGCTTCGAAGCACTTCTTTTTTCGTTCTCCTTGAGAAAGGCCTGGAACTTTTTTAAGATCTCATTTTGTATCAATTGCTCCTTATACTTCTTTTCAATATCTCTTAATCGGTTTAGTTCTTCTGTATGTTCAATCAAATCTGATTTCTCATAGTGTGAGTGAAGTGCATCTTCTCCATGTTCTCTGTATAGTTTCAACCACCCTGTCAATGAATTAATATGAATTTCCATTTCGTCCGCGACATCTTGCCTGTTACGTTTTTTCAGACGTACTTCATTCACTGCAAATAACTTTTGTTCATATGTGAGTTGACGTTTTTTTGTTTTCTTTCGAATGTTCATGATTATGCCCCTCTCAAATCGTTGTATTTGCACAATTATAACACTCCATGTGTCCATTATAAGGGGGTCGACCACTGTGTCACGAAAAATTCTGCACTATTCTGATGATTAACTACAATTCAATAATGAATATTATGTATGTAAAACCAAAACCATTTAAGAAATCTAATATGATGCCGTTTATCACGTCTGTTATTTAACTATTTTCTTACATTTTAGTAAAAAGGGTTAATAGAATTCATTTGCATTTACAGGTTTTCGGTTTACTTTGGACACTTTAGAAATAGTGCGACTAAGTAAACTCTAAGATTTCCGCTCTAGGCAGATGCTTTCCGCGGGGGGGAGCGATGAGCCAGCACCGTCGTATGCGCACCGCTTGTGATGGCTTATCCATCTCCGAGGAATGAAGAATAAGAGCGCCACATCGTGTGGTAACGTCTTCGTGACCAACATCCTGTTGACCTCCGTCTAGAGTCGCCGCCTGCCGCTCCAATCCAATGACATTTGCTAGCTAACTAGTTTGATTATCCTACTAAATTAAGGGATATGCTCAACAGTGAAATAGTGCACCATTAATAGGAACCTCTCATGCCAAGTAAAAAGCTTTACTAAAAGATGTTTTCCGCGATTGGAATAGGTTTTGTCGCTTTCAAAGGGTAGTATGTCGCGTTCATAAACTGTTATGTTTCACACAGCTATTTATTGGCTTTCTTTTTTAGAAAATGAGGATACTTATTGCCGGGGCGCAGCTCGAGTTGGCTCATGCAAGGTACGCCAAGTACGGAGGCATACTGCGCACTATTTCTAAAATATAATTTGTTGGTTGACTTTAGTTAATTCATCTATGTTATTGGGAATAATTAGCTAGTCAACAGACGTGGCCTTTTATATACTCGAGAGAATGGGGAGTTTTGCAATAAAAAAGAACTACTCTGAAAATTAGAAGCGATTTGAATAGTAGGAAACATAGGTAGAAACACAAAAATAATTCTTACCGCACTATAGTTTTTACCGATTCAAGTCAAATAAACGCACAAATGCCCACCTTTCAGTAGGTGGGCATTTGGTAGTATTTAGCTGGTTTCACTTAAAATTTTCCCATTCTAGCAGAAGAGCTGTAGCCCAACTTAGATTAGAAACACTCGAACCATCATTCTGTTTCTTTAAAAATCTCCCCGGCTATTCCCATTGCCTGAACGGCTTTTGGGAACCCGACGTAACCGATACAGTGGATGATGATCTCGATAATTTCTTCTTTTGTAAGTCCAACTTTCAGGGCTCCATGTAAGTGAACTTTAAGCTGATCGAAAGCTCCTTGAGTGATCAGTGTTGTGATTGTAACAATTTCTCGTTGAGCGAGAGAAAGGGTTTTTCTAGAGTAAAGATCTCCAAAGCCAAAAGCTACAATCATTTCCCATAAATCAGGAGAAATATTTTTCATTTCTTTCATTCCATTACGTACTTCTTGTGGAAATAATTCTTCCATTGTACGTAAACCGGATGCATATCGCGTGTTGTTTTCCATATTATTGCCTCCCCATAGTTGGTGGTATTTCGTTTTCATCTACTATTACTTCAATCACGATCGGTTTGCTGGTTTCTTCAATCTTATGTAATGCTTCTATAATACTATCAGATAAATCAAAAGGGGTGTAACACGTATATGCTTCCAGTCCCATAGATTCGGCAAAGCGGGCTACATTGAGCGGAGTCTCATAAACTCCACCGATAGACGTGCCAATCATTTTTTGCATTCCTTTTTCCACCATGTCTAATCGTCCATTATTCAACACGATGAACAGGACAGGGGAGTTATAATTATATGCCGTTGAAAGTTCCGTGCCGTGCATGAACATACATCCATCTCCAACTAAGCACACAATCGTTTCTTCAGGGGCTGCTAGTTTTGCTCCTATGGAATAGCCAATTCCGTTACCCATTGCACCGAATATATCATCAAAGTAAAAAGTCCCAGGCTTGTAAATGTCAAAGTATTTGATACCGTAAAAAGAGTGGCTTCCATCATCTCCGAAAATAATCGTTTCCTCTGGAAGTGCATACCGCATCGCTCGTAATACTTGAACTGCAGACATTCGCTCTCCTGTTTCATTTTCATGAAGCGGTACCCGCTCGATATGTGTTAAAAATGATTCGCTATTGGTTTTCGGTATATCCTTTAAAATAGCTGTCAGATTCGCTTGTATGTCGCCTAGTATCGGGGTAGTTGGTACTAGGATAGATTTCCCGATAAAGGTTGGGTCATAATCGAAGTGAACGATATGCTCCGGATACATTGCTTCCGATAATCCGGCGATTGACATATCACTTAGTTTTGATCCGATGACAAGGAGCAGGTCCACCTTCTCATGAAAGTATTCTGTTGCTTCGGTAGTACCACCCAATCCAAATGCACCTAACGAAAGCGTATGATTGGAAGGAAATGCCCCTTTTCCTCCTGGTGTTGTAATGACAGGGATGTTCCAATGCTCGGCAAGATGCTGTACTTCTCCGTAAGCTTTACTGGAATGAACTCCTTTTCCTAGGAATAGAAGTGGGCGTTTGGCTACATTTAATTTATCGATAACTTCACTCGTTATAGGTGAAATCATTTCATAGGATACTGGTAACTCCAATTGGAATGGCTCGATCTGTTCTAACAGAATATCAAATGGGATGGACAGGTGCACAGGTCCTTTGACACCTGAGCATGCTTTTTCAATCGCATGTTGCAGGTAAGGCTGTAGCATATCCGCCCGTTCTACCCGTGCACTAAATTTCGTTACAGACTTAAACATTTCTACAAGATCAGCACCAAATATGCTGGAATCCTGACCCATTGCTTTTCCGGTATCTTTCATCGAAGGGTGGCCTGTAATGATTAATAATGGTACATTAGAGGCTTTTGCCTGGCCAGCAGCTGTAAGCATATTTGTCCCACCTGGTCCAGAAGTGCCGACTGCGACCCCGATTTTCTGATTCATTAATGCATAGCCTGAAGCTTCAAATCCTGCTGCTGCTTCGTGTTTACTTAATACAAATTCCATATCATGGCGCAATATCTCGAATAATATAGGAGATATTGCCTTTCCTGGAATACCAAAAATATGATCGATTCCCCAATGTTTAAAATTCGCTACTAATACGGATGAAGTCGTTTTCATACTGTCATTCTCCCTTTGTAATCTATCGTTGTACTAAATAAATCTTCTCGATTTTGTCCGCTGGAAGTGGTTTGCTAAAGAAATAACCTTGTGAGATATCACACTGGTGATTCTTCAGAAAATCGAGCTGATCCTTTGTTTCAACACCTTCTGCGATCACCTCCTTATGAAGGTTGTGAGCTAACGTGATAATCGCTTTTACAATTATGGCATCCTTCTCATTGTTCATTAATTCACTCACGAAGGACCTATCGATCTTAATATAATCAATTGGAAAATTCTTTAGATAATTTAGTGAACTATAACCTGTCCCAAAATCATCGATACTGATGCCAATACCGAGCGTTTTCAGCTGTTCCAATACTTGAATAGAGTAGTCGTACTCCATTGCCATATATTCGGTGATTTCCACTACAACATATGCCGGATCGATAGCTGTACGTTCTAACACTTCTTCCATAAAAGAAATGAGATTTCTAGTAAGAAATTGTTGCGTAGATAGATTAACTGAAATTTTTACCGGCATCATTCCAGCATCTTGCCATTTTTTGTTTTGTGAACAGGCCTCATCGATAACCCACTCGCCGATTTGAGTGATTAATCCGTTTTCTTCTGCTAGTTTTATAAACTTTCCTGGAGGTATCAGACCTAATGTAGGATGCTGCCAGCGAATTAACGCTTCCAATCCAACTAATACACCGGTATTATTATGAATTTGTGGCTGATAATAGAGAACAAATTCCTTATTCTCCAAAGCCTTTCTTAAATCCACCTCTAGCATGTATTCGTCCATCATTTCATTTAATAATTCAGCATTATGAACGACATAGCAATTCTTCCCTTGTGCTTTTGCCTGATACATAGCGTTATCCGCATAGACCATAAGGTTTTCCATTGAAATAGGGTAATCGGGATAAAATGCAACCCCAATACTAGCTGTTGTATGTAATTCTTTCCTACCGACATGAAAAGGTTGAAGAAACAGTTGTAGTATCTCTTCGGCTTTTTTTGTAGCATAATCAATATCAACAAAGTCTGTAAGTAGGAAGATAAATTCATCGCCACCCATTCGGGCAAGTATATCCTTTTCCCCTAGACAACAACTTAAGCGTTTACTTACCTCAATCAGTAGCTCATCTCCGTAAGAATGACTAAAGTTATCATTAATGGTTTTAAAACGATCCAAATCAATGTATAAAAGAGCCAAGGTCCGATGATGGCCTTCGTGCAATTCTTTGATAATGGCTTCTATTTCTTTTTTTATAAATCGTCTGTTTGGGAGATTTGTTAAATCATCATGATAAGCTAAGTAGTTGTATTTCTCTTGCAGTAAATAACGATCTGAAATGTCCCTGAACTGACCAAAGGCTCCTATCATTTTATCTTCTTCATAAATTGGTTGCGCATCGAAAAGGCACACAGTGAGGTTACCCGCATCATCTATAAATTGTATTTCTTCATTATTAAATATTTTTTCCTGGTCAAGTACTTCTTTAAAATAGACACCTGTCAGAGGGGATTCACGAATGTTTCTACCCACAACCGAATCTCTACTGTTATTCGATATTTTTTGGGCAAAACGATTAAACTCAGTAGTAATCCCTTTCTCATCCGTTATAACAATTCCATTTCTAGTCCTGCTTAACATAATCTGATTCATAATATTAAGCTTTTTATTTTGTTTTATTAATAGTAGTTCTCTTTCAATCGAGTCAACCGCCTGAGTTAGCATCGTTAAGAAAAGTGCATTCTGAAACTGGATGGGCATCATGATGCACACACTACCAAGCAAGTTATTTTCATCCGTATAGTGAAATGCAGTCCCGTAACAAGCAATGGTATGAAGAAACGTATGAAAATGCTGATCTCCAATAATACTGATTGGGTGCTTTTGCTGCAAAGCTAGACTAATAACATTCGTTCCTGTATCAACTTGGGTGAATTGGCTGCCACGAATAATCCCGAATTGTTCGATGGTAGACTTTATAGTTTCATCTCCTTCAATTTCAAGAAGGTAACCAGTTGCATCCGAAACAACCACAAGTATTGGAGTGCCTTTTAAGGAATCCAGTAGCTTATTTGAGAAAAAACTCACAACTGACAGTATTTCACTATATGATTTTCTCTTCTTATCAAACTCTACTTCGTTTAAATGATTCTTTGGTTTTGATACTTCATTTGGATCCATCCCAGCCTCTATGCACAATCTCTTAGATTCAATAATGTAGTATGGTTCCGTTGTATTCATATTCTCCTCCTTAAGTCCTTATAGATAATATATATTTTAGCCTAAAAACTAAGTAGAGTTGTTATTTTTTTTAAAAAAATTGTGACCTGTCCCAGTGTAAGAACAATTATACACTATTCTGATAATAGTCGACACTTCAAAAGTAAAAAAAGAGTCCTAATGTAAGGAATGATTCTACATTCTGACAATTTACTACAATTCAAGATTCTTCCTATCCAAGAATCTCTTCTACACTTGAATAAATAAAGTGTAGGAGAGATTTTTTTTTAATGACGTGCATAGCCCACTGAGGACTGCGTTGCATTATTACAGTATATAGATAACAAATTAGGTTTCCCAGTTAGCTGAGCAATTAGGTTGAAGTAATGCCGATGAATAGGAAACTTGTGTTCTGTAGTGTAATAAAGAGAGAGGAGATGATGGTTTTGGTTAGCTTGGTTCGTGAAGAAAGAGTCAATATACGGAAGAACTTTTGAATCTTCGAAATGATTTTGTATTTAAGACCTTTTTTTGGAAGTAAGAGAAGCAATCATTTACTACGTGAATTACTAAATGCGGTATTGGAAGACAAAATTATATCCGTTGAAATTAGAAATACAAACTTTCAGATGATGCATTCAAATGACAAAGCTTCTTCTATGGATCTTTGTGCGATCATGGGAAGTGGAGAGCAGATTAATATTGAGATGCAAGAACATGGACATCGGGCACTTCCAGAAATAATATCGATAGCACTTAAAAACTTAGAATTCTACTAATTTAAAGCAAGTCTAATGGACTAATTAAATTTCACTTTCAAAAAGAGGATTTTAACCTTTTTTAGGATGACATCCCACAAAAGATAAGCATATTATGTATATCCACGAGCTAGTTTCTTTAGTTTGTCCGTGTGTTTCTTATGTCAATTTTGAAGGCAATGAGTCTGACACAAGATGTTGGATCTAGGAGTTATAAAGAAGAAGGAAAAAAGGTTAATGAGGAAACAATATTTTCATCACATGCAATTCTTTGAAGGATACGTACGAAATTACCGAAGACTAAATCTATCTTCCGCACATAATTGTTCCATGTTTACAAAAAGAGAAATAGATTATTTTGCTAATCTAGGTGAGATATTTGGATTTGATGCATTTGTGGAAGATACTAAATTTGATAAGTTACTTACACATTCAGGGCAAATAGACTTATCATGGCGGAAGTGGGATAAACGGCATGACGAGGAGAATTTCTTGTATCCTGCACTTCACTTAGAAAGAGAATATATCTGGAGTAAAGATGAGGAAACAATTAGAAAGCTCTTTTCCGACACGTAAGAGGGCCTTGTTCCACGTAATGTAATATATAATCTATGGAGAGAATAGACGATCTAAACAGCTTGGTCATTCCAAAAAATAGGCTTTAAATGTCTAATGTATTAATGGTCTATCGTTATTATGATTCATATCTTACAATCTAACGAGAATGTGCCTATTATTTCACACCCACAGGTTTATTTAAAACAAGGGAAGCATTTGTAAAGAAGACGAGTTAGGATACTGGAATATGCGTTTTCAAGAAGAGTGTGAGGCATTACCAAATAGTCTAGTGATGGTCAAAAGTTAGAGAGCATTTGCATCCCCTATATGAGAGCTAAAGAAAAAAGACCTTTTTGAAGTGTAGCCTAATAGAGGCAGCATTTCAAAAAGGTCTTTTTCATATTCTAGACGTTTTGGATAGTTAGATCATGCGGGGTATCTAGTTTTGATTTCCTATTTTCTATATTGTTTAAATACAACCGTTCAAAATCTTCTTGAGTCAATTGTGTATTCCCTCTATCAAGAAGGTTTTCTTTTAACGTTTTAATAAGTGCGTTTCTTTCTTCGTTTAACTTATTAAACGGATAAATAATTTTGTTATTTACATATTTGACCATATTTTTATTTAAGATTATGCTAACTACTCGATAAGTTAGTAGACAATAAACAAAAGCTCCTATTAATAATCCAAATATGTAACTATTGGTAGGTGCTTTATATACATTCAAAGAAAAAACAGTATACAAAAGAGTTGCACAAAAAACAAGGAACCATGTGTTGACTTTCATTTCTTTACGTTTCTCGTGCAAATTGTATCTAGTAACAACACCGGGTAATACTCTTGTAATGTACTTTTCCATTTTAATGGCTCTTAACGGATTGATTAAATGGAGTATATCTTCATCACTCAACTGATCTACATTCGTCACATTCCGTTTAAGTATGTGAATATCATTTTGAATTCCATTCTTTTCTTGAAGGAAACGTTGGTAACCTAACTGGAATCCTGAATAAGGGATACTAGTAAATAATAACGAAATACCAATAGTACAAAGCCAGGTAATTGCTAAGATACCATTATAGATACTAAAGGTGGAAAGGATGTTCATTTTATTTATCACAAAAACGAAAAAACAGGAGATTCCATAGGATGAAATAGTATTGCTAATAAGAATAGTAATTCCATTCTCCACCTTCTTGCTTAATATTACGTATATACATGACACGACGACTGGATAGGTTAATACAAGAAAATTAAATGATACCAAGTTTTTTATAAGTATTAATAAAGAAGTGGTTGCTCCAACTGCTATTAAACTGAAGAAAATAGCTGAAAATATTTCTTTGTTCTTAATGATACTTTGATCATCTCTCATGGATAACCCCAATTCTATTATTTTTCTACTAGGTAATGAATTAAAACTTCACTATTTTTAGTCATTTGAACTAGAATTTAAATATAAGAAGTAAAATTTTATTTCTGTGTATTACAAATATACTATATAGGTAGGGATAAATAAATAAAAAATTTTCGACATTTTCCAATATTAAGTGACATTCGACTAGTAGGAGGCGCATTTCCCTGTGCTGGACATACTTTAAAGACTATTCTGGTAACTAAATAAAGTTTTCATTGCTTTAGCCCTCATAGTATTTTTTGCTTGTCTGTAATATATACAGAAATAAACGACAAATACTGACTACCTTTTTCCAACCACACAAAAAAAGGAGTAAATCCAATTGAATATGGGATTTACTCCTTTTTTAACACGTTACTCTTTTAGTTCATACGTTTCAACGAGTTCTATTGAACCAATGACAGATTGTGCCATTGAGCAGTTCTTCTTTGTCAATTCTAAAACCTTATCCATTCTAGATGGGTTAATTTCTGGCCCTTCAATGATAAAATGAAGATGAATTTTTTCCACCCTGTTCGCTATCTCCGCATTTCGATTTACTTCCTTGACTTCAATGGTAATGTTTTCAGCAGGCATACGCATTTTTTCTAGGATGTTCCGCATCACACCCCCACTACATACCGCAAGAGAAGAAACAAGCAGTTGATAAGGTCTGAACCCATACTCGTCGTTTCCGGAAATTGTCAACTCTCCGAAGGCAGTTTCTGTAACAAATCCATTCTTCGTCATTTCAAATTTCATAACTATTGGCCCCTTTGAAATAAAATTATATATGATTTTATTAGGAGATGGGAAGCCAGAGGACGATATGAAGGGAGTGAAAAACAATAAACTAGAATATTTTTTTTGATTTATCCAGTCGATGTTGTAACTAAAAAAGCGTTTGAAAAAATTCCTCATTATTCTAATAATGCATTAAAATTCAAAATACTTTATAACTTATAATACCTTCTAGACTTGAGTGAATAAAGGGTAGGAGGTGGTTGTATTTCATTTTTAAGCCTTTACTCTAAAATTAGGGTTTATTGGTGCCCAACCATCAAATGATCAACAGAAGTGAAGTTGCTCAATCAAGGATTATATGTGACAATATAACTAAATATCATATAGATGTATGAATCATGCCAAGGGGATAGAAAATGAAACCTAATAAGGATATTTTCCGGATAATACCATTTTTATACGTAATTATAGGGCCGATTTGGATTATCGGTACAGATTATTTAATAAGTATTTCTAACTTTTCTGATGAAAAGGCTATTTTAATGGATAAATTTAAAGGTTTGTTATTCGTTATCCTCACCGCGGTACTTTTGTTTGTCTTGATAAAAAATCTAAGGGACACTAAACAAATCGAAGAGGAAAAAGAGAAGCTCTCGTTGTTAATTGATGCAATGCCTGACTTTGTCTTATTTAAAGATGGGGAAGGAAAGTTGCTGCAAATAAATAAGTTTGGTTCAGAGTTATTCGAACTGGAGGGTATTGATTATAAAGGTAAGACAGATAAAGAGATGGCGGAATATACAGACTTCTATCATGATGCTCTAATATACTGTATCGGCACGGATGAAGAAGCGTGGAAGGAAGGAAAGATAAGTCGTTGTGAAGAGACAATCCCTTTGCGAGATGGTTCAGATAAATTTTTCGATGCATTCAAAGTGCCTATTTTTAATACGGACGGTTCGAGAAAAGGATTGGTTGTCATTGGAAGAGATATTACCTCTTTAAAAGAAGCAGAAAGCAAGTTAAGACAATCAGAAAAAATGTCTGCATTAGGGGAATTAGCTGCAGGTATTGTACATGAAATACGAAACCCTCTTGCTATCATTCAAGGTTATATGCAAATGAGTCAAGCAAAAAAAATAAATCTTGACGAACATATGGATATCTTAATGGACGAAATAAATCGAATAAATCGTATTGTGAACGAACTATTAATGATTGCGAAACCAGCTGATATTGTTTTGACTAACCAAAACATAAATGCCATTGTAAGAGATGTCGTACAATTGTTTTCAATGGAAGCAACCCAACAAAGCAAGAGATTAAACATGATTGACCTAGAACAATTTGATACAGATTGCAATGAATATAAACTAAAACAAGTTTTTATAAATATTCTAAAAAATGCACTAGAGGCAATCTCCACAGATGGCGAAGTTAACATCACGATATATGAAAAGAATGAGAATTATTTAGCTATTAAGTTTGAGGATAATGGCTGTGGAATGGAAGAAGCTGATTTACATAACATGGGTGATCCCTTTTACAGCTTAAAAGAAAATGGAATTGGCTTAGGAATGACCGTAAGCTATAGCATCATCGAAGCACACAAAGGATCTATCCATATCACAAGCGAAGTGAATGTAGGGACAAGCGTGGAAATATTGTTACCGAAGTCTAAAAGCATCCCTGTGGAAAAAGTGTGTTAAAAACAATTAAACGCTATTCTGCTAATTTATTACAATTCAAGATTCTTCTTATCCAAGAATACCTCCTGCACTTGAATGGTTAATGTGTAGGAGGTATTTAAAAACCAGTCCCTGTGTTAGACAGGCACCTGCCAGATCTATAACCATTATAGAAAAGCTGTTCCAGCAATTCTGAAAATGAGGAGTATTTCAGAGTATCTCTTAAGAGAACATCAGTTTAAAAGAACGACTTACAGCCTGATAATCTAGTGTTTTTTGCTTGCAATAGAGGAAAAGCGTGGACCTTTAAGTGATGGTGTTTGCTAACTTTTAAAGCAACATGTCCTTATATTAGACGAGTTATGCACTATAAGAAGATGGGGAAATTTATCTTTTCAATGAGGAGTGGTCAGAGTGAAAACTTAGGCTGCTTGTTTTGATTTATGAATTACTCATTAAAACATGGTCTTGTGTAAAACTTTTTTGTATAATTCTGAAAATATAAAAAGAGTCTTATATTGTAATTAGCTGTCGAATTTTATAAAGTATTGTACAGGATTTTCTGGTAATATTAATATATATTACTGGAAAAGGTATAAGGTGGGGTAAAAGTATGCTAAGCAAGCTTATCCGTAAAAAGCAACCAGCTTTAAATAGTGAGCTTATAAAAAGAAAAGAACTATCCCAATTAGAACAGTTGCCATCTCATATATCTATTATTATGGATGGAAATGGTAGATGGGCTACTAAACGAACTTTACCAAGGATTGCTGGTCATTACGAAGGGATGAAAACGGTCAAGAAAATAACCAAGTTCGCAAATGAGATTGGTATTAAAACCTTATCCCTCTATGCATTCTCTACGGAAAACTGGAGAAGGCCTAAAAAAGAAGTAGATTATCTTATGCGTTTACCAGAAGAGCTCTTGGGTAAGTATTTACCAGAGTTAATAGAGCAAAATGTTCGAGTAACGATGATAGGTAATCACGAACTCCTTCCTGAACATACTAAAAGAGCGATCACGAATGCAATAGAAGAAACCTTACATAACGATGGTCTTATTTTAAATTTTGCATTCAACTATGGCAGTCGAGATGAGATTGTTCAATCCGTTAAACAAATTGTAAACAAAGTACAGCAGGGGTCGATCTCCAGTGATGAAATTACAGAAGAATTAGTTAGTAGTCATTTAATGACTAACGAATTGACCGAGCCAGATTTACTTATTCGTACTAGTGGTGAAATTCGTTTAAGTAACTTTATGCTTTGGCAGCTTGCGTATACCGAATTTTGGTTCACGGATACTCTTTGGCCAGACTTTGATGAATCTTGCTTAATGGATGCTATTGAAAGTTATCAAAAAAGGAACAGAAAATATGGTGGGCTTAAGCAAGAAGAAGTAAACTAGTAACCTATATTAGTTGATTTGAAACTGGATTCTTCTCAATTAGCAGCTCCTACACATGAAAGATAATGTGTAGGAGTTTTATATTTTGCTCAACAAACCACACCTAATGAGGGGAATCACTTTAGCAGATTTTATCCGAATGTTATCCATGTTCAGATGTGCTAACCTTGATGGATGATTTCCATGAAAGAAGTAGTACATCCAAGACCGCTAAAATAGTCGGTTATCTCTCATAAAGTTAACATATTTTATGTAGGAATGGTTGGTTTTATCCCGGAATTGGTTGCTCTTCCCTGGGATACGCTTTAAACTAGATGCCGCAATTATTATTCTGAGTCTGACATAAAGAAATGATGATATCGAGGTGGAGAGTAAACTGTATAAACTTTCAATATACACAAAAAAGCATTGTTTAATATTCTATGACTATGTTACCAAGGAAAAAAATCAACGCTTTCTAATTTACAAATATTCGAGGATTTTGATGTGAAAGTGGGAATATATAATTTAGACGAAAAAACGAATAGCATGCAAAATATAGATTTTCCGTCTAAATACTATATTCAAGCGGTTCTAAATTATCTTTCTTTAGTAGTTTAACAAATTCATCAGCGGGAATAGGTTTAGAGAACAAATAACCTTGAATCATGCTACAATTATACTTCTGTAACACGGCAAGCTGTTCATTTGTTTCAACACCCTCTGCGATAACATTCATCTTCAATTGATGAGATAATTGGATAATCATTTTTACGATAAAGTTGGAGTCCTCCTCAAGCGAGCTACTTAAGCCTTGAATGAAGGAACGATCAATTTTAAGTATATCTATTTTTCCTTTAAATCTGTTTAGCGATGCGAGAGAAGAATAGCCAGTACCAAAATCGTCAAGTGCGATTTTAATGCCTAAATTTCTTAGCTCATCTAAGACGGAGAAAACTACTTCTTCATTTTCTAATAGTAATGTTTCCGTTATTTCGATTTCTAAGTATTGAGGATCTAGTTTCGTTTCTTTTAAAGTATCCATCACATGGGTAATAAGATCTCTTTCTAAAAAACGAGAAGCAGATAAATTGATGGAAACTGGAATTTTCAGTAGTCCAGCATCTTGCCAAACTTTATTTTGACGGCATGCATTCTTTTTGACCCATTTCCCAATTTCATTTATAAATCCCGTTTTTTCTGCTAAAGGAATAAATTCATTGGGACCAATAATTCCCCACTTTGGATGATTCCACCTTAAAAGAGCTTCTGCACCAATAATTCGATTGGTTTCTGCTGACACTTTAGGCTGATAATACAATTCTAATTCGTTCCGTGCAATTACATATGTAAGGTCTAATTTCAGTGAATTCAATCTAGCTTCGTAGTCTACGGCTTTAGATTTCATCGTCCTTCACCTCGTTTTTTAGTTTCGCTCTTGCACTATTAGAAAAATCCAATAAAATTAAAGAAATGATAACTTTATTGGATTTTGATTAAATTAATGGATATAAGGAAGATCTAATGTAGTAATTGGGTTGTTGATTGATTTAGCTGATTCATTGCTAACATTCGGGTAAAGTGCAACTGCTAATACGATTAATAATATAATAGATAATTTTTTCATGTTTTTTTACCGTCCTTTTTCTATAATATGGGGTGATTTTTTTGGAAATGAAATACTTAGGTCTAGAGATTAGTAAACTTCGAGCAGAATTGGGTATGTCCCAAAAGGAGCTCGCAAAGAATATTTGTACACAGTCGACCATTAGTCGAATTGAAGCTGGAGAGGTGTATCCAGCAATAGATACATTATTAAAGATTGCTTTGGCGCTACAAGTCCCAATTGAGTATTTAATCGAAATGTTATTTCATAAAAATGTTTTAGAAAGTGAAAATTTAATAAAAGATATTGAACTTCACTTAAAAGAGCATAATTATAAACAAGTTATTTCGATTATTAATAAAAATAAAATAGCTTCAGATAATATTTGGTTAAGCTTTTATCTGGAGTACATTTTACATATAGCTCGTTACGCCTTAAAAATTTTATCACCTGAAGAATGCATAAATAGTATAAAAAATATTTTAAACTCTTCAAACCAAACAACCATCCAATTCCGTTTCTTGCATATAAAAATTAACAATTCAATTGCAAATGTATACGGCGAAATTGGTGAAAGTCATAAAAGCCTGTATTACTATAATAAAATCCTAAAAGAGCACATGCATAAAAGCTATAGTGATAATAAAATTCATGAAACTCTCATTACGGTTTTATTTAATAAATGTAAAACATTATATGATCTAAATGACATTGAAGGTGCTTTAGAGACTGCAAATCAAGGGATCAAAAAATCAAAGGAAACAACCTTTATCTTTTTAGCTGGCCAATTCTTATACTATAAGGGCCAATGCTTAGAAAAAAAAACTGCTCCATTCGCAGAAATAAAAGAAGTGTATCAACAAGCTTTGTTTATCTTTCAATTCCTAGAACTTCCTTTTTACATTCAAGCGATCGAGCAAAATAAAAAACAATACTTAGTCTAAATTGGGCTACTTTGTTTGCAATTTATAATAGTTTCTATTGATTGAACGGTTTCCTCCATCCTACAATTAAGTTATTGTATCTATTTAAAGTAGAGTACAAATTACTTAATAAATTGTGATTAAAATACCTTTTGCATTTCAAATATACTAGATTTACTCGAAATAATCTTTAGGATATGCATAAATGGATAATTTCTTTTATTACTTGTCCCTTTATTGAACAAAATTCTACAGTATTTTCAACAGTCACTATCATTACTTCACGTATAGCATTGGTACGTTCTTTAGCTCTTGGATATTAGAAGTTCTTCATAATAGAAAGAGAAGGGGATATACAAAACCTTCTCTTTTTTTTATACAAAAAAACCTTTCCATAATGAGTCGTTTAGTCCAACCCTTTGTCCCTGTTAATATTACTTTATATTCAATACAATTGTAGTATGTATTGAAAAATACTATAAAAAAGTAAAATGTGGGGAAGTAACTAATGCAATTTTGTTGTATTAGTTATCTTTTTTTCATTAAACGGAGGAATTTTAATTGGAAGATATAAACGTTTATGTTGATTTTAGTTTAGATATGGAAGAGGGGACTTCTTTATTCAATGTACATGCTAAGTGCATCATTTATCCAAAAGGTTCGGATCAAGCAATTAATATAGGACAAGCATCAATCTATTTATTTAATCCAGTTAAGAGTTCATATTCGGAAGTTTGCGATGATGCAGTTTCTATTTCGTTGGATTTATATCATGCGTTGACAAACTTAGAGAGCTTATGTGACATAGAATATATGCGCGGATTAGTAGCGACTGCTCATTTTATCAATATGAAAGAAGAGTGGCGGGGAAAAGGTTTAAGACAAGCGTTTGTAGAAAAGATGATGCAGCAACTGGCAATTTTAAATGTAGAATTGATCATGCTAATAACGAATGACCACATGGAAATAGACTTTTATAATAGACTTGGCTTTGTAAATCTCGAGAACAAGACTGATATCACACTTATGTATAAATATGTTGTGGATAAACAGGAAACTTTGTATTGTTGAGAAAAGACAATCTTAAGAATGGGAATATAGTCATGTTAAGTTATTATAGGGGGATCTTAGTATCAATGTTCTGAAAAAATGGAAAATAACAAACAGTCGAATTTGATTCCTTGGCTGATATTTTTTATTAAGGACCCTGTGTGGCATTAAAAAATAGGTTGTATCCTTTCATAAGAAGTGTTGAGCGGACGAGATTGTATCTTCGTCCGCTTTTAAACAATTAGGACAGTATCCTTTCTCTCATTAACCAGACCAAATGCATCTATTCTTTACCTATTTTATAAAAGTGACTGACAAACAACCGTCACATGCACCAAAATTCCCCGGGTAATAATGTAGCCCCAGATTTAAAATCCAAAGCCCACCGTAAATATTTGAAGAAAAGATAAATTACATCATCGTTTTTCAAATAGATTGTTTAAAAAGGATTGGCGATAAAGAGAGTTCATAAGTAAATCCTGCAAAACATATTACTATAAAAACGCTTATAAATGGTATAGACAACTACTATACCATCGTTTCTAAACAGGAGAACCAAACTTTTTTTGTTTTATAGGAGTTGATGATAGTGAACAAAATAAACTTATTTCAAATGTAACTATTGTTAATTTTGATCAAGCAGAATTTATAGGTAATTTATTTGCAAAAAATGGAGAGATGAAAAAAAGGAAAAGTTATTACTGAAATCAGACAGACAAATTGATGGGACTTTTAAAGAATGAATTGTATTTCCTCGTTTCATTGATATGCATGTGTATGGATTTGACACGATGGATGCTAGGGAAGAAGCGCTAAGAGGAATGGCTCGATCACTAGTAAAAGAAGGAACAACAAGTTTTTTTAGAAACTACGATGACTCAAGCCGTTGATTGAATCGAACTTGTTTAAGCAAATGTTCGTATTTACGGAAATAATGCAGCGGAAGCTGAACTAATAAGTGTACACCTAGTAGTTCATTTATATCCCAAAAGTGGGCTGGAGCACAACCAATCGAGCATATAATGGAACCTTCTATTGACCAATTAAACTACTGGCAACAATTAAGTAGCAATCTTATCAAACAAATAACGGTCGCGCTTGAAGTAACAAATGGATATTACTTTATAAAAGAACTTAATAGACAGAATGTTCTTGTATCTATTAGGCACTCAGATGCTACTGCAACAGAAGTGGGAAGAGTGGTCCAACTTGGTGCGAAGCAGTGTACTCATTTATAAACCAAATGCGTCCATTTCACCAATGTGAAATGGAAGTCGTTGGGGGAGCTTTACTCAAAGTTAAGGTTAAAACGGAAATTGTTGTCGACTTTGTTCATAGTCATCCAGATGCTGTGAAAATTGCATATCGTTTGAAAAAGGCGTCTCGCATCATTTCAATTACCGATGCTATGCGAGCAAAAGGCCTACCGTACGGAAACTATGATTTAGGTGGGCAGACAATTCATGTGACAGAAAATGGTGAACATCTATCTGCTGGCGCTCTAGCTGGCAGCGTATAAACAATGGATCAAGCTGTTCGTAATATTCAAAACGTCACTAGGTTTTCCTGGTAGGGACTTGTTTCAATATCTTCAGCTAACGTTGCTAAACAATTGAACCTTTCTAATAAAGGCTATATTGCAAAAGAGTATGATGCAGATTTAGTTATTCTGGACAAAGTTTTACATGTCCAAAAACCATTAGAAGAGGCAATATAGTTTTCGGAAATGATAGGTAAGTGAATCTATTTGAATGTGGAAAGGAATTGATATGTCGCACGGTTCAATATAAATTCATCTAAAATGCGTATTAACTTTGACTAATAATAGAGGGGAATTAATAAATGGAGAAAAATTTTAAAATCACCACGCCAGAAGGATTACATGCTAGGCCATCTACTTTATTGGTTGTAGCTGTTACACCCTATACATCGAATGTGCAACTTTCGTATAATGGAAAATCCGTAAATTTAAAGTCTATCATGGGGGTAATGTCACAAGGAATTGGTCCAGGAGCAGTTATCACTATCTCAGCAGAAGGTGTGGATGAAGATGAGGTTATCAGAAAGATTACAGAGGTAATTTTATCGGAAAGATTAGGGGAAGCATGTTAATATTTTTTTGAATAAATAAACATGGGATTATGAACTTAATAGAGGAAAGTTTAGTAGGAAAGTATCATATCTTATCAATACGTATTATTACATTTTCATCCATTATGGAAAGGTATTTATCTTTTTTTTTAGTAATCAATAAAAGTGCACTCACAGCGATTACATGGAAGGACGGGAATGAAAAAATGAAAAACATTATGTTAGTTTGCGTAGCGGGGATGAGTACCAGCTTGCTAGTTGCAAAAATGCAAAAAGTTGCAAAGGAGCAAAATATAGAAACGGATATCTTTGCTATTTCAGAAAGTGAGGTTGATAAAATAATACAAAACAAACATGTAGATGTATTGCTACTTGGTCCCCAAGTGCGCTATTTAAAGGGTGCATTCGAAGTGAAATATAAAGAAAAGAATATCCCCATCGAGGTCATCAACATGACAGACTATGGAATGATGAACGGCGCTAATGTCTTAAAGCAAGCAATAGACCTAATGAGATAAGGGGTGTGTCATATGGAAGACTTAGTATATATGCAATCCATAATGGGGTTAATATTGCATAGTGGTAACGCAAAAAGCGACTGTGTGGAGGCAATTCAACTAGCAAGAAAAGGTGATATCGATGCTGCTAAGAAAAAAATGGGAATAGCAAATCAGTCACTGGTAGAAGCACACCACTCTCAAACTACTCTACTGACGCAAGAGGCTAGAGGAGAAAAAGTAGAAGTAACAATGTTGCTAATGCATGCACAGGATCACTTAATGAATGCGATTACTTTTCGTGATATAGCAAATGAAATGATCGAATTATATGAACGATTATAAGGTCATTAACACCATTATATTGTGGTGTTTGACATATAAGAAAAAATAGAAAAAGGAGAGTTGGAATGTTCCGTTTTTTAGAGGAGAAGTTTGTTCCGGTAGCTGCACGAATTGGTAATCAACGGCATTTAGTAGCCATTCGAGATGGTTTTATCACCGTAATGCCACTTACTATTATTGGATCACTAGCAGTTCTAATAAACAATCTACCGATCAAATTCTATCAAAAAGCACTAGATTCTATTTGGGAGCATGGAACTTGGACGCAATGGGGAGGGAATATGTGGGGTGCAACATTCGGGATAATTTCCCTTTTGTTAGCTTTCTCCATTGCTTATCATTTAGCGAAAAGCTATGACAAAGATGGTCTGTCAGCAGGGGTTATCGGATTATCGAGCTATCTGACATTTGGTACTTTTGGTGAAGGCGGCTTATCAGGGTTAACAACTGGAACGGGCGGAATATTTGTAGCCATTATTATTGCTTTATTATCTTCCGAAGTGTTCTCTCGTTTGTCCGGTAAAAGGAAACTATTGATTAAGATGCCAGATAGTGTACCACCAGCGGTTTCGAAATCTTTTGCGGCTTTACTACCAGCCATGATTACGGTTGCATTATTTGCGTTAGTTCGTACAATCATTTCTGCAGGTTTCACTATTCCTGATATTATTGGATCATTTTATTCGACCGTTCAAGAGCCATTTATGGGCTTAACAAATACATGGGCTGCAGCACTAATCCTTGCTTTTATTCCAGCATTCTTATGGACACTCGGTATTCATGGTGGTAACATAATCGATCCATTTATGCAGTCGATTAACTTGCAAGCAATTGAAGCCAACGTTGCTGCAATTTCAGCTGGAGATGTAGCACCTTATATTATTAATAAGCCATTCTTTGATGCTTTTGTTAATATGGGTGGAGCTGGTACAACAATTGCATTAATTATCGCTATTTTCATAATCGGCAGAAAGAATAAGCAATATAGGACTGTTGGAAACTTATCCGCAGCTCCAGGGATTTTCAATATTAATGAACCGTTGCTATTCGGGTTACCAATTGTTTTAAATCCGATATTATTTATTCCGTTTATTCTTACACCTATGATTAATGTATCGATTGCCTATTTTGTGACAAAGTGGGGAATGGTTCCAGCAGCAACAATTGCAATCCCTTGGACAACGCCTCCTATTATTAATGGATTCTTAGTCACGCAGTCTTGGCAAGGAGCAGTACTAAGCTTCGTATTAATCGTGATTTCTGTTTGCATCTATTTACCATTTGTCGCTATGGCAAATCGTACAGCAAAAATGAAGGAAGCAAAATAGCAGAAGCACGGAGGTTTTTAATGAGAAGACTAGGAATATCCATTTATCCGCAACATAGCACAATGGAAGAAATGAAGGAATACATTCAACTAGCGTATGACAACGGCTTCGATCGTATTTTTACTTGCTTACTGTCCATAAAGAATGACTTGGAAAGAAAGAAACTACAAGAAATCAATCAATTTGCGCAACAGCTTGGCTGTGAAATTACTGCCGACATCGCTCCGGAAGTATTTGAGGCACTAAGCTTAACTTTTCGTGATATCGGTTATTTTAAGGAACATTACTGTCTAGATGCACTTCGCTTAGATATGGGATTCACTGGTCAAGAAGAGGCGTTCATGTCATTGGACGCTTCTAATATGAAAGTAGAATTGAATATTAGTAATGGTACAAAATATGTGGAGAATATTTTATCGTATCAACCGAATAGAGAAAATATTATTGGGTGCCATAATTTTTACCCTAGAGAATATACAGGACTTTCTCGACCGCATTTTTTAAAGGCTTCCAAGCTCTTTAAAGACAATCAACTTCATACAGCAGCCATGATTTCCTCTCAACATGCCAAATTTGGGCCGTGGGAACTTACTCTAAATGGCTTGCCTACATTAGAAGAACATCGTCATCTACCCATAGCTGTTCAAGCAAAAGATTTATGGCATACAGGTTTAATAGACGATTTAATCATTGGTAATATGTATGCCTCCGAGGATGAGTTAAAAGCATTGGGGAGTTTAAATCGACATAAGCTAGAGTTAGCGGTAGTAACTTCTCTGCAAATGAATGAGTTAGAAGAAAGAGTAATGTTTGATGAGCCACATTTTAATCGTGGGGACGTATCAGCATATGTAATTCGAAGTACTCAATCTCGCGTGAAATATAAAAAGAACTCCTTCCCGGCTCATGATACAAATGAAATAGTCGCAGGAGATGTTACGATAGATAACGATTTGGATATACGTTATAAGGGAGAGCTGCAAGTAGCACGGAAGTCTATGCCAAATGCAGGATGCACAAATGTAGTAGGCAAAGTAATTTCGGAGGAGCTTTTTCTACTAGACCATATAAAACCGTGGGAGTCTTTTAGTTTTCGTCGTATGTTAGAAACAAAGAAATAACAACATACAAAAGGTATGCAAATAATACAAATTACCCTTTGGAGATTTTCAATTCTTTATCAGAGCTAATCCCATTGCTGCTTGCAGGTTGTAATTTAAAGGAGTCCCTATGTAAGCTACAATTTTGGGTCAATTAAGTTTAAATGCTATTTCACTTGGAATGTAAAGTGAAATAGCATTTTTTTTGAGTTAAGTATATGAATTTGAATATAGGATATTATCTTTAAGGTTTGTTCTAGATATAGAGGGACTCTGGTTAAGGATTATTAGTTGTGCCTTTAATCTTACAAAGGCTTGATATTGATTGTTTTTTACTTTGACTGTTCACAATGTACATGAATCAATGGTGGCGTGATTATAATATGTGGAACTTGAGAAAAATAAATAGTATCCATTAATAATGAAGCGCTGAGAGGATGAAATTGACTCTTTGTTCGCTTTTAAAAGTAGGAAGGCATCTTATCTCTCCGTATGTTTTTAATGTAAAGAAACAAAAATAGAAAATTACCAAAATTTAATAATTAATTAATTGAACTTCATATTATTCCATGGTATGTTTAAAATTAGAGTCATATTAATCTGTTTTTTGCATATCACTGGAAATTTATTGATGTGATTCTAGTAAATTAAATTGATATTAGGAGGAAAATTATGAAAAAGAAGATTAAAAAGTCTGTAATGGCTACAGTGCTTGCAACTTCCTTGATAGCTTCTAACAATGTTGGTTACGCTACCAATTCTTTGCAAGATTTGGTGGACCAGGCAAGAAAGGATATGAAGAATGCATCATATGCCTATGTTGTTCCATCTCAAAATGGAAAAATTGCAGCAAGTAGTTCTTTGTACCCTTTACTGAATACAGCTAAAGTAAATTATCAAAAAGCTAAAACGGCAATAATGAAGTCAAATGAAAAAAACAAAGATACTTTGTTAAAAGATTTAGACGATTTATATAATGAAAGAATAACTAAGGGGATTATTCCTTATATTGATGCTTACAATTATGCTGACAAATACTTAAATCCTATTATGTCGGATATTAAAAAAGCGGAGGAAGCAAAAGACTGGGCGAAAGTGGAAACTTTATATCATAAGTTATCTGTTCAGTTGAAAACTCGTACTGCCATTCTTTATCGTTTTTCAGGTAAAGCAGCAAGAGATTTATTGTTAGATCAATATAAAGAACCGGCCAATTTAAAACGTGATCAGTTAATCGTTCCGGTAACTATTTATATGAAAGTAAAAGAGGCGGAAACTTTATTAGCTTCAGGGAAAAAAGAAGAAGCTATTAAAGTATTAGAATCGATTAAATCTTTGATTTCTCAATTACCTTCTACTAGTTCATTACCAATGGTTAAAGATTTACTTGAAAAAGCAAATGATGTAGCAAAAACGGCAGGAGTCGATCTAACAACTCCAACAACTCCAACAACACCAACTACACCTCCTTCGACAGGTGGCGGAAACAGTGGAGGTAATAATGGCGGTGGTAACACGGGTTCCAAAAACTTCAACCTGTCGATCATGCATGTAAATGATATACATGCTAATACGGACAAAGCACCGAAGCTTGTTACAGCAGTAAAAGAAGTACGCACATTAAAACCGGATGCATTGTTATTAAACGCAGGAGATGTTTTCTCTGGTACTTTATATTTTAATGAATTCTTAGGACAAGCTGACTTGGCGTTTATGAATTTAATGAAGGTAGATGCTATGACATTTGGTAATCATGAGTTTGACCTTGGTTCATCTCCTGAAGGGCATAAAGCATTAGTTGACTTCATTAAAGCTGCAAAATTCCCGTTTGTATCTGCAAACGTAGACTTTTCAAAAGATGACAAATTTACAGGGTTGTTTAATACGAAAGTCTCTTCAACACCAAAGAATAGTAATATTTACACAGGAATTGTAAAAGAAATAAATGGAGAAAAAGTAGGTATCTTTGGACTAACAACGGCTGAAACGAAGGACATTTCAAGTCCAGGAGAAGTTACATTCTCAAACTATATTGATGATGCAAAGAGAATGGTCGCTGAATTTGAAGCAATGGGAATTAATAAAATCGTTGCACTTACACATATTGGTTATGATGATAATGCCGCTATGGACAATGACCAAGAACTAGCTGCAAAAGTAAAAGGGATTGATGTAATTGTAGGTGGGCATAGCCATACTCAACTAGACGTACCTGTAGTAGTAGACAAGGATGACAAGGGGAACGCAAAAGATAAAACAATTATTGTGCAAGCGTATCAGTATTCTGATTTCCTTGGTACTTTAGATGTTGAATTTGATAAAGCCGGTGTCATAGTGGGGCATTCTGGAAAGTTAATTAAGACCGCAGATAAAGCAGAAGATGCTGGGGCAGTTGCTCTTTTGAAACCTTATAAGGATCAAATCGCAGCTGTTAATGAAAAGGAAATTGGAGTAACACTTGCTAGTGCACTATTAAGTCCAAGAACATCTGATACAGGTTATGTGCCAGGCACAAGTGTAAGAGCTAGTGAAACTATTCTAGGAAACCTAATTACAGATGGGATGCTTGCTAAGGCGAAAGCATATGTAAAAGATAAAAAAGTAATTATGGCATTCCAAAATGGTGGAGGAATTAGAGCTGGTATTAATGCTGGTCCAATTACGGTGGGTGAAGTAATTACGGTGCTTCCATTTGGTAACACACTAGCAACAATGGATCTAACTGGTGCAGAAATAAAAGCTACATTTGAAATTAGTTTTAAAGATTATCCGAAAGAAAGTGGCGGTTTCTTACATGTATCAGGTGCGAAAGTAGAATTTAATTCTTCTAAACCTACAGGACAACGTGTAGTTTCAATTGCATATAAAAATGCAGATAATACGTATACTCAAATCCTAGATACTGAAACTTACACAGTAGCAACAAACGCATTTACTGCTAAAGGCGGAGACGGTTATGACGTCTTGAAGAAAGCATACGAACAGGGTCGTGCAACAGATCTTGGACTTTCAGATTGGGAAAATTTAAGAGAACATTTAGTATCTGTAAAAGATTCTATTCCAACTAAAATTGAAGGTCGTATTGTAGATGTAGCTAGTGACACTGGTTCCAAAAACTTCAACCTGTCTATCATGCATGTAAATGATATACATGCTAATACCGATAAAGCACCGAAGCTTGTTACAGCAGTAAAAGAAGTACGCACATTAAAACCGGATGCATTGTTATTAAACGCAGGGGATGTTTTCTCTGGTACTTTATATTTTAATGAATTCCTAGGCCAAGCCGACTTAGAATTTATGAATCTAATGAAAGTTGACGCTATGACATTTGGTAACCATGAGTTTGACCTTGGTTCATCACCTGAAGGGCATAAAGCTTTAGTTGACTTCATTGAAGCTGCAAAATTCCCGTTTGTATCTGCAAACGTAGACTTTTCAAAAGATGACAAATTTACAGGGTTGTTTAATACAAAGATTCCCGAAAATCCTGAAAAACCTAAGAATGGGAATATTTACACAGGAATTGTAAAAGAAATAAACGGAGAAAAAGTTGGTATTTTTGGACTAACAACTGCAGAAACAGCAGACATCTCAAGTCCAGGGAAAATTACATTCTCTAACTATATTGAAGATGCAAAAAGAATGGTTGCTGAATTTGAAGCAATGGGAATTAACAAAATCGTTGCACTTACACATATTGGTTTTGATGATAATCCTGCTGTGGACAATGATCAAGAACTAGCTGCAAATGTACCTGGAATTGATATAATCGTTGGGGGACACAGCCATACACAGTTAAATGTACCTGTTGTTGTAGATAAAGATATTAAAGGTAATGCAAAAGATAAAACAATTATTGTACAAGCTTATCAGTATTCTGATTTCCTTGGTACTTTAGATGTTGAATTTGATAAAAATGGTGTCGTAGTAACACATGAAGGAAAGTTAATTAAGACTGAGGATAAAGCTGAAGACGCTGATGCAGTTACGCTCTTGAAACCTTATAAGGAACGAATTAAAGCTGTTAATGAAAAGGAAATTGGAGTAACTCTTGAAAATGCACTTTTAAGCCCAAGAGTAACTGATGTAGGTTATGTTCCAGGCACAAGTGTAAGATCCAATGAAACAATCCTAGGAAACATAATTACAGACGGTATGCTTGCGAAAGCGAAAGATTATGTAAAAAATAAAAATGTAATTATGGCTTTCCAAAATGGTGGAGGCATTAGAACTTCTATTCCAGCAGGTCCAATAACAGTAGGTGGTGTTATAAAAGTACTTCCATTTGGTAACACACTAGCAACAATGGATCTAACAGGTGCAGAAATAAAAGCTACATTTGAAATTAGTTTTAAAGATTATCCGAAAGAAAGTGGCGGTTTCTTACATGTATCAGGTGCGAAAGTAGAATTTAATTCTTCTAAACCAACAGGAGAACGAGTAGTTTCAATTGCATATAAAAATGCAGATAATACGTATACTCAAATCCTAGATACTGAAACTTACACAGTTGCAACAAACGCATTCACTGCTAAAGGTGGAGACGGCTATGAAGTTCTTAAAAAAGCATATGAAAAAGGTCGTGCAACTGACCTAGGACTATCAGATTGGGAAAATTTAAGAGAACATTTAGTATCTGTAAAAGATTCTATTCCAACTAAAATTGAAGGTCGTATTGTTGATGTAGCGGGTCAAACTCCCGATACAGAATTACCAGGCGGTGTTATAGCAGAAGGAGATTTCTCTGGTACACCTGATGCTATAAAAGTATATAAAGGGAACGTAACAGTATCAGTTAAAGATGTATCTTTACTTGAAAATGTTGTTGTCAAAGGAAACTTAACTATTATTGGTATCCAAACAGGTAGTATTTCATTTAAGAATATTACAGTAGAAGGTGACTTTGATATTTCGTCACTAGTTGGAAAAGTCTTCAATCTTAATGGTTTGAGTATAGCTGGGCAAACGAAACTTTAAGACTATTTTTATAAACGCAACCAGAAATGGTATGCATTCTTTTAAAAATTGAAAAGTGATAGGAGCTAAATAATGAAACATCATAAAAGGAAAACCTTTCATATTGGTTTAATATTTCTTTTGATTATCAGCTTAATTTCTCCGATGAATATTCAATCAGCTATTGCAGCGGGAGAATTAACGGTTGATCAGGCGATTGCTCAATTTGATTCAAATGGAAAGAAAAACGTATCAGTAGAAGGCTATATTGTTGGTTATGTAAAAAGTGAAATATCGGTAACGCCGACTGCTACTGATGATGTTAACTTTGCTATTGCTAGTTCCGCAAATGAAACAGATTTATCAAAAATGATTTACGTTCAGTTAACTGCTAGCTATCGAGCAGAATTTGGACTTAAAGCGAAACCAGGGAATTTAGGGAAAAAAGTGCAGATTTCTGGTTCTCTTGAAAAATACTTTGGCAATCATGCTGGTTTAAAAACACCAACAGCAATTTCTTTTGTCGATGGTGGTGGAGAGCCTCCAGTAGAAAATAAGGTAGAAGCTGTATCTGTTTCTATACCATCTTCGAGTGTTCCAGCAGGCACAGCGATTAGTTTAGTAACAAAGACAGATGGAGCATCCATTTACTTTACGACAGATGGAACTAATCCAACTAGTTCAAGCAGTAAATATGTAACTCCGATTGTTATTAATAAAGACACAACAATTAAAGCAATCGCTATAAAAGCAGGACTAGCAGACAGTGTAGTTGCAGAATTTATTTATACCGTAAAGAGTGAATCTGGAATATTATCAATAGCAGAAGCACGTGCTACTGTTATTGGTGAAACAGTTACGATTAAAGCAATAGTAGCTGCAAACTTGAAAAATACTATCTCTGTACAAGATGCGACAGGTGGTATTGCTGTACGACCTACTAGCCTTCCTGTGACAGTAGGAGACGAAGTAACGCTTACTGGTAAATTAGCAGATTTCAAAGGTCTCCTTCAATTAGATGGAGCAACTATTGTCAAAAAAACAGAAAATGTTGGGGCTCCAACTCCTAAAGTAGTAACTGGAGCAGAAGTGAATGAAGCCAATGAATCTCTTTTAGTGCAAGCAAAACAAATTACTTTAACAGCTGTAAATGCAGGGAACTATACAGCAACTGATGGAAAAACAGAGTTCATCGTTCGTGATGAAAATAACTCACTAGGTTTGAGTGTAGGAAAAAAGTACGAATCAATTACTGGTATCGTTCAACAGTTTGATGCTGATTATCAAGTTATTCCACGTTTTGCACAAGATATCGTTTCAGATAGTTCCATTCTACAACCAGTTGAAGCGAATCCAGGAAGCGGAACGTTTGTTGGTGGCACAACGGTAACCCTGTCCACAACAACAGCAAATGCTGAAATTTATTACACATTAGATGGTTCAGTACCTACAAAACAAAGCATAAAATATTCTTCACCAATTGAAATTAAAAAAAATACAACACTTAAAGCAGTAGCAATTGCTGCAAATGGTTCTTCAAGTGAAGTGAAGATATATGAATATGTCATTACAGATAGTCTTCAAATTCATGATATCCAAGGTGATGGACACTCTTCAAGCTTTGACAATAAAAATGTAGAAGGAATTCAAGGAGTAGTAACATATTCTTTTACCTTAAATGGATCATATTATTATCATATCCAAACCCCAGATAATTTAGTGGATAATAACCCTAACACTTCTGAAGCAATTCTTCTTTATAGTGGCAATAAATCTTTGTCAGCTAAAGTAGGAGACTTAGTATCGGTTACTGGGAAGGTAAGTGAATATGCATATGACGGATACGATGATCGTCAAACAACGGATTTGAAAACTACACAGATCAATGTTCGCGATGATCAAGGTGGAAAAGTGACGATAGTTAAAACTGGCGTAGCTTTACCTGCACCAATCATCATTGATGAATCAAAAATGACTTTTGAGAAAATTGATAGTGATAACTTAACTGTTTTCAATCCGAAAGTGGACGCAATAGACTTCTGGGAAAGTATTGAAGGAATGCGCGTGCAAGTTGGTAATGTGAAAGCTGTCTCTCCACAAGAAAATGGAGATCTAGTTACACTACTTGAAAGTGCACCAACAAACTCACTTCATGGTGGCGTACTTTACGAAGAGGGTAAGCAAAATCCAAATCGCATTCAATTCCGTTTAGAGCCAAATGGACCAGGTCGTGATTTTGAGGTAGCTACTGGAGATAAATTTAATGGACCGATTACTGGTGTGTTGGGCTATTCATATCAAAACTTTAAAATCTATGTCTCCTTAGATGAGATGAAAAAAGCTCACACAAAAGGTAAGGCTTCACCAGAAAAAACAACGATTGTGAAAACAGAAGATAAGTTAACGGTTGCTTCATATAACTTAGAAAACTTCTCAAACAACAAAGCATCAACAACAGACGACAAAGCACGTAAATTAGCAAGAGCAATTGCAACAGATATGCAAAGTCCTGATATTGTCGGAGTAACAGAAGTTCAAGATAACAACGGAGCAACTGTTGGTGATTCAAAGGCAGATCAAAGTTATGCAAGATTGATCACAGCAATTAAAGCAGCAGGCGGAGTAGACTACAAGTATGTAAATATTGATCCAGAAAACAATCAAGACGGTGGAGCACCAAATGCGAATATTAGAGTTGGTTTCCTATATAATCCACAACGGGTTAATTTAACAGAAGGTATTCCGCATGGTAATGCGACAACTGCAGTAGGATACAAAGACGGTAAATTAACTTATAATCCAGGTCGTATCGATCCAACTAACAGTGCGTTTGCTAGTAGCCGTAAACCTTTGGCTGCACAATTTGATTTTAAAGGTGAAAGTGTTATCGTAATTGCGAATCACTGGAATTCAAAATCAGGTGACACGCCATTGTTTGGATCTATTCAACCACCAGAATACAAAAGTGAAACACAAAGACACAAAATTGCAAATATAGTATACAAATTTGTGGATGATATTAAAACAAAAAGTCCCGAAGCGAATGTTATCTCGTTAGGAGATTTTAATGATTACCAATTCTCTCAATCACTTAAGATTCATGAAGGTAATTTGATGACAAATATGATTAACAAAGTAGAAACTTCTGATCGTTACACGTATGTATACCAAGGTAACTCACAAGTGCTAGATCATATTTTGGTTACTAAGAATCTAGAAAGTAAAACAAAAATCGATATTCTACACATCAATGCAGACTTTACAGATATGGCTGGTCGTGCAAGTGACCATGATCCAGTTTTAGTACAAATTGATATTAAAGCTAAAGATTTGGTAACACCAATCGAAGCTGAAAAAATATTTAACTTCAAAAAACTTACAACGAAAAAGTTATCAATCGGTCAACCGAGCGTATCCGTTTCACTTGATGACCAATCAGTAATTACAGATGGCGTTCTATTCACAGGAGCTTATGCAGAATTTCACGGAGCAGGATTTGCAAAGCATGCTGTAACGATTAAACCAGTAAATGCTGGCGCGATTATTGATTTCAAAGGAACAATAATGAAAAAAATTATCATTGATGGTCCAAACGTAAAAGAAGTAAGAGGCGCTGAAAATATTCTAGAAATAGAGTTTACTAATGGTGCAGATAGCAAAAATATTAAATTTACAAATTCAAAAGGGGAACCCATTGCGGTTCCTTCTTTTCCTGGTGAAAATCAAGCACCTGTCATCAAGAAAAATTTTCCAAATCAAACAGTTAAAGCCGGAGAGTCCATTTCTATCTTATTAACCGACTATTTCGCTGACCCTGAAAACAAAGCACTAACTTTTACTTCCACATTAGGAACAATTGAAGGGTCAACATTAAAACTAATGCTTGCAGAAGGGAACCATATTGTAGGAGTAACAGCTTCAGATGGTGCAAAAACCGTCACGGCGAACTTTAGTGTTCTTGTAACCTCTGCAAGTTCACCTACGGATGCTTACTATCTAAATGCATTTGGTAAAGATGGCCAAGCATTAAAAGATGCACTTCATCAAATAATTGATGGTCATACGCAACTTTCATACGATGAAGCATGGGTAGCGCTACGTGAAACGGATGAAGACCCAAATAATAAAAACAATGTAATTTTGTTTTACTCTGGAGTTTCGCGTTCTAAAACCAGTAATGGTGGAAACGTAGGGCAGTGGAATCGAGAACATACATGGGCAAAATCACACGGAGACTTTGGTACATCTAAAGGTCCAGGAACTGATATCCACCATCTACGTCCGACCGATGTACAAGTAAATAGCGCTAGAGGAAATTTAGACTTTGATAATGGGGGAAGCCCTGTTAGTGGATGTAACGGATGTCTTAAATCAGTAAATTCATTTGAACCACCTGATCGTGTAAAAGGTGATGTCGCAAGAATTTTATTTTATATGGCAACACGTTATGAAAAAGGTGACAAAGTAGATTTAGAACTAAATGATAAAGTTAATAACGGCACTGCACCTTTCCATGGTAAGCTTTCAACACTTTTAAAGTGGCATGAGCAAGATCCAGTCGATGAATTCGAACGGAATCGTAATAATGTCATTCAAAAATGGCAAGGAAACCGCAATCCATTTATTGATCACCCAGAGTGGGTAAACTCTATATGGAAAAAAGCAACTACAGCTGAAAAAGCTGCATAATCATTTACCTTCGTTAACAGTAAGTCATCGTTTCCCTATTTTAGAATCGATTTTATGCAATTATGGAAACTAACTACAATTCATTATGAAACCTTCAAAGTGAATACAATACGATAAATTATGTGTAGCTAAATAGGTTAAAATGCCCTCAAAATTCGCTTATGCGTTTGGAGGGCATTTTTGATTGTCTAAAAGAGAAATATTGGATTTTTTTTGGTATAATATCATTAAAACTTTGAGAGCCTAAAGGAAACTACATATATGAGTAAATATCTTTCGTGGTTAGCCGTAATCTTGTGGATGTGCCTAATTTTTTACTTTTCCCACCAACCAGCTACTGCATCAAGTGAATTGAGTACAGGGATTACAGAGTTTATTGAAATAACCGTAGAAAAAGTGGCACCTAACGCAAATTTTATTACTGAAAATTTTCATCATATCGTCAGAAAAAATGCTCATTTTTTTATTTATTTAGTGCTTGGTGTACTTATCTTGCATGCCTTGAAGCTAAACTGGACCGGAAAATATAGAGCGATGGGGATAGCCCTATTTATTTGTGTGCTTTATGCAATGTCCGATGAAGTGCATCAACTATTTGTTCCCGGCAGAGGGGCGCAAGTGAAAGATGTGCTCATAGATAGCGCTGGTGCAACTCTTGGGGTTGTCGTGTATTCGGTTATTAATAGATTAAATTCGCGGATTCTTTGAATGGTATGAAGAGGGAAGTATAACTAGGTAGTGAGGAAGAAGTGCAAATCATCTATACACTTTTCTAAAACATAAGAAAGTATGAATTAAATAATAAAGTCGATAGTAGTCGAAATAGTTTTGCTTCGGCGGCTATTTTTCATTTTCAAAGATTGTTTCAACAAAAGCTTGCTGATTAAAAAGTACAGTTTTTCTACAAACTTATGAATAGAAGGGGGACTGGCGATGAATGTTCGCATCGAATGGATATATAGAACGTCCAAGGGAGCGGAAACCTTTTTTCATTCCGAGGAGATGCCAGCAGCACAGGTTTTGCTGTTTGCGGAAGACATGGGAAGGACTGGACGTGTAAAAAGCATTGTATTCATTGATCGATTTGATAGTAAGTGGTCGCTCAAGGAGTTAAAAGGTTATTTGAAAGGCATCGAAACGGAACCGCATAATGTGAAGGTTTATTTTGATGGAGGCTTTGACCGTGCTACATTTAGCTCGGGATTGGGTTGTGTTATTTATTATGAGCAAAGTGGCAAGTCATACAGACTTCGACGTAATGCTCCTGCTGTCGCACTAACTTCCAATAATGAAGCAGAATATGCCGCATTTTATTTGAGTTTGCAGGAACTTGAGTTATTAGGCGTTCATCATTTGCCGGTTCAGTTTATTGGCGATTCGCAAGTAGTCATTAATCACTTGCGCGAGGACTGGCCCGTGATTGAAAAGGGTTTATCCAACTGGGCAGATCGGATTGAACAGAAGATGAAGGAGCTTGGTTTACAACCGGAATATAACCTGATACCGCGAAAGTTGAATAATGAGGCGGATAGGCTTGCTACTCAGGCTTTGAATGGCATTGAAATCACAGCGGTGAGTGAAGTTTCAGGCGACTTGTGAGATCATTTCCCTTTAGTGAGTTTTTCGATAAATTTAGACTAGATGTTCTCCTCAAAAGCGCATTTTCCTTGTATCGCAAATTCAGTGCCTCATATCGCATGTTCAGTGTCAAGTACCGCAAGATCAAGTTCTCATAACGCAAGTTCAGTGCTGCGTACCGCAAATTAAGTGTTGCATAACGCAAATTCAGTAACTCATATCGCAAGTTCAAATCGTGTAACGCAAATTTAAAATCACTATTTGTTGGGGAAATATTTATTCTTACGTGTTGCAACTGGAAATGCAAGACTAAAACAGAGAAGTCTAAAAAGCCTGTAACTAGGCTTTGCAGACTAGTTACAGGCTTTTTTTTTAGTTAGCAGGAATTTCAGTGTGATTTTCTTGTTTGGCAGGTGAGTCGTTGTTATCTTCTGGTAAAGACTCTTCTGATTTCGGCAGTTTTTTCTGTTGAGATTTTGGGAACGCTTGTTTTGCCTCTGTTTTTGAGTTGCTATCTTGCACGTTTTCATTATAATATTGCACACTTGTCATTGCGCCTTCTTCTACCATACGATTGTCGTCTGGATCGTGTGGATCCGAAAAACCAGCTTTCGTCATTTGTGTCGGTTTATACTTTTTCGAATCCATATAAGAATTGGCTTTTGTTTTTGTATTTTTCAATGTCGTTTTAGCTTTCTCTCTGTTTTCCATTTTTTTTAAATACATAATAGCGAATGCAGCTATACCACCCATTAAAAAAGATCGTTTATTTCCTTTAACCATTCTCATCACTCCCAATTTAGTTAATTACTATAGTTTACCCTCATCAGAAGTCAGTCAAACATATCCATTTGCAAAACTAACTTGTTTTTTGGATTAAACTAGTAATATTAAATGTTTATATGTGAATTTAGCCACACCACCTATATGAAGTAATTTACAACCTTTTTGCACATTGGAAGTTAATCCGAAATATGGTTTAATTATTACAAAGACGTTACTGGTGCCTGGCACCAGTAACGCCTTTGTAATATAATATGAATTTTTTTGGTGAAATATTAATAATGGTAGAGAGGAGAATAAGTATTGAAAAGGTATTTTTCGTTAATTTTTATAGCAGTCTTTATGGTATTTAGCGTTGGAACATCTTCTGTTGAGGCAGATAATGTGAAAATTGACTATGTGGCGTTAGGGGATTCTATAGCATCTGGGCATACACCATATGGGGTAAAGGTAGGTAGAGGTTTCACAGATATAATCAGCGAAGCACTCGCTAAGGAAGGTGTACTTGGTTCGTTTATGAAAGATTTTGCGTCATCTGGTGAAACAAGTGCTGGATTGTTGGAAACATTAAAACGGAATGACGTGCAACAATCACTTAAGGAAGCTGAACTTATTACGATTATAAGCGGAGCCAACGATTTTATTGATGAACTGTATAATCCGGAAGACGAGAGTATGCATGTGGATATTTCCAAGGCAACAGCTCTATTAAATAAAGTAGAAGGTAATCTGGTATCTGCAATACAAAGAGTGAAAGCCTTAAATCCAGACGCAGATATTTATTTGTTCGGGTATTTCTTTCCATTACCGCATTTGAAAGATGCAGATTCCAAAATCCAATTACAGCTTGCTTTTAATATTGTAAATTCAAGGATGGCGAGTATTGCTAAAAATGAGGGGATTCATTTTGTGGATGTTGCTTCTGCATTTGACGCAAAAGGTACTTATTATTTAGAAAATCCACAAGATATTCATCCGAATGAGGCTGGTTATCAAGTTATAGCAGATCAATTTTTCAAATACTACAGCATTCCCTTGAATGGCCCTTTTCCAAACCCAACTCTTGAATGGGGAAAAAAAATTGAGAAAATGGAAATAGTGGAAACCGACAAAAAGTGGATTGTAACGTTAAACAAAAGTGTAGATCCTGCTAGTGTCCAACATTCGGTTTTCGTAGTGAAGGATGGAACCCAGCTTATGAATATAAGCAAAGAAGTATCCAAAGATAATCAGAAACAAATTATCATAACGCCACCAAAACAAGGCTATAAACCGGGATTGTACCAATTGATGATCACCAATAATCTAACTGACCAACTTCGGAAGCCTTTAGAAAATACTGTTTTAGTGACCTTTAAAGTAAAATGATAATGAGCTGAGCCTTCGAATATTCCATTTATTCGAAGGCTCTATTTTATTTGGAGTATTACAGAATTGTTACTGGTGCCTGGCACCCGTAATAATTCTGTAATATGGGGAGGGGTTCATTCATTCGTTTACATAGTGTAAAGTGATAGAGTGAATTACAACTTGGAGGAGAAATTGTAGCATGACAGGAAACACACACATCGTAGGCGGTATTGCAGCAAGTCTTGCTTTTGCACAAATCACAAATTATAATCCGGTCATTTTAGTTGGGGCGGGTATCATTGGCGCATTAATTCCAGATATTTGTCACGGAGGCAGCACAATTGGTAGGAAGTTCCCAATTGTATCGAGATTAGTTAATGGGATTTTTGGCCATCGTTCTTTTACACATAGTTTGGTCTTTTTGTTATTAATGGGGGCTCTTTTACATTCCTTTTTGACGAATGAATCAATTACAGCTGGTATTTTAATCGGAATGAGCAGTCATTTCATCTTAGACATGGCTACTAAAAACGGCATTAAACTTTTATTTCCATTAAAAGTAACAGTACGGTTTCCTCTCACAACTAGAACGGGAGGAGCAGTAGAAAACCTAGTATTTGCTGCATTGTCACTGCTTTCTGTCTATTTTGGATATGAAGCCTTTGCGGGGTATTTTTAAGAAATGAAATGGAGACGTCCTCTTAGAAGGTTTTTCAACATTTTATAAAGACATTCATATAAAGTGGTACTAAAAAAAAATTATCTTCCAAAAATTAAAAGCGCTCCAGTCATATTCGATATGCTTGGAGCGTTTTATTATTGTGATTCTTCGTCACTAGAGTTCTTATGAAAGTAGCATTATGATGGAAAAAATGAAATGAGAAATGGATAAAAAGTTCCAAGGAAGTTTTCATTCATTTTTAGTAAATAGGGTAATTGCATCCTAACGTATACACAAACATTGAGCTTTAAATTTGCGATTATACGGAAGATTTGCCAGATTTTTTTGTTGTTTTTACTATACGACAGAAGGAATTGTAAGTGGTAGAGGTCTGGGGATTGCCATCGTAAAGGAAATTATAGAGCGGCATGAAGGACGTGTAAATGTGGTAAGTAAAATCGGTGAAGGAACACTTTTTTCTTTTCATTGCCCGTTTATTTGAAAGAAGAGGTTGGAAGTAGAATCTGTATTTCTCAAGAAGGGAAGTAGGGGTTTATTTTGTCAAAAAACTTTCAATTTAAAATGTGTAAGTGCAAGTCCTCAATTGATATTATAAATTGTATCTCGGTGATTTGGTTCGTGGAATTAACGAAAAGATAGTTTGCTACAGTGCGAAATAAAAAAACTATAATTTCAAATAATTTGACAGGTATATGGTTATATAAAACCATTTTATTTGGTTTATAAATTTAACTTACCAATTATAATTGATTATTATATATGTATCTAATTACGTATATAAGGATAGTTAAATACAACTACATAGTGAAGTGGGGAGCACAAGTAAAAGGGAGTATATTTCATAATAGAATTCAGGAAATTAGGTATTCGGAATATTCCTAAACTACTATGGGTAGTAATTATGGTATGTTACGCTTTTCCTTTTTGTTTGGAGTTTTATATATCTGATAATAGTTTAAGTAAATCTCAAGTGTCATTCGCATGGTTTATCTGCTTAATACCATCTCTCATTTTTTCATATTATAAGGGATTTAAGGGCGGAACATTTTCGATTATTTTTGCTACCTTACTTCATGTGTTCACAAGAGTTGTTTTTGAAAAAGAAATGATGACTAAATTAGAATATTATATTCAAGTGGAAGTAATAATTGCAAATATTCTTGTAGCTCTCCTAGTTTGTTTTTTTGTGAATAAATTACAAATAGAGAATACTAAGCTAGAAATTGCTTATAAAGATCTAGCTCAAAAAAAATGAAATAAAACGATTGGCATACATAGACCCTTTAACTCAATTACCAAATAGAAGTTTCTTTGACGAAAATCTACTTAAAAACTTAACTAGTATATCGAAAAGCGATGAAACATTAAGTATTCTCTTTATCGATTTAGACAGTTTTAAAGAAATTAATGATACGTTCGGACATGATGTTGGAGACCTTTTACTTCAACAAGTGGCGTTCATTTTGACAAGCTGTGTTCCTGAAAGTGATTGCGTAGTAAGGTTAGCAGGGGATGAATTTATCATCACGCTTCCTCTATTAGATAAAGAAAAAGCGTTCAAAATTGCTAACACCATTTTACATGAATTAAAGAGGTAATTTGATATTAAGGACCATCAAGTAATGGTTACACCAAGCATAGGAATTGCGATTTACCCTGAACATGGACAAGATGCCGAAACATTGATAAAGCATGCAGACAAAGCCATGTACCAAGCAAAAAGAGCAGGGAAAAACAATTATGTAGTATTTGATAATGTGCCTCAGTGAAGTAAAATTGCAAATAAAACGAGCTGCTCCTAGTCATGTTAAACATGCCTAGGAGCGGCATTTTTTGTGTCAAGATTCGAATTTTCGACAGAATATGATGTTTCTTTTATAAATAAAAATTTTTGAACGAATTATAATTTCTTGGAGAAGTGTGTTAAATCAAAAATATTAATGGACAAGAGTGATGTCTTTGTTTTTAGTAATACTGTTGATTTCGAATAGCTTACCATTTGGTTTAGTGGAGAAGGGGTATGAATGCGTATTCGATTTAGGTGAATCCTGACGCATCAACAGCTAGTCCGTTCATCATTACAACTTTAGAGAAAACTCAATCAAGTACGAGAAATATTTTGAGAACTGTCACTAGATTGCGCAGTCACTCCATGACTCATAAATATAACGGTAACAGTATAACCTGTATTTTTTTAAAGAAAGTATATGAATTTTCTTGTCAAGAACAGATTGATTTCCTCTGCAAGAGAACGCTTTCCTGGGGAAAACATCAACCCGCTTCCTTCGCACCACTTTAGTTCAGGGTCTTGATGCTTCCCTAGGAATGGCCGCCTCCCGCTCCAATCAACAGTGCAATTAAGGGAGACAATATGCTTCGTAGAAATAATGAACGAGTACTTTCCAGTGCTTATTAATAGCGCAAATGGAATCTGAAAAAATAGATTGCATCTAATCTATTAATAAAGAAGTACTGAGCTGATGAAATATACTCTTCGTCCGCTTTTAGAAAATAGAAAAGTATCTATTCACTCATTAACCAAACCTAATGTACCTTGTTTCTACATATAATATTTCAAGAGGACCATGGGCAAACATCTTTCATAAAAGTCTTCATTAATAGTGTAGCCAATGTTTCATTCAAAGCACTCAGGAAATAGTAAAGACAAGATAAATTTAAATGCGGCGGCTTGCGTTTTTCTCATTCACCTTAATTTAATACGACACTAGTGATAATTAGATATACGAAAACATAACTTTATACGAAAACCAACTTTATGACTTATATTCACCCTTTAATAAAGTAATGTTCTAAATATATTTAATAATTAAAATTTTATGTATTTTCAAACTCTTATAACTATGATAAGTTGATAATATCGCACGGAGTGTGTGAAATTAGGGAAAAGGGGAAATGAGAATTGGGGAAATTGAAGTATACGAAGTTCTGCAGTAGTATTCTTGCTTTCGTAATGGTTCTTTCTATGTTAACGCCATTCACGGTTTTAGCAAACGAGCAGCAAGCAGCACCAATAGTAAATAATAGTCAAAGCGAGAGTAATCTACTTGCAAAAGCAGCTATTGATGAACAATTAAGTTTGTTAAATGGTAAGGCAACCCTTCACAAAGATTTAAAAGGGCTGGCAGGAGATGAAGAAGTATCTGTAATCATTCATTTATCCGAAAAACCAGTAGCTCTTGAAAAAGGTATTAAAGAGTTAACTGGGAAAAAATTCTCAAGCTCGGAAGCAGTTTCTGTGGAAAAGAAAGTAATCTCTCAACAAAAGCTTGTAGAAAAAGAAATGAATGCAAAAAGTATCTCATATAAAGAAGGTTATTCTTTCCATACTGTTTTAAATGGTTTTGGAGCAAAGGTAAAGGCTAGTGACTTAGAAAAGATTCTTGAAATCGATGGTGTCACTTTAATAGAGCCAGATGAAATAAGATTTGCACTAGACAATGAAGAATCTGAAAATGCTGATGCAATAAATGGAAATATCGGTGAAGCAAATAATACAAGTATTTCTTTTCTAGGTATTGAAAAAGTTTGGGCAAAAGGAATTAAAGGGAAAGGGATTAAAGTTGGAGTAGTCGACACAGGAATTGATTACAAGCATCCTGAATTCGCTGGAGTATATAAAGGTGGGAAAAACTTTGTACCTAATGATGGTGACTATGCACGCCACCGTGATGACAATGATCCATATGAAACAGCTCCATTAGACCGGGATCCAAATAATCCAAATACTCCTGTGACACAAAGTGGTAGCACATTTGTTACTTCTCACGGTACTCACGTATCAGGAACTATTGCAGGAATTGGTGCAAATGAATTCAGAATTAGTGGCCTTGCTCCAGAAGTAGAATTACATGTATACCGCGTTTTGGGTGCATATGGAAGTGGGTATACTTCGTGGGTTATTAGAGGAATTGAGGCAGCGGTTGAAGAAGGAATGGATGTTATTAACTTATCCTTAGGTGGGCCTTCTATGAGTTCAGTTACAGCTGATGCATTCGCGATTAACAATGCGATGTTAGCAGGTACTGTAGCGGCTGTAGCGACAGGGAACTCAGGATCTGCTCGTGGATCTATCGGAAGCCCAGCAACAGCTGCACTAGGTATTGCGGTTGGTAACTCCACCAATCCAACCATTACGGAAAAAGGGGCAACATTAAAAGTAAAAGCGGAATCTTACGACAAGTCATATGATCTTAATTTTATGGCATATAAATTTGGTGACAAACCAGGTGAACAACTTACTGGTGAGTATGATCTAGTTGCCATACCTAATTTTGGTGCAGCAAAGGATTATGAAGGTATTGATATTAAGGGGAAAGTTGTGCTAGTTTCCCGTGGGGATACAACATTTGCTGACAAAATTGATGTTGCAAAAAAAGCTGGAGCAGTTGCAGTCCTTATTCATAATAATACAGGTACTGGATTGATAAATTCTAATCAGAGTTCTGGATTTAACTTTATTACGACATTTGATATGACCTTCCCAGAAGGTACATTGCTTAGAACTGCGCTTGCTTCAAAACCAGGTAAAGTTTCATTTAGCAATTTTACGAATACGGTAACTGGAGGAGACACGTTAAGTTCCTCAAGCTCACGTGGACCTACAAATCCAGATTTTGATATAAAACCGGATGTAGTTGCACCAGGTACGAATATAATGTCCACAATACCTATGTATGGAAAAGACGATCCAGGAGCAGATTATAGCGGAGCATTTGCTAGAAAAACAGGTACTTCAATGGCGACGCCACATATTGCAGCTATAAGTGCGTTAATTCTGCAAGCGAATCCAGCTTGGACGCCATTCGATGTAAAGGTAGCTCTATCAAATACTGCAAAACTTTTAAATACAACTTCGTATGACGTTTTTGCACAAGGGCCGGGGCGTGTTCAACCTTTTGAAGCGGCATTCCCAACAGTTCTTGCTTATGCGCTAGATAGCAATTCTATCCAAAGACAAATAATTGAACACGAAAAAGGGACTGTGAGATTCGGCAAATTGAGTGAAATATCTGAAAAAGATATTTTAGTAACAAAAAAAATTCGTGTAGAAGACGTTGCAAAACTTGGCGGGGACTATACGGTTGATGTTCAAATTACAAAAGCATTCACTGGGGCAACGGTTACTGTTAATAAGCCAGCCTTCAAATTGAATGGTACGGAAATGATCGATGTAACATTGAAAGCACCAAAAACAGTGGTGTCTGCAGCAGCCGAAATTCTTGGTTATGTGTATATAAGAGGAAATGGAAAAGAAATTTCCTTACCTTTTGCAGCAGAATTCACACCAAATAATATAAAGGCTGTTGGTGTATCTGGCGTTAAAGTATCTGACTATGACTTATCGTTTCATAGTAAAAGTACAAAAAAATCATCGACCGTATCAGGGGTATTAGGTGGAACTGGGACCACTAAATATGGCGAAATCTCCGTGGAACTATCAAACTTACTAAACAATGGGGATGAAATTGGAACAGTCTACTATAATGCAGGTTCGGTTCCAAGTGTACCAGGACCAGTTTCTTACTCAATCGATGGAAAATATACAAATGGTAATGATGAAATTGTAAATATGCCTGACGGAGCTTATTCGCTAGCCATTTATGCATCAAATACTAGTGGTAGTACCACGTATGGCGATGCAGATCCAGAGCCATTATTTGTGAAGAGTATACTATCGACTATCGATACAGCAGAAACACATGAAACTTTAAAATCTGAGTATCAGTTTAATGGAACAATTGTGGATGATTATATTAAATTTATCAAGGCTCTTGTAGCTATTGGGTATAAATTTGATGTAAATGAAAAACTGTCTGTATCATACGAAGCACTTAATGCAAAAGGGGAAAAAATTGGTGGAGGCCCAGTAACTATCAAACAAGATGGTGCATTCTCAATCGATGTTGCCAACTTAATTGAAGGGGAAAACTCAGTCGTAATCCACATTTCTGATGCAGCAAGTAATAAAGTGGACTACAAATATACAATAATTGCGAAAAATACCATTTCTTATTCAGTGAATACAGATAAACTTGGACTTCAAGTTGGAGATCAAGGGAATATAACAGTTACTGAAACAACAACAAAATTAGATGGGACAACATCTGTAAAAGACGTGACCGCACAAGCGACATTCGCAAGTTCGCATGATACAATTGCGAAAGTAGAAAATGGTATTGTAACAGCGGTAGCTGCAGGCGAGGCAGTCATTGATGTTAAATATGCAGACCAATTAATCCAACAGGTTCAAGTAGTAGTAACAGAAGCACCTGTTCCAGATGTTATTACACTAATAGTAAATAACACGGTAGTTAATTTAACAGTAGGGGGAACCAAACAGCTTATTGTTACAGAAGTGACTACTCCGAACCATGGCGAACCGACAGATAATATAGTAACGGAAGATGCGGAATATGTAGTTGATGATGAAAGTATCGCAACAGTAGTAGAAGGATTAGTTACTGCGAAAGCAGCAGGAAAAGCGAAGGTTACAATTACACATAATGGACATGAAGCGACTGTAAATGTAACTGTTACAGATGAAGAAGTAATTCCGAACCCGGAACCAGTAGTTACATTAACAGTCGATACTAAAGACATAAAATTAACAACTGGTCGTACAAATCAACTGAACGTGACTGAAACTTCCACACCAGCAGAAGGGGAAGCAACAGTAAAAGACGTAACTGCAAAAGCAACATACGTTGTTGCAAATGAAAAAATAGCAACAGTATCAACAGGTGGTTTAGTAACTGCAAAAGCAAAAGGAACGACTACTATTATCATTAAATATGGCGAAAACACAGTAGAAGTAAAAGTAACAGTGACAGATCCAGTAGTGAATACAGATACTGGCGGTGGCGGATCATATTACCCATCACAACCAAAAGTAGAAGATATGAAGGTTGAAACTGGAACAACGATTGCCAATACAACGGTTAAGCGCACAACAGAATTAGATGGAACTGTAAAAGATTCGGTCACTCTAAACGCGCAAAATGTAAAAGATTCGATTAAAAAGTTAAAAGAACAAAATCAAGACACTGCAAGAATCGTAATTTCAGATAATGAAGATAAAGTAAATGAAGTTAATGTAGCGATTCCAAAAGACGCAGTGAATGCATTTGCAGATGGTAAAGCAAACTTAGAAATTTTCATGGCAAATGGGCATATCTACATTCCGCAAACTTCGATGCAAGATTTCGGAAAAGATCTCAACTTCCGTGTCGTTCCGTTGAAAGAGGAAGCGAAGAAAAATGTTGTCGAAGAACGTGCTAAAAAAGACACATTAGTTCAAAAGGTAGCTGGGAATAAAAAAGTAAACGTGTTAGGTCGTCCAATGGAAATCGAAACAAATATGCAAAATCGTTCGGTCGATTTAACATTACCGCTTCCAAAAAATGTTACACAAGAACAACTAGATAACTTAGCTATTTTCATCGAACATAGCGATGGAACAAAAGAGCTAGTTCAAGGAAAAATAGTAGAGTTTGAAAAAGATACAAAAGGAATCCAATTTACGACCAACAAATTCTCTACCTTTACGATTTTGTACGTAGAAGGTGCTGCGAAGTATTTTGCTCAACAATCATGTGACGAAAATGCGAAAGCAAGTTGCCTGAAAGTGAACAAAGCAATACCTATGTACGTATTAGAAAACAATCGCTTGAAAAAAGTGGGCGAAGCAGTAAAAGGACAAAATCTAGCGGTTAAACAAACGATTTCTCCGATGCTTGGTCTAGGTGGAGACATCTGGTTAGAAAGAACAGCAGCCATTTCTTACGAAACACCTTCGAAAGAAATGATCGCTAAAAACCAATTACCAGCGAACAAGCGTCCAAAACAAATGTGGAAAGGCCTTGAGCTAACTCCAGGTCAAATTGGTAAAGTTACCATTCTTGAAGACACTGTTATTTGGGAATCCATTGACAAAACAACGAAACTGCCAAGAGTATTGAAGAAAGGCGAACAATATCGAGTTTATCGTTATGTTCCAGGCATGTACCAAATCGGTGATAAACAATATATCGTGCAAGATTCAAACGTAGTTCTACTAAAAAAATAATTATAGTGTTCTAGTTCAATGGATCGTTCTTAGTCATATTAATTATGACTGGGAGCGATTTTTTTGCTTATAAAGGTACAAAAGATATAACTGAATTTAGTAGTTGTGACTTAATTAATATTATACGGTTTTAGAGATTCAGATTTTCATTATCCGACTAACTAAAAAGTATATACAAGTTGTGAGATAGATCAACTATGAAAATATATACATTAAAATTGAAATAATGCTTATCATGAAGAATATAATTCTAAACTCTCACTAAATTATTTATTCATAGAACTTGGATTAGTAAGTATGAATAAAAATTCAAGTAAACTTATATGAAAACTCGTGTTAATAAATTTTCTTTAATAAACAAAGAGTTGTATTTTTGTAAAGAGTGCATCAATGAATAAGTATACAAACTCATTAGATATGTATAAGTATATAATTCCGAATAATTTAATAATGCTGAATTTTAATAGTTTTCAAACTATTAAAAATGTGATAAGTTGGTAATGTCGCATGAATTATGCGAAATTAGGGGAAAAGGGGAAATAAGATTTGAAAAAATTGAAGTTTACTAAGTTCTTCAGTAGTATTCTTGCTTTCGTAATGGTTCTTTCTATGCTATCGCCATTCTCGGTATTAGCAAACGAGCAGCAATCAGTACCATTGGTAAATGATGGTCAAAGCGAAAGTGATTTACTTGTAAAAGCAGCTATTGATGAACAATTAAATTTGTTAAATAGTGAGGCAACCATTCACCAAGATTTGAAAGGGGTTACAGGCGACAAAGATGTACCTGTCATCATTCATTTATCAGAAAAACCAGTAGCACTTGAAAAAGGTATTAAAGAGTTTGCTGGCAAAAAATTCACAAGTTCGGATGCAGCTTCTGTGGAAAAGAAAGTAAATACACAGCAAATGAACGTACTAAAAGAATTGAAAGTAAAGAAAATCTCTTTTAAACAAGGTTTTTCTTACGATACAGTTCTCAATGGTTTTGCGGCAACGGTAAAAGCAGACGATTTACCGAAGCTTCTTGAAATTGATGGCGTCGTGCTAGTCGAGCCTGATGAAATGAGATATGCTCTCGGCGAACCATCTAAAGTTGACAGCGATGTTAAAGCAGCAATGTTGACGAGTGTTCCATTCCTAGAGATTGAAAAACTTTGGTCTAAAGACATTAAAGGACAAGGGGTTAAAGTAGCTGTTCTTGATACTGGAATTGACTATAATCACCCTGAATTCGCTGGCGTTTATAAAGGCGGGAAGAACTATATTACACACACTAGCCAATATGCACGTCCGCGCACAGATAACGATCCATACGAGACATCTCCATTGGACCGTGCTGCAACTACAGCAGAGTTCAATGCGCAAGGGGATTCCTTCTACACATCCCATGGAACACACGTTGCGGGAACAATTGCGGCAATTGGTGCAAATAAATATGGCATTAAAGGGCTTGCTCCCAAAGTGGAGTTGTATGCATACCGAGTATTAGGTGGTTATGGAAGTGGTGCATCATCGGGAATTATTAAAGCGATTGATGATTCTGTTAAGGACGGAATGAATGTTATTAACCTGTCGCTTGGGGGAACTTCAAACAGTTCTACTGCATCGGACTCCATTGCTATTAATAATGCTATGTTAGGGGGAACAGTAGCTGTTGTTGCTACAGGAAACTCGGGACCAAATCGGGGGACAATCGGAAATCCATCTACAGCTGCACTTGGAATAGCAGTAGGGAACTCAACGAATCCAGAAGAAAGTTTTGCAGCAAGTGTTTCTGTAAATGCAGGAGCTTACAGCAAAACTTCTATTGTAAAATTGATGGGTGTTAAATTTGGAGAACAGTTGGCTCCGGCATTAGAAGGTGAATTCGATGTCGTTGCAATACCTGGTGTAGGTAATTCTAAAGATTTCACAGGTATCGATGTTAAAGATAAAGTAGCACTTATTTCTCGTGGAGATATAGCGTTTGTTGACAAAATTGCAAATGCAAAAGCGGCAGGAGCAAAAGCAGTTTTAATTCATAACTCTTTAACCGGATCGGGTACACCTGGACCAGCGGATGTATTCCTTGGTGACTCATTCCAATTCATTCCAGCATTTGATATGTCTTATACTGAAGGAAAGGCGCTTCGCGATGCATTAGGAACCGGAACGGGAAAAGTTTCATTCAGTAATATTACGTCATCATTTACGACAGGTGATGAAATGAACTCTTCTAGTTCACGTGGACCTGCAAATCCTGATTACGATATTAAACCGGACGTAGTTGCGCCTGGAACAAATATTATGTCTTCAGTTCCTGCTTATGGAAAAGACTTTCCAAACGCGGATTATAGTGAATCATATGATAGATACACAGGTACTTCAATGGCGACACCACATATTGCGGGAATTGCAGCATTAATTCGTCAGGCACACCCTGAATGGACGCCGTTCGATGTTAAAGTAGCATTATCAAATACTGCAAAAGTACTTGATACGAAGTCGTTTGACGTATTCGCACAAGGACCGGGGCGAGTTCAACCTTACGAAGCTGCATACCCGAAAATCCTTGCATATGCGCTTGATAAAACAATACTTAGCAACAAAGTAGTAAACAACGAAAAAGGTACGGTGACATTTGGCAAGCTCGGTCAGGTAAAAGACGGTGATGTTACCGTGAAAAAACAAATTAGGGTGAAAGATATCGCTGGAAACGGGGGGCAATACACGGTCCGAGTTGAAACGACAAAAGCATTTGGTGCCGCAAAGGTTACTGTGAATAAACCAACATTTACTTTGAATGGTACAGAATTAATTGAACTGACATTGTTTGCTCCGAAAGCAACAGGAAAAGCTGGAGACGAAATTCTCGGTTACATTTATATAGAAGGAAATGGAACTCAAATTTCATTGCCATTTGCAGCCGATTTCTCACCGAAAACTTTAGCTACAGGAGTACATTATGTCAAGCTTACAGATCACGATATATCATTTAATCCAGATGTGGAGAAAGTTTTGCCAGTTATGTCACTCCAGTTAGTTGGAAGCTACGGCTCAAACTATATTAGGTTACATGATTTGTTAAGTGCTAATTTTAACGAAGATATTGGTCATATTAGTGCTGCGAATAGCCGTATTGCAGGATTGTATACGCTTCCAATGACGGACAAGTATACAAATTTAGATAATGAGATAGTACCAATTCCTGAAGGAGTTTATATGACTTCGTTTTATGCACAATTGTCAACAGGAGCTAAAGCTTGGTATGGCAATTGGGATTTTGAACCACTTTTTGTGAAAAACAGTGCTGCGAAAGTTGAGGCGGCAAAATCACACAATACAATCGAATCTAGCTATATATTTAAAGGGGAAATTATTGACAAATATTTTGATTTCCAAGAGCCTTTATCTAAAATTGGTATGGATTTTGATGTTAATAAAAAACTATTCGTTACGTACGACTTAACGAATGCCGAAGGTAAGAAAATTGGTGAAGGCCAAGTTGCTTTTGGAAAAGATGGCGCATTCTCACTTAATCTTACAGATTTAACTCTGGGTGAAAACACAGTGACAATCTACGTTAATGATGCGGCAAGAAATAAAGCGGAGTACAAATATACAATACTTGCAAAAGATACCGTTTCTTATTCAGTAAATACAGATAAAATTGACCTACAAGTTGGAGATCAAGCGAATCTAAAGGTTACTGAAACAACAAAAAAATTAGATGGGACAACAGATGAAAAAGATGTGACTGCACAAGCGACATTCGAAAGTTCGCTTAATGCAATTGCGAAAGTAGAAAATGGAATTGTAACAGCGGTAGCTGCAGGTGAGGCAATTATTGATGTTATATATAATAATGAATTGATTCAACAAGTTCGAGTAGTAGTAAAAGAAGTACCTGTCCTAGATGTTATTACACTAATAGTAAATAACACGGAAGTTAATTTAACAGTAGGGGACACTGAACAGCTTACTGTTACAGAAATGACTACTTTAAAAGATGGAGAAGTTAAAAAGAATGAAGTAACAAAAGATGCAGAATATGTAGTTGATGAAGATAGTATCGCAACAGTGGTAGAGGGATTAGTTACTGCAAAAAAAGCAGGAACAACGAAGGTTACAATTACACATGGTGACATTGAAGTGATTGTAGACGTAACTGTTACAGATAAAGTAGTAGTTCCGAATCCAGACCCAGTTGTTACTTTATCGGTAGATAATACAGATATAAAATTAACAACTGGCGGTACAAGTAAACTTGTAGTGGAGGAAACGTCAAAACCTGTAGAAGGTGAAGCAACAGTAAAAGACGTAACTTCAGAAGCAAAATACGTTGTTGCGGATAATAAAGTAGTAACAGTAGAAAAAGGATTAGTAACTGCAAAAGCAAAAGGAACAACTACAATTACAATTGAACATGGTAAAAACAAAGTGGAAGTAAAAGTAACAGTGACAGATCCAGTAGTGAATCCAGGTACTAGTGGTGGCGGATCATCAACCCCATCACAACCAAAAGTAGAAGATATTAAGGCTGAAACTGGAACAACTATTGCCAATACAACGGTTAAGCGTACTACAGAATTAGATGGAACTGTAAAAGATTCGGTAACTCTAAACGCGCAAAATGTAAAAGATTCGATTAATAAATTAAAACAACAAAATCAAGACACTGCAAGAATCGTAATTTCAGATAATGAAGATAAAGTAAATGAAGTTAATGTAGCGATTCCAAAAGACGCAGTAAATGCATTTTCTGAAGGTAAAGCAAATCTAGAAATTTTCACAGCAAATGGCCATATCTATATTCCACAAACTTCGATGAAAGATTTCGGAAAAGATCTCAACTTCCGTGTCGTTCCGATGAAAGAGGAAGCGAAGAAAAATGTGGTCGAAGAAAGAGCTAAAAAAGACACATTAGTACAAAAAGTAGTTGGGAATAAAAAAGTAAACGTGTTAGGACGTCCAATGGAAATTGAAACGAATATGCAAAATCGTTCGGTCGACTTAACATTACCGCTTCCAAAAAATGCTACACAAGAACAACTAGATAACTTAGCTATTTTCATCGAACATAGCGATGGAACAAAAGAGCTAGTTCAAGGAAAATTAGTAGAGTATGAAAAAGATACAAAAGGAATCCAATTTACAGTCAACAAATTCTCTACCTTTACGATTTTGTACGCAGAAGGTGCAGCCAAGTATTTTGCTCAACACTCATGTGACGAAAATGCGAAAGCTAGTTGCCTGCAAGTGAACAAAACAACACCTATGTACGTATTAGAAAACAATCGCTTGAAAAAAGTAGGCGAAGCAGTAAAAGGACAAAATCTAGCGGTTAAACAAACGATTTCTCCGATGCTTGGTCTAGGTGGAAACATCTGGTTAGAACGAACAGCAGCCATTTCTTACGAAACACCTTCGAAAGAAATGGTCGCTAAAAACCAATTACCAGCGAACAAACGTCCAAAACAAATGTGGAAAGGCCTTGAGCTAACTCCAGGTCAAATTGGTAAAGTTACCATTCTTGAAGACACTGTTATTTGGGAATCCATTGACAAAACAACGAAACTGCCAAGAGTATTGAAGAAAGGCGAACAATATCGAGTATATCGTTATGTTCCAGGCATGTACCAAATCGGTGATAATCAATATATCGTCCAAGATTCAAATGTAGTTCTCATCAAAAAATAATTAACAAATCGCTCCTAGTCATATCAATAATGACCGGGGGCGATTTTTTTACCAAACAAGTGGGAATGAGTCTTGATAAAAATGGTGCTATAAATATTCAGTTTTCATTTAATAAAAGAATAATGCATGGAGAAGTTGGAAATTGAGTAGTTGTTTAAGAGATTAAACTTTGGTTGAAGGATAGCGAGTACTCCTAAATATATTTCGTGAAGTTTATTATATTCTTATATGAAATAGTTACTTTATATTCTAAAGTTCTGAACATTCAGTTTTTAGTAATATAATTGTAATATTATAAATACAAAAATACATTTATAATAATCTAATAATATGGTAAATTCAATATTGCCACACTTTTTGGTTTATTTTGTTTCTAATGGTGTGAACTAGAATACAAGGGGGAAATAATTTGTTGAAATTAAGAAGAATCTTGCTAATGACATTAGTTTTTATGTTGTCATTTAGTAACGTTGCATTCGGAATGGGTACGGTTTCAAATGCGAAGAGTAAGGTTAACTTGCCTACGCTTCAAATACAAAAACCAGAACATAATATTCCAGAAAGACTGGTAGATCCAGAAAATCCAGACGAAAAAGTCCGGATTATAGTAGAGCTTACTAATGCTCCAACGATTGAAAAAGCAACAAAAAAAGGTGTACTTTATAAGGAATTAAACTCTTCAGATCGTAAGAGTTTAGAAGCAACTGTTACAAAAGAACAAGTTGATGTGCAAAGTACTATTACACAAGAAGCACCAACTATTGAATACTTAGAAAATTTTACAACCGTCTTTAATGGTTTTTCTGCTGAGGTTGAAGCGAAGTATGTAGATCAAATAGCGTCTATTCCAGGTGTAAAAGCTGTCTATGAGTCTACTGAATACGATCGCCCAACTGAAAAGCCAGAAATGATTTATTCGAAAGAATTGGTACAAGCACAACGCGCTTGGAATGAATACGGAGTCAAAGGCGAAGGTATGGTAGTAGGTATTATCGATACTGGTATAGACCCAAGTCATAAAGATATGATCTTAACAGATAATGCAAAAGGGATAATTACAAAAGCAAAAGTAAATCAGCTATTAGCTGATGGAACAATTGAAAAAGGTCAGTTTTATACAGCGAAAGTGCCGTTTGGTTATAACTATATGGACGGTAATAACCAAATATTAGACCTAGGCCCTGATGCTTCTATGCATGGTATGCATGTAGCTGGTACTGTAGGTGCTAATGGTAATGAAGAAAACGGAGGAATAAAAGGTGTTGCACCGGAAGCACAACTTTTAGCATTAAAAGTTTTCGGTAATGATCCTGGGTATCCTTCAACTTTTGGAGACATTTATGTTAAAGCTATCGATGATGCAATTAAACTTGGAGTGGATGTTCTAAACATGTCTCTAGGTTCTACTGCAGGTTTTGTGGATGCAAGTAATCCAGAGCAACAGGCAGTAAAAAGAGCAACAGATAATGGGGTTCTAGTTGCAATTTCAGCAGGTAACTCAGATATGTTCGGTTCAGGAACATTTTATCCATATGCTGAAAACCAAGATTATGCGCTAACAGGATCTCCAAGTGTATCTTATAATTCTTTTGGTGTTGCTTCATTTGAAAATAGTGTAATCACAGCATATAGTTTCGATTATCATTTTGATAAAGTTAAATCTGGTAGTGCACTTTATTTACTATCAAATGATGCGGATCCAATGAAAACTTTAGCAAAACCTACAGCAATAGTGGATGCGGGTATTGGAAATCCGCAAGATTTTGTAGGAAAAGATTTCAAAGGCAAAATTGCTTTAATTAGTCGTGGTACGATTGATTTTGTATCAAAAGGAAAAAATGCACAAGCGGCAGGTGCAATAGGAGTTATTGTTTATAACAACACAGCGGGAACAATTAATATGGCATCAGATCCTGCAATTAAAATTCCTTATATGTCGGCGCTTCAAGCAGATGGATTGAAATTAAAAGCAGCGTTAGATAGTGGTAAAGCTGTTGCTGTTTCATTTGAAGGGAACTTTGTGGAAACTAAAAATGATAAAGCTGGGAAAATGAGTGATTTCACTTCCTGGGGTCCTACACCAAACCTAGATTTCAAACCTGAGATTACAGCTCCAGGTGGAAATATTTTCTCAACATTAAATGATAATAAATATGGTTTAATGAGTGGTACTTCCATGGCAGCACCACATGTTTCTGGAGGTACGGCATTAATTTTAGAACGTGTGAATAAAGAGTTTAAGTTATCAGGGTTTAACAGAGTTCAATTGGCGAAGAATTTGTTAATGAATACGTCGAAACCTGTAGAATTTAAAAAAGGTGAATTTGTATCACCTCGTCGTCAAGGTTCAGGTTTAATGCAACTTGCTAATGCACTTTCTACAGATGTTGTCGTTACTAATAAGGCAACAGGTGAAGCAAAAGTAGCGCTGAAAGAAATTAAAGATAACAAGATTTCTTTCACATTAGAAGCGAAAAACTTTTCTAAGAATGAGAAAAAGTATGATGTCAAGGTTGCAGTGCAAACGGATAATATTACAAAAGCCAGTGGTGTAATGGTGACTGTACCAAATCAAATTGGTTCGATTGTTGTAACTGACGATGTTTCAATCAAAACATTAGATAAACTAGTAATTCCAGCAAATAGTACTAAGACATTTGATGTAGAAATTGATATTTCAGAACTTGAAGAGCTGAAAGAGTATTTCACAAACGGCTTCTTCGTGGACGGTTTTGTTACATTGACTGATTCAAATGAAGCTATTACTGGAAACGTTCCATTAACTGTTCCGTTCTTCGGTTTCAACGGCAAATGGGATGAGGCTCCAATCTTTGATTACTTTGCATGGGAAGATATGTCATATTGGGGAATGACTGCTTTGGCAGATGAGCAAGGTAACTTTATTGATGGTGGAGGTAATTTTGACCCAACTCGTTTTGGTTTCTCTCCAAACGGTGATGGAGTTCGTGACAAAGCGATTCCGGTATTCTCCCTATTCCGAAATGCAAAAGAGTTAAAAGTACAAGTATTGGATAGTACAGGAAAAGTGGTTCGTACAATACGAACTGCAAAAGATTTAACAAAAAATTATATTCTAAAAAGTTCTTACCGATACAACACAAATTACGGTTGGGATGGAAAGATTAATAATAAGATTGCGCCTGACGGGGACTACTTCATTCAATTAAGTGGTGTCGTAGATTTTGAAGGTGCCAACTGGCAATCAATCCAATTCCCGGTGAAAGTGGATACTATTGCACCAACTGCTGAGGTTACTTTCGACCAAGAAACAAATAAAGTATCAGTTTCTGACTTTAAAGATAATGAAGGTGGTACTGGGGCGGAATATTGGGAATTATATGTTAATGGAAAATTAAAATCAAGTTCACTTTCTGTTGACATAAATGAGTTTGTGATTGATACACCTTTGATAAATAAAGACCGTATTACTGTAAAAGTTGTGGACGCTGCAAGCAACTTTACTGAGTATAAATTTGCAATTACAAGTGAAGAAGAAACAACGCATCCTGTCATTTTTATCAAGAGTCCAGAGTTCCATGATGCGTATGATACGAATGAAGTAGAAGTTAACGGTTATGTCGAAGACGATTCAAATATTGTTTCTGTTACAGTAAACGACGAAGAAGCAGAATTTGATGGAGTGAACTTCTCTCATACTTTGACTTTAGAAGATGGAGTGAAGGATATAAGAGTAGCAGCAATCGACGAATTTGGAAATGAAATGCAAATTACTCGTAAGATATTTGTCGATACTCAAGTTCCAACCATTTCTGTTAAGAACAATTACCCAAGTAGTACAACGAAAGACACTGTAAAAGTTAATGTAAATATTGGGGATAACTTCGATCAAATTCGTTTGTTAGTGAATGGAGATGAAAGATTCTCTCGTGACCTTTCTGAACCTTATGCGATGAACGGATTTAAAAAAGACTTAGATCTTGATCTTTCCCTTGTAGATGGCGATAATGAATTTATTTTTGAAGTGGAAGATTTAGTTGGTCATATTTCTACACAAACTATTACTATTAAAAAGACAAATGTAGTGGTTGTTAATCCAGGTGGCGGTGGTGGATCATCTTACCCATCACAACCAAAAGTAGAAGAGATTAAGGCTGAAACTGGATCAACGATTGCCAATACAACGGTTAAGCGTACTACAGAATTAAATGGAACTGTAAAAGATTCAGTAACTCTAATTGCGCAAAATGTAAAAGATTCGATAAATAAATTAAAAGAACAAAACCAAGATACTGCTAGAATCATAATTTCAGACAATGAAGATAAAGTAGATGAAGTTAATGTAGAGATTCCAAAAGACGCAGTAAATGCATTTGCTGAAGGTAAAGCAAATCTAGAAATTTTCACAGCAAATGGCCATATCTATATTCCACAAACTTCGATGAAAGATTTCGGAAAAGATCTCAACTTCCGTGTCGTTCCGATGAAAGAGGAAGCGAAGAAAAATGTGGTCGAAGAAAGAGCTAAAAAAGACACATTAGTACAAAAAGTAGTTGGGAATAAAAAAGTAAACTTATTAGGACGTCCAATGGAAATTGAAACGAATATGCAAAATCGTTCGGTCGACTTAACATTACCGCTTCCAAAAAATGCTACACAAGAACAACTAGATAACTTAGCTATTTTCATCGAACATAGCGATGGAACAAAAGAGCTAGTTCAAGGAAAATTAGTAGAGTATGAAAAAGATACAAAAGGAATCCAATTTACGGTTAACAAATTCTCTACCTTTACGATTTTGTACGCAGAAGGTGCAGCGAAGTATTTTGCTCAGCACTCATGTGACGAAAATGCGAAAGCTACTTGCCTGCAAGTGAACAAAACAACACCTATGTACGTATTAGAAAATAATCGTTTGAAAAAAGTAGGCGAAGCAGTAAAAGGGCAAAATCTAGCGGTTAAACAAACGATTTCTCCGATGCTTGGTCTAGGTGGAAACATCTGGTTAGAAAGAACAGCAGCCATTTCTTACGAAACACCTTCGAAAGAAATGATCGCTAAAAACCAATTACCAGCGAACAAACGAACAAAACAAATGTGGAAAGGCCTTGAGCTAACTCCAGGCCAAATTGGTAAAGTTACTGTTCTTCAAGACACAGTTATTTGGGAATCCATTGACAAAACAACGAAACTACCAAGAGTCTTGAAAAAAGGCGAACAATATCGAGTATATCGCTATGTTCCAGGTATGTATCAAATCGGCGATAATCAATATATCGTTCAAGATTCAAACGTTGTACTGATCAAAAAATAAATAAAAAGTAGTAACATAAAAAAAGGCGTTCCTAGCGAAATTAATCAATCTAGGAGCGCTTTTTTATTGCAAATACATTACAGGTGCCTGGCACCTGTAATGTATTTGCGATATTTAATAAAGCTAGTTATAGAATTAAAAAAATCTCCTTCAGTGATTAGAGACTGAAGGAGATTTTCTTTTGTTAAAAGGTCCGTGTATTTAGAAAAATAATTGATTAAATAAGAAGTATGCACCACCTATTACAATTACCGCAGAAAGAACTTGAACTAATTTCAACGAGTTTTTCTGTTTATGTAAATAGAATAGTATAGGTAGACATACTAAGACAATTGAAAGTTGAATGACCTCAATGCCAACATTGAAACTAACTAATGCAACTGCTAAGTGACTTTTTGGTAATGCCATTTCTTTTAATAAATCTGCAAACCCTAATCCGTGAATTAACCCAAATGCAAAGGTAATACCCCATCGGTGTTGAATTTTCTTGCGGAAGATATTTTCCAATGCCACATACACAATACTTAATGCAATGACTGATTCTACAAATAAAGATGGTAAATTTACAATATCTAAAACCGATAAACTTAAAGTAATACTATGAGCAACCGTAAATGCAGTAACGATTCCAATATATTGTTTCAATGTTTGTTTTCTTAAAAGTAATGCGATTAAGAATAAAAGATGATCGTAACCTGTTAATATGTGCAACATCCCTAATTTGAAAAAGGAAAACCAAGAAGAATTAGATTTGTGTACTGGAGTAGGTGTACTGGCATCTCCTTCGCCTTGTGGAATTTGTTCCTCAGCAAGTAGCATTGTCCAACTGCGTTCATTCCCTTGTAAAACCGCTTCTGTTTTTTGGTCTCCATATGCAACTGTTACCAGGTTAACGTAGTTTGTATTCGAATCATTCACATATAAACCATCCGTTAATATAATTGTGTCTCCTGACAAGAATCCATCATATGTAAACGTCAATTTAAGAAATTGCTTATTATCCTTTTCAACTAACTCCATCTTTTCAAGAGTAGGTGTCATTTCATTGGCACCTTTATCTAGTGCAAGGGACTCTGTAACAAGTTCCTCTATATGATGCTCGTTCTCATCCAGTTCACTTTTTTCAAGTTTACTGTCTTTATTTAAATCTACTTCGTTTATTAATTCAATGATCGACTGGGTATCGATAATAAACGTCATTTCTGTTTTTTCATTTGATATTTTCAAATCTGTGTAACTAGCACTATATGGATGAGCGAAGGTAGAAAGTGGAGCTACAGTCATAAATAAAATGAAGATGATAAAAGAACGAAATATTAGCTTTCTTGGACTGCGTTTTTTACTATTTGTTATCAAACCGATTCCTCCTCGTACTTTTCAAAATTAAATTAATCTTTTTCATCCTAACAGTTTTTTTATTGTTTGAGAATCCATGACTTTATTAATTTTTTGTAAAAATTATTAAAGTCAGACATCTTACGAATTAATGCTTTTCAACAGCCCAAAAAAAAAGTAAGATATAAATACCTGATAAAGGTACAAGCACTATAATCCTATCAAGGGAAAAGAGGAGATTTATGTACACGAGAACAAAGGGGAAAAAGCGTTTTACCAGTATTACATTAATACTAGTACTTCTTTTAAGTACTATTTTACCATCAAGCATGATGCCAAGAGCTTCGGCAGAAGAAGTTAATACCAGTGGTATTGCAGATCATGTTGTTATTAGTCAAGTGTATGGTGGGGGAGGAAACAGTGGAGCCACCATCAAAAATGACTTTATTGAACTATACAACCCGACAAATCAGCCGGTAGACCTTAATGGATGGTCTGTTCAGTATTCGTCCAAAGGCGGTAATGGCTGGACAGAGCCAAATAAAACAGTACTGTCTGGGACGATAGTAGCGCATGGATACTATCTAATAAAAGAAGCCGCTGGAACTGGTGGCACTATAGATATTAAAGGGGATGCAACTGGCTCTGCTGCTATGGGAGGTTCTGATGGAATAGTTGCTTTGGTAAATAGCACAGAACTTCTAACTGGAGTTATCCCTACAGGAACAGTGGATTTAGTTGGTTATGGTGGTGCTTCTGGTTTTGAGGGATCAGGCCCTACAAAAGCCCCTTCAGCTACAACCTCCGTACACCGCAGACCATATGCAAATATGGCGATTACACCTGGACTAGGAAACAGTTGGGATACAGATGACAATGCTGGGGATTTTGTAACCGGAACTCCAACTCCACGTAACACAGAAAGTCCAACAGAAGAATTTAAGTTAAACGAAAGCATTCAACCGATTGCTGATCGTATTTTCTTTCAACAATCAGATACAAACATTGTTACAGTTGTTTCTGCAGAAGGAACAGTCCCAAATAGCGCAGTCGTGTCTTTTTATGAAACACCAACAAGTGGGGCTGGCGTTTTAGGTACAACAACTGCTACAGCAAATGGTTCATTCAGTGTATCTTTCGATGCAATGAAAGTACTTCCAATTTTATATGTTACCGCAACTGAAACAGACAAGCCTGAAAGTAAAGTAACGGCGGTTATTGCTGCAACAGCAACAAATCCTCTTACACAATCTGGGTTAAGCTACAATAAAGATGCCAATGGTGTAGGAACAATATACGGAACGAAAGCAGCACTGGCAAAAGCACGTATTTTTGCCTACAAAAATAACAACGCAAAACTAGAAGACCGATTATTACCAACTGATAACCAACCCGTAATCGCAGATGCATCTGGAAATTTCGAAATGAAATTCAATAATGCACCTGACACGGTCTATGTAACACAACAAAATTATACAGCTACAGGAATTATGTTAGAGAGTTCTACGGTTTCTATAACAAAGCCGTCATCTGATGTAATTACTAAGATTAATACTGTTCGTGATTTCGATAGTAATGGTAAACCTTTGAATCTGAATAAATTTTTCACAATCGAAGGTGTTGTAACCATTGAAAATGGTATTCTCGGTACACAAAAAAGTAATTATTATATACAAGATGAAACAGCAGGAATAAATATTTATGGAAGCTTTGATCATAAGATTGATATTAAGCGTGGAGATAAGGTACGTGTAACTGGGAAAGTGCTTATTTACAATGGTTTATTAGAATTTGAAGCAACAGCTGTTACAAAACTAGCAGCAGGTGAACCACTTCCAGAACCAAAATCTATTTCTATAATGGACATGAATACATTTGCTAAAATAGAACCACTGGAAGGTAGTTTAGCTACTGTTAGTGGTAAAGTAACAAGTTCCGTCCTTTCTGGAACAGGGTACAATGTAACAATTGCAGACGAAAACGCAAAAACGACTTTATTACGTGTAATGACGGCTACAAAAATTAACATGGAAAAAGATATTGTCGTAAACAAAAGTTATACATTCACTGGAATTGTAAGCCAATATACTACTAATGCAAATCCAACAAACGGGTATCAGTTATTCCCTCGTGATGTAAAAGATATAGCACCAATTCTTGGGTTAACACATATACCAATGAAAGAAGCTTACAGTGATACAAGTATTTCTTTTGAGGCATTTGCAGACGGGGCACAATCCGTTACGCTTTATTACCGAAATGCTGGCGATAGCTCTTTCCTATCAATATCAATGAGCGATGATACACAAGGAAGATATACTGCTACACTTGCTTCAACTAATTTCACAAAAGATTCATTTGAGTATTATATCGAAGCTTCTGCAGGAGATAAAGTTAGATCTGCTGGTACGAAAGAAGATCCTTATGTAGTTACTCTAGTTGCAGATAAAATTGGACCTACATTTGCGGCAGAAATCCCTGTAGATACAGGAAAAGTGGAAAGCCCACGCCCTGAAATTTCTGTTGTCATGGAAGATCCAAGTGGTGTAGATAGTGAATCTATTAAAATCTTAGTAGATAATCAAGACGTAACTAGTGATGCAACTGTCTCAAAGACACAAGTGAAATACTTACCAACTGCAGATTTAGCTTTAGGTAAACACACGGTGAAAGTTACAGCTGCTGATACAAAGGGCAACAAGAGCACAAAAGAATGGACGTTTGAAGTTGTACCTCGCTTCACTGGTGGAAATCATTACAGAGGTACGACGCATAATCATACGAATATTTCACATGATGCTGCTGGCGGACCAGAAGATGCACTAAAAGCAGCGAAAAAATATAAATATGATTACTTTGCTTTCTCTGATCATTCCCATGATATCGACCCAGAATTATTAGGGCAAGATACAGTGGATCATAAAGGCCAACCAGAGCGTACTGGTGGGGCTGATTGGAAACAAACGAAAGATCTTGCAAAAAAATATACAAAAGACGGTGAATATGTCGTATTCCCTGCATTTGAAATGACTTCCACTACATGGGGACATTCAAACGTATTCGGAACAGATAATTTTATAGACAGAAATATTAACGGTAAACAGTACCAAGATTTAAGCAAATACTATGCTTGGGTATTAACATATGACGATGTCGTTGCACAATTTAATCACCCAGACATGTCAAAAGATTCGTTTAATAACTTCAAACCATATGATAAAAACTTAGACAAATTATTTACAATGATTGAAGTAGGAAACGGTTCTGGACATTATGGTTATGCAAATGCGGAAGGAAAATTCTTCTCTGCCCTTGACTTAGGTTGGCATGTGGCTCCAACTTATGGGGAAGATAACCATGATGGTACTTGGGGGCAAACGAATGCACGTACAGTTATCGTTGCAGACGATTTATCTCAAGAATCATTGTTACATTCCATGGCGAATATGCGAGTGTATATGTCAGAGGATCCAAACTTTCAGTTAGATGTTTTAGCGAACGGCTATTACATGGGTTCAACTGTCGACAGTAAAAAGTTGAAATTCGACATAAAAGGTTCTGATCCAGTAGCAGAATCTAAAGCAACTGGTTACGATTATTTATCGAATACGTACAAATCAGATGATAAAGTAGCAAAAGTAGAACTTCTAACAAATGGTGGAAAAGTTATTGATTCTTATGTACCAAATACAAAAGACTTCACTTGGACTCCAGAATACACAGTAGCAAGTGGACAACAATGGTTTGTTGTACGAGTTACACAAGCTGATGGTGAGCGTGCTTACTCTGCACCAATTTGGTCAAAAGAAGAAACAGTTGATGTAAAAGTTAATGGCATAGATATTGTTGGGGACGTCGTGATTGAAGGAAATCCAGCTACTGCTAAAGTAACAGTTGGAAACTTCGGTACACAGACAGTTAGCAATTTAAAAGTTGACCTTTATGTAGACGCAAAAGACGATGCTCATAAATTAGGAACTGCAGTGATTAATTCGATTCTTGCAAAAGGAACAGGTGTCGCATCTATTAACTGGACAAAACCAGTTGAAGGGGACCATAACTTAATTGCAGTCGTTACTTCAAATGACGGAGCGAATCTGGGTGATGTTTCATTTACACTACCTATTAAAGTGAAAAAACCACTAGGTATTAAAGTGTTAATTGATGCGAAACATGGAAACGAAAACTCCGGTGGCGACACAGGAACGTATAAAGATAACTTAAAAGCTTTCACACTTCTTCTACAAAAAGATGGGTATACAGTTGCTGAAAATAATGCAATTATCACAACTGACGTATTAAAAGATGTGAAAATTCTAGTAATGACACATCCTAGAACTGCTTTGACTGCTGACGAACAAAAAGCAGTTGGTGATTTTGTTAAAGCAGGCGGATCTGTATTATTTGCAGGAAAAAGTAATAACGGTTCCACAGACTCAACTCTGCATAATGCTACGTTGGAAGCAATTGGAACTACAATAAGAATGAGTCATGACGGCGTATTCGATGATAGTAAGACTGGTAACTTCTGGGGAGATCCTGCAGTAAGTCCATATGCAGTTCGTGCTCATCCAGGACTTGTAGATAACTATGTAACGGACCGCGTTCCTTTTATTGATTACTACAGTGGGTCAAGCTTACAAGCGGTCAATAACAGTGCACTTACTGAAAGTGGAAAAGTGAAGATACTTGTACGAGGAAATGAAACAACGTACCAAGGAAATGTGAAAAATGGTAGCTACATTTACGATAACGTTTCTGACAATAAAGGTGGTTCAGCAATTCCTTTAATGGCGTCTGATGAAATCGGTACTGGGCGTATTCTCGTTTCAGGAATGAATACATTTAATGACAAACAAATGGATGAATCCTTTGAGCCAAAAGGAAACCCGCAGTTCATTTTAAACGCAGTGAATTGGCTAGCTCATCGTGAAACGCAAGTAATAAATATTGCAGATGCACGCAAACTTGCAGATGATACTCCAGTCGTAATCACAGGAAAAGTAACAACAGCAGCAGGAGTATTCTTCGATGCGTTCTATGTTCAAGATGAAACTGGTGGTATTATGGCCTTCAATGAAGTTCCTGAAGGATCATTGAAATTAGGCGATACAGTCCGTATTTATGGACATATTAAGACATTTGAAAATAACAAAGAAATTGAGTTCGGTAAATTTGATATCGATGTTATTAAGACAGGCAAAGGTGCTGGAGTTGCCCCGAAAGAGGTAACGACTGGAACAGCGACGTCAGCTGTGAATCAAGGTTTCCTTGTTAAAGTAAAAGGAAAAGTGACTTCGAAATATGATGACACTTCTTACGTTATCAATGATGGATCTGGCGATTTATTAGTCTTCACAGATGGATACATTGAGAAACAAGGAATTCCTGTACCACAGTTAAAAGTGGGAGATACACTTGAAGCAGTAGGTCTAGCGGGTGAATTTACTGGCGGCTCACGTATTCGTGTACGTGATACGAAAGAGTTGAAAGGGACGCCTGGCACGAATGTAGGCGAGCCAGTTGTTGTATTAGAAGTTGATAAAAAATCAATTGAAATGACAAAAGGTGACACAGTTCAACTTCATGTTAAACAAATCACTACAACAAATGATGGAAAATCAACTGAAAAAGACGTATCAAATGAAGCAATATATACAGTAGAAAAAGTAAATGTCGCATCTGTTACAAAGGGATTAGTGACGGCAAAAGTAGAAGGAACAACTAACATTACCATTGCATTTGAACAAAAAGAGGTAGTTGTGAGTGTTACAGTGAAAAATCCTGGTGGTGGAAACCAAGGTGGTGGAAATCAGGGGAATGAAAATCAAGGTAATGGTTCAACACCACCATCAAAAGTAGAAGATATCAAAGTCGATAAAGACAGTGGAACATCTTTCCCACAAACGCCGATTAAGCGTACTACAGAACCTAATGGAACTGTAAAAGATGAAATTACTTTAACATCAGATAATGTTAAAGAAACAATTGAAAAGTTAAAAGAACAACATCAAGATACTGCAAGAATTGTCATTCCAGATAAGGAAGACAAAGTAAACGAGGTAAGTGTATCTGTTCCGAAAGAAGCAGTGGGTACACTAGCTAACGGAAAAGCAAATCTAGAAATCTTTACGGATAATGTGCATCTGTTTATTCCACAAACTTCGATGCAAGATTTCGGAGCAGATCTATTATTCCGTGTAGTTGCTCTAAAAGAACAAGCACAGAAAAATGAGATTGAAGCACGAGCTAAAAAAGAAACATTAGTAAATCAAATAGTTGGGAATAAAAAGGTAAACGTGATAGGGCGTCCGATGGAAATCGAAACAAATATGCAAAATCGTTCGGTCGACTTAACATTACCTCTTCCAACAAATGCAACGAAAGAACAAATAGATAACTTGGTTATTTTCATCGAGCATAGCGATGGGAAGAAAGAAGTTAAACAAGGAAAGTTAATAGCGTTTGACAAAGGGACACAAGGTATCCAATTTACTGTTAACAAATTCTCTACATTTACAGTCTTGTACATGGAGGGTGCAGCGAAGTATTTTGCACAAAATTCATGCGGAGAGATTGCTAAAACTAGCTGTCTTCAAGTGAACAAAACAACTCCTGTGTATGTGCTGGAAAATAACCGCTTGAAAAAAGTTGGAGAAGCAGTAAAAGGACAAAATTTACCTGTTAAACAAACTATTTCTCCAATGCTTGGACTTGGTGGAGACATCTGGTTAGAACGAACAGCAGCAATTTCTTACGAAACACCATCTAAAGAAATGATTGCTAAAAACCAATTACCAGCCAATAAACGTCCAAAGCAAATTTGGAAAGGCTTAGAGTTAACTCCAGGTCAAATTGGAAAAGTGACTATTCTACAAGACACAGTTATTTGGCAATCGATTGATAAAACAACGAAACTACCAAGAGTCTTGAAAAAAGGTGAGCAATATAGAGTGTATCGCTATGTTCCAGGTATGTACCAAGTTAGCGACAAACAATATATCGTACAAGATTCAAACGTAGTTCTCATCAAAAAATAATAATGGTGCCAGACACCCACACAATTCTGATAATTGTATAGCAAGAAAAATACCTCTTAAATCTTTCGAGATTTAAGAGGTATTTTATAATTTCGTGTAAATTGAGTGAATGACTTTCGGCATTTAAACAAGTTCGTTGTTTTTTCGGTACTTTTCCAGAATAGGTAATGCATATTTATTTGCTAATTCCATTTCTCCTTTTTCCGTATAATAATCAAATAATTTTATCTCATAAGCCTCCGCGGCAGTTCCATAACCCATATTTTTGAAAAGGGGGTAAACTATTGTTTCTAAATAGTTGAAATATTGATCTCTATAATTTTGAATCTTCAATATATGCAAATGAAAAAAGTGTTTTAGCATTGGCTCGTTTAATTTATTCGCTAGAGAAAAACCTTTTTTGGCTAAACGTAGCAGTTCCTTGTCAGATGCCACCCCTAGTTTTGTGGAGGCATTTAAATACCCCTCCAGAGACATTAAATATAGCGAATTAGTTGGCTTTCGTATTTCCAAGGATTGTCTATAATACTCTAAAGCTCTGTCATAGGAGCCAGTGCGAAATTGATGGTAGGCATAATTATAAAGTAGCTTGGCTTTTTGCTCGGTTAACCCATAATTGTCCGCCATCTCAATTAATCTAGGGTAACCTGAATCTTTTGGGTCAAAATGTTCCTCTTGTTCAACTTGAATCAGCATTAACATCTCTGTTTCAATTATTCGAGTAAAACTGTGTGTTTTTGAAAAAAAAGTAAGTGCTTTATTAGCGTAATAATAGGTTAAAACACGAGAATCCATGCAATGATAGGCAACAGCTAAATGGTAATAATATTCAGGATTGTTGTAATAGGTAATATCTATTAATTTTAAATATGAAATTGCTTTATAATGTTCCTGGTGATAATTGATGAAAAATTCTCCTTTAATATGTAATAGCATGTTTTTATCGTACGGCGTAAGGTCTTGCCAACTATCCATTTCTTTGATGAGTGTCTCAGCAAGTGTACCTTCCTCAATTAATAAATAATACCTGGTAAGTATTAATGTTTTAGATCGATAGAAATCAGGTATTTGCAAAAGAACAATACCCTCCAATTCCTCCTTTATTCTTTCAGCTTTTGAGTTTAGTTTTAGGATTATAGAATCATGCCATTCTTTTAATAGACATTCTATGCTCAAGTAGGTTTCAATCTCTGCCTGCATGTCTATACAAAGTCTCTTAGCTAATACCTTTATTGTATCCTTGGATACTTCTGTAATACCTCGCTCAATTTTACTTATATGCGTTTTAGAACAAATGCCTTTTCCTAAATCTGATTGGCTTAAGTGTTGTAGTTCTCGGTGAAATTTAATGATTTTTCCTTGAATAATAATAACCAGCTCCTTGGCATTTTCCGCAATAGTATTCTCGTATTCTACATGACAAACGGTGACCCCAACTCTAAGCTTCTATTTGATTAACCGTTTAATAATTTCAACAAAAACCGTTTTTTTATTCATTTCTTTTCCAAATTTCTACTAGAGTGATTGGACATGTAATCTTGATAAAACCCCAATTGCCAGTGAAGAGTGAAAAAGCTACTCTAAGATTATCATAAATAATAGATTATTATTTATGAATATTCGTTTTATTTATCTTTTATTTAAAAAGTAGTTAAACCAAATTTCAAGGAGGTGAAGTAAATTAAGTCAGTTCTATTTTTATATAAGTATCCTTAATAAAATCGAAGTTTTTTACAACAAGGCTATCACTCAAAGACTGTGCCCAAATTAGCAATAATCATGTACTTATATTCATATTAAAATTGAATAGGAGAATAATTGATGGGAAATTATAAATTTAAGAAGTTAATAGCCACATTGATGGCAACTGCAATGTTAACCTTTCCTACGCTTCAAGCTTTTGCAAACGATCCATTTTCGGACAATCAAAAAGCATTCGATGTAATAGATACAAAATATATTAGCGAAAGTTCGAAGAATAGTTCAGGAAAACATGTTATTACGCTGATTACAGGCGATGTTGTAACCGTGACATATATTGAAGGTGGTAAGAGCGTTATTAGTGTCGAAGCTGCGGATTATGGTAGTGGTGGAACAAGTATTATGACGCTTGGCAAGGATACGTATGTTATTCCTGATGAAGCGATGTCCTATATAGCTTCAGATTTTTTGGATAAAAATTTGTTTAATATCACAGCTCTCATTGCTGACGGTTACGATGATGAGAACCAATCCACCTTACCGGTGATCGTACAGTATGCCCCAACAAATGCTCGTTTTGAGAAAGCTCTGCCTACTACTCTTGCAGGATCTGAACGGACACATATTTTGGAAAGTATAGACGGAGTTGCAGTGTCTACAGATAAGGAACAGACTAGAGCATTCTGGGAAGATATTACGGAGAATGCAGCTGCAGATTCTCGAATGACTGGCGGTATTAAAAAAGTTTGGCTGGATGGTCGTGTCGAGGTAAACCTCGCAGAAAGTGTACCACAGGTTGGTGCACCAGAGGCATGGGAATCAGGTTTTGATGGAAAGGGAATAACGGTAGCTGTTCTTGATACCGGCATCGATCCAGAGCATCCCGATCTAGTTAATCAAATTGACGAAATCGAGAGTTTCGTTCCAGAAGAAGATGCACTCGACTATCATGGACATGGTACACATGTGGCATCCACAGTACTTGGAACAGGGGATGCTTTGGAAGGTCAATATAAAGGTGTGGCTCCAGGGGCACGCCTAATTGTAGGGAAAGTTCTTAGTTCGTCAGGATATGGTCAAGATTCCTGGGTAATCGATGGGATGGAGTGGGCTGCTCATAATGCGAAGGTGGTTAATATGAGTTTAGGCGATCCACAGCCAAGTGATGGAACAGACCCTATGTCTCAGGCTGTAAATAATCTGAGTGAAGAGACCGGTGCTTTGTTTGTTATTGCTTCTGGCAACGCCGGTACTGAAGGCATAGGTTCACCAGGGGCTGCAGACGCGGCACTAACAGTAGGTTCTGTTGATAAGTCTGATATGCTTTCTTGGTTTTCTACTAAGGGACCTCGTTTTATGGATGCAGGATTAAAGCCTGATCTTGTCGCTCCCGGCTCAGATATTATAGCTGCCCGTTCTCAATATGCAAGTCAAGGCGATGGTTTATATCTTGGTCTTAGCGGTACTTCTATGGCTACTCCCCATGTAACAGGAGCAGCGGCTATTCTTTCACAACGCTATCCAGATTGGACGGGAGATCAACTGAAAAGTGCCCTAATGAGTACGACGAAGATGCTTGATGATATTAAACCGTATGAGGGTGGGGCGGGTCGTCTGGATGTTGCAACTGCCGCATCCAGTACTATATATGCGAAAGGTTCCTTGGACTTCGGTTTTTTCAAATGGCCGCATGATGAGGAAGCTCTTGTTGAGAAGACGGTTTCATATACCAATGTAAGTGATCAACCTGTTACATTGGATCTCACAGCAACCTTTACAGATAAAACTGGTAACATGGTAGATGAAGACCTTTTACAGCTTTCTACTGATCAAGTTATCATACCTGCTAATGAAAGTGCTGAAGTTACAGTAACGGTTGACCCGAGCAAAGCTACTGAAGGAAGTCGTTATCAAGGACAACTCACTGCCAAGGTGGAAGGTCAAATAGTTGCTCATACAGCAATGGTTATGGGCAAGGAAGAGGAGAGATTTTCTCTAACAATTAATGCAACCAATCGTGAAGGAGCTCCCGCATCAACTATGGTTTCTATAGTTGGCCCGAATAAAAACCCAGGATTCTTGAATGTGCAAGGGACAACGGAATTACGACTTCCAAAGGGAACGTATTCAGTCATGACAATGATGGATGTTGATACAAACACGGATCACGCAGGAGTTGCCCTCCTAGGTGATCCTGAAGTTATTCTTGATGGTCCAAAAATTGTCGAACTGGATGCACGGAATGCAAGAGAATTTACAGCGAACGTTCCAGAAAAGACTGAAGCGAAGTTCAGGAAACTGGAGTATTATCGCAGTTTTAGTGAAATAGATACTATAACCGCAACGTACTTACTACCAGAAACAATCGATAAAATGTATGCGGAGCCAACAGCAACCGTTAGTACTGGTGAATTTCAACTGAACACACGCTGGCGCCTGATCAAGCCGGTATTGTCCATTAACGTCAATGAACTGGAGCTAGATAGTCTAACTCTGCCAGGAAGTCAGCCGTTAGAAGGAAAACATCAGTTGGATGTCGTTTTTGCAAAACAAGGGACTCAAGAAGATTATAAAGGCCTTGATGTGAAAGATAAGGCAGTGATTGTGCAACGTAGTAATATGATCAATGGCTCTGAACGCGCTGCGGCAGCGCATGCAGCAGGTGCAAAACTATTAGTTATAGTGAACGATAGACCAACAGAGTTTTTAGAATGGGTTGGAAAAGAGGACTCTTTGGATAGTATTCCTATTGCCGTGGCTTCTGTTAGCGAAACAGAAGGGATAGATCTTATCAAACTTGCAAAAGAAGGGCATTTAAAGATAAACGTTGAGGGGACGCCTGACACCCCATACGTATATGATCTAATGGATAACCATCAAAATGCCATTCCGGAGGATTTGACTTATTCTCCTACAGCGAATGAGCTAGTGAAAATCAATGCGCAATATTACTCGGATCGCTCGGCGCCAGGAGCAGAATTCCGCTGGGATATTCCATCGTACAGCGAAAATGGAGTGGGTTACCCTAATAAACTGTCACTCCCTTCTGTTCGCACCGAGTGGGTATCAGCTTCAGAAGTCACTATGTGGTACCATCAGGCGAGAGTGGATGACGAATGGGAAGTGCGGCAACCATTGATGTCTTATCAGCAGGGTCAACGTTTGGATGAGAAATGGTTTGCGCCAGTTGTACGCCCTCGCTTTGGTGAAGGTTTCTGGGTGCCTGTACGTTTCGAAAATGACCTAATTTTCAATGTTCCTTCCTTGGCCGATTCAGGTGATGGAAACACAGGGTGGGATATCTCCAGTACTGGAGAGCAAAAACTGAAACTTTATCAAGGGGCTAACTTAGTTGAAACGTCAAGTGATCAGATTATAATCTTGTGGGAAGCTCCGGAGGAAAAAACTGAATTTCGCTTGGTGAATGATGTAACTCGTGATCCGAACCGATGGAACACATCAGTTAGCACGCATACAGAATGGACGATTTGGACTGAAATGCAAGAAGAATTCGAATCATTTCTTCCGATGATTTCACTTGATTATAAAGTGGATACGGACATGAAGGGGAATGCAATCGCAGGCGATACGATTAAGCTAGGATTGAGTGCGTCACAGATAGACTATGCATCTGGAAATGGAAACATTGAAGGTGCTTCACTTGAAGTTTCGTTTGACGAAGGCAAGACGTGGGAAGAGGTACAGTTGATCCGAGAAGGGGACGGTTGGACAGCCAACATTAGCAACGCTAGTAAGAGAGGGACCTTTGTCTCTCTTCGTGCGAGCGCATGGGATGATTTAGGGAATCGCATAGATCAAACTGTTATAAAAGCTTTTGGTGTCTCGGAATCAGAAGTTACACTTTCTACAGACAAACTGGACTATTCTCTAACAAAAGGAACGACAAGCCAAATGAAAGTTAAAGCAGTAACAACTCCAAAACAAAGTAAAATGACAGAAGAAGATGTAACAAATAAAGCTACGTATGTAGTGGAAGATGATACCGTTGCATCTGTTACGAACGGCTTAATAACAGCTAAAGCAAAAGGCTCAACGAAAGTTACAATTTCTTACGGTGGAAATGAAGTGACGGTAAATATAACAGTGACAGAACCTGCAGTAGATCCAGGTCCTGGTGGCGGTGGAGGATATACACCACCAACATCAACGCCAACACCACCAGTTCAACCGAATTTATGCGACGAGAATGCTAAATCTGGCTGTCTTCAAGTGAACAAAGCAACACCTATGTATATTTTAGAAAATAATCGCTTGAAAAAAGTCGGAGAAGCAGTAAAAGGAAAAAGTTTACCTGTTAAACAAACCATTTCTCCAATGCTTGGACTTGGTGGAGACATCTGGTTAGAAAGAACAGAAGCAATTTCTTACGAAACACCATCTAAAGAAATGATTGCTAAAAACCAATTACCGGCGAACAAACGTCCAAAACAAATGTGGAAAGGCCTAGAGCTAAATCCAGGTCAAATCGGTAAAGTTACTATCATAAAAGACACAGTCATTTGGCAATCGATTGATAAAACAACGAAACTACCAAGAGTCTTGAAAAAAGGTGAACAATATAGAGTGTATCGCTATGTTCCGGGCATGTATCAAATTAGTGATCTAGAATATATCGTACAAGATTCAAACGTAGTACTCATCAAAAAATAATTACATTGTTCATGTTTAACAAAACGCTCCTAGTCATATTAATTATGATTAGGAGCGTTTTTTAGTGCATAATTACAAGTTTGTTACAGCTATATGACGGGTGCCTGGCACTCGTCATATAGCAGTAGAAAACCTAGTATTTGCTGCATGGTTACTTCTTTCTGTTTATTTTTGGAATTAGATCCACTACCCAAACAGGAAAAGATAGCTATTTCTGAACTTGAAAAATAATTCTATCGAACCATCGAACCGAATGTTTTCTTTCGTTGACCTTTGGATGCCTAAATATAAAGGGATAGCAAACTAGCGATGATAAAAGTAGATTCTTAAAGTCACTATATTGGTAATGCTGGTTCAGACAATAATATAGAAGCAATTCAAGAGCTTAGTAAATATCCTGCTGAAGAAGAATACTCTGAAACTGCTACAGAGTTTGAATATCAAGCGTTAGAAGACGCGAAAAAACAAGAAGAGTAATGGTTAGTATAATTAGAAAAGAGGGGAGAAATTGTTTGTTGGGGGAAAATTAACGGACATTCGATTACTCCACGGTTACTCAAGAAAATGAATTAGCAAATCTATTAGAAGTTAGTGAGCAATCTATTTGGCAGTATGAAAACAATAATGATGGTCCAAAAATAGAAAAGTAAACAATCTTAAAAGTATTTTTATCGTAAAAAAATTATTACACCGGCTGATCTTATTCAAACAACTAATTATAACGTACAACTAAATGCAAAGATTCTTGGGCTAGAAGAGAGTTTTATTACTAGTTATTTAGAGCAACTGGCTTATTTTGAGGTCAGTTATATCAGCGAGAGAAAAAGTGATGGGTATCAGTCAAGTTAGCATATATAAGTCAAATCAAGCTTGGTATTGAAAATAGCTTATTCCCTACCATAATATTAAAACGCTCCAGTCATAAGCGATATGATTGGAGCGTTTTATTATTATGACTATTTGTCACTAGAGTTCATATTAAAGTAGCATTATAATGAAAAAAACGAATAGGAATTGGATATATAATTCCAAGAGAATTCTTATTTATTTTCCACTAATTACGTTAATTGCTTCATAACGATTAGAAACATTGAGTTTTCCGTAGACAGTAGTTAAATAGTTTTTGACGGTTCCTTCACTAATATATAGCTCGTTGGCAATCTCGCGAACGGATAATCGGTTTCCTAATAAGAGGAGAATATCTTGTTCCCGTTTGGTTAAAGCATAAAGTTCTATCAGAGAGAGTGGAAGTTTATGAAGGTTTCGAGCAGCGGCAGTCTTCGTATTCAACAAAAATTGAGAGAGCTTGATTGCGACTTCTGCTGGTAATATATATTTTCCGTTCAAAGTACTACGAATGGTTTCGATTAGTTGTGAAAAGTTTGTACCTTTGAGCAAGTAACCATTCGCTCCATGCGCTAAACCATCAATAATAAAAGACTCTTCGTTATAGGTAGTTAAAATAAGGATAAGCATCTCGGGATATCGTTCTTTTATTTTTTTTGTACATTCTATACCGTTCATTTTCGGCATACGCACATCCATAAGGATAAGGTCAGGTAGTACTGTTTCTAATAACTTTAGGGCATCAACGCCGTTGTTCCCAATACCTACAACTTCCATGTCTGATTCTTCTTGTATGACTAGTTGCAATGCATTGCAAATCAATTCCTCGTCGTCAATGATTAATATTTTGAAAACTGTCAATTATGTTTAACCTTCTCTCTTATCAAGTAGTATCTATATTAATAGTAATATATCATAACAATTAGGGATAATGACCATTAATTAGTTCAAAGGATTGTAGGTGAATGATATATTTTGTTTTAGAATATTACTTTCTATATGCAGTTTTATATTTTTATTTGGGAGTATAGATGTATACGCAAAGACAGAAAGTATTCCTGAGGCTCTAAATGGAAAAATAGATTTATCCTCCATACATCATTTTGGGGACAAGATTTCACTTGAAGGACAATGGGAGCTATACAAAAATAAATTATTAACACCTGAACAAATTATGAAAACTATGGACGTATCTGAATATGTATTTATGCCTGAAGTTTGGAGAACAGAACATAAAGAAGCCCAGTTAAATCCAAAAATGGAATATGGAACTTATCGGTTGAATCTTAAACTATCAAGCGATGAGGTGGATCAGCATCGAGCAATCTATATAAGCGATTTTGCGAGCGCCTATATGGTTTGGATAGATGGGAAGATGCTTGGTGGGAGCGGTACGGTAGGTCAGACAATTACAGAAGAAGTACCTGAGTCTAAAGTGAAATTATTTTATTTTGTACCGGAGCGTCAGGATGTAGAAATTGTCATTCAAGCTTCTAACTTTAGTTCTCGAAACGAGGGTACCTTCAAATCAGTTATGTATGGTGATGAGGACTCGCTTCTTGCGTATACGATCAAAAGCCAACTTTTGAAAGTACTGACGATGGGTGGTCTACTTGTCATTGGATTGTACCACCTCATTATCTTTATGATAAAAAAGAGAGATGGCGCGACCTTTTACATTGCTTTATTAGCACTAGATATAGGGATACGATGTTGGATTAAAAATACATATTTAGTTGATATTATTGCCCCTTCTTTAAGTTGGGAAATGGTCGTGAAATTAGATTATTTAACGGGTTACTTGGCTTATTTGTTTTTAGTGATGTTGATGAAAAACATGTTCCCAATGGAGATGAATCGGTATGCTTTATTTACATCCAATGTAATGACACTCCTTTTTTGTCTGTATATCGTCGTATCGCCGGCAGATGTTTATACACAAACATTGACCTTTCAATTTGCGATTATGTTAATGTTTTCGATCTATACGATTGGTTATGTCTGTATACTTGCTGTAAAACGCAAAAGGGAAGGTTCTTTAATTAATCTGATTGGTTATGCAATTATTGCAGTGGTATGTGTGAATGATGTGTTGCTTTATCAAAGAGTGATAGAAACAGTTGAACTTCTGTATGAAGCAATTTTTATTTTTGTTTTATTACAAGCAATTATTGTATCTTATCGGTATTCGAAGTTATTTGAACATAATGTTTCATTATCTTCGGATTTGCTTCAATTAAATGAAACATTAGAGCATAAAATCGCAGAGAGAACGGCTGATATTCATCGGAAAAATGAAGAATTGGCAACTATGCATCAAAGTAGAACAGAAATGCTGGCGAATATTTCCCACGATATGGGGTCTCCCCTTACTGGGATTCAAATGAACATACAATTAATGAAAGATGGAATTGTAAATCCACAACAGCACCCAGAGTTTGTTCAATCGTTATTTGATAAAGCAAATTACGTCAAGCGTTTAAATGATGATTTGTTTGAATTGTCCACATTAGAGTCTGGTCATTTCAGCTTCCAGTTTAGGCTGGTTCAACTGAAAACTTTCATGGAAGAGGTATGTCGAAAGTATCAAGTGGATCTTGCAAGTCAGCATATCCAATTTCAAGTGGATAAAATGGAAACCTTGCTGGACGGTCAAGAGGCTTGGTTGGATATTGAACCAATGCGCATTAAACAGGTGCTTGAAAACTATATCGGGAATGCGGTTAAGTTTAGTCGCGATATTAGTTCTACGATTGTTCTTGCTTGTTATATAGAGCGTAACAGCGATTCTGATGCGGTGACTCCTTATGAAGTTGTCATTGAAGTGAAGGACCGGGGACCTGGAGTAGCAGAGGAAGATTTACCTTATGTGTTTGACCGTTTTTACCGTAAAACAGAAGAAGTTGTAAGTGGTAGTGGGTTAGGACTTGCGATTGTAAAGGAAATAATCGAGCAGCATGAAGGGCATGTAAATGTAACAAGCAAAATCGGTGAAGGAAGTATTTTTTCCTTTTCATTGCCTGTTTATTTGAAAGAATAGCTTGCAAGTAGGGCCTGTATTTCTCTAGATGAGGTATACGGGTTTTATTTTGTGAAAATATCTTCTGAATATGACTTTTCGTCACTAAAATGCGGTGTTTCTTTTCTATATAATTATTTTAGATCTAATAGTATTTTCTAGGAGAGTTTTTTGAGAGATGAGAATGATACCTTCATATAAAAATGCAGTAAATAATTTTTTGGAAATAAAGTAAATGTAGAATAATGAGTAAAACCAAAGAAACCTAATTATTGCAGGAGAGATTACAAATGGCGACGATATTAGTAACGGATGACACGGCATTTATGCGCATACGATTGAAAGACCTATTAACTGAACTTGGTCATGAAGTGATAGGGGAAGCAGAAAATGGAAAAACTTCTGTCGAAAAATATGAAAAATTGCAACCAGATTTAGTGATGATGGATATAACTATGCCAGAAATGGATGGGATAGAAGCCTTAATAGCAATAAAAAAGAATTTTCCTGACGCAAAGATCATTATGTGCTCAGCAATGGGACAAAAGCGAATGGTTTTGGAAGCAATTCAAGCAGGAGCAAAGGACTTTCTTATAAAACCTTTTACAAAAGCCCGTATCGAGGAAGCGGTGGCTAAATTAATCTGACCTTTATGTTGGATATTTCAGGACTTCTTATTTTACGGTTAAAGTTCAAGAAACAAATGAAACTGGCGATCAAATTAGCATGCTATTCAAGGTGTACTAATAATCACGCAATCAAATGGTGAAAACACATTGATCTTATTGTCCATATGTTCATAAGTTAAAGTGCGGGGAATAGATACACAATCTAAAGAAATTACAAATCAGTCGAATTTATTTACTAGCAAAATTTTTGGAAAAACAAGTCCATCAATTTAAACTGAGATGCCCACCCAATCTGACAAGTAGAATAGAAAATCACTGTATATTTATATGTACGGTGATTTGGTTCAATGAAATAAAATATTGATATTGTTGCAAAGACTTGCTTAGTTACATGACAAACTAAGTTTTTGTTTTATAGAAATAGAATTCAAATCATGCAAAAAATGTTGAGAAAATAATATGTTTGACTTCCATAAGCTGAATAAATGCGATTATATATATCTAATTGAATGTTGGTGATTGGTTATAAAAGATTACTAATTAAGTGAAAAGCATAAATGAAAGGAAGTATGTTTCGTGGAAGAGTTTAGAAAATTAGGTACTCGGAATATTCCTAAACTACTATGGGTTATAATAGTGGTATGTTATGCTTTTCCTTTTTGTTTGGAGTTTTATATATCTGATGATAGTTTAATTGAATCTCAAGTGTCATTCGTATGGTTTATCTGTTTAATACCATCTCTAATTTTTTCATACTATAAAGGGTTCAAGGCGGGAATATTTTCGATCTTTTTTGCTACATTACTTCATGTTTTCACAAGAGTTGTTATTGAAAATGAAATGATATATACTAATTTCGAATTTTCTATTCAAGTGGAAGTAATGATTGCAAATATTCTTGTAGCTCTCCCCGTTTGTTTTTTTGTGAATCATTTACAAATAGAAAATGCTAAGCTAGAAATTGCTTATAAAGATTTAGTTCGTAAAAAAAACGAAATAAAACGATTGGCTTATATTGATCCATTAACACAATTGCCGAATAGACGTTTTTTTAACGAAAATCTGCTTAAAAACTTAAATAGTGTATCGAAAAGCGACGAAACTTTAAGTATTCTCTTTATCGATTTAGACAGTTTTAAAGAAATTAATGATACGTTCGGACACGATGTTGGAGACCTTTTACTTCAACAAGTGGCGTTCATTTTAACAAGCTGTGTTCCTGAAAATGATTGCGTAGTAAGATTAGCGGGTGATGAGTTTATCATCATGCTTCCTCTATTAAATAAAGAAAGTGCAATAGAAATTGCTAGCACAATATTACATAAATTAAAGGAACCATTTGATATAAAGGATAATCAAGTATTTGTTACACCTAGCATCGGAATTGCAGCCTATCCAGAACATGGACAAGACTCTGAAACATTGATAAAGCATGCGGATAAAGCCATGTATCAAGCTAAAAAAGCTGGAAAAAACAATTATGCTGTATATGAAACAGTTTCTCCGTGATGGGAAATTACAAATAAAACAAGCTGCTCCTAGTCATGTTCATCATGATTGGGAGCGGTTTTTTGTTTCAATGTTTGAACTTTCGACAGAATATGACTTTTCGTCACTAAAATGTGAAGGAACATTTCTATATAATCATTTAAGGACGAATAATAATTTTTTGAGGAGAGAGACGAATGAAAAATATAAAATGGACGAGAGTGATATCTTTATTTTTAGCGGTATTGTTAATTTTAAACATTTTACCTTTTGGATTGGTAGGGAAGGGATATGCAATTTCGGCGGAGACTTCTACAACAACACTAACTGCGGACAAAACGGAAGCAGTAGAAGGGGAAATGATAAATTTTAGTGCAAGTGTTAGTGGGGCGGCATCCTTTTATCAGTGTTTACCAACTCCACCAAATGGATGTATGCTTATTAAACCCCTAGTTTTCGGAGGGAATGTCGAATTCTTTGAGGGTGAGGAAGAGGAAAGTTTAGGGAAACAATATCTTGGACCGAATCCTACAGCAAATTTTTCAACTAATAAATTATCAGTAGGTACACATTCGATAAAAGCAGTGTACAGCGGATATGACGGTGTTGATCCAAGAGACAATAATCTCGATCCTAAAAGTCACTCTGTTGCACGCAGTGAGGCTACTATAACTGTAACAATCACGCCAAGTAATACTACCGCTGTTACAGGTGTGAGTTTAGATAATGGAACGTTATCTCTTACAGTAGGAGGCGTAACAGGAATATTGATTGCAACTGTTGCACCAGAAGAAGCTACGAATAAAAACGTGACGTGGATTTCTAGTAACCCAAGCGTGGCAACAGTGGCGAATGGGGTTGTAACGCCGGTAAGCATGGGTATTGCAACAATTACGGCAACCACTGTTGATGGTGGGTCTATAGCTACAAGTGTGGTAACGGTAATAAACGAGTCTCTTTCGAAACCACCTGCACCAAATGTAACGGCGGATGATATAAATGACATTATCATCGGCATTGATGAAATGATGGAATATAAAGTAAGTGGTAATTGGATTCAATATAACCCAGCTAGCCCACCAGACCTAAGTGGATTTCATTCGGTGCAAGTCAGAGTTTCAGCTAATGCAAATACAAGTGTACCGGCCGGAGATATAACAATTTTACTTTTTTCTGATAATCCACCCGCACCAATTGTAAGTGCTGATGATGTAAACAACAAAATTATAGGTGCAGACAATACGATGGAATACTCGATAGATAATGGGTACACTTGGATACCTTACAATTTAAGTAATGAACCAACTTTCCCGGGGACGATCGCGATTTTGATTAGAATTATACCTCAGGGAGAAAGTGGGTATGGGTTATCGGTGAGCTTAAGTTTTACAAATAATCCACCACCTAGTAATACGGGAAACAGTGAAAATAGTAGTTCAACACCAACACCCGCACAACCAAAAGTAGAAGAAATCAATGTAGATGTAGAAAGTGGGACATCCATCACAAAAACGCCAGTAAAGCGTATTACAGAACTAGATGGAAAGATAAAAGATGAAGTAACTTTTACACTGGATAAAGTAAAAGAAACAATAGAAAAGTTAAAAGAACAAAAACAAGATACCGCAAGAATCGTAATTCCTGATAAAGAAGACAAGGTAAATGAAGTTAGTATAACCGTTCCAAACGAATCGGTAAGTACTTTAGCAAATGGCAAAGCGAATTTAGAAATATATACAGAAAATGCGCACATATATATTCCGCAAACTTCCATGCAAAACTTTGGAGATGATCTTTATTTCCGTGTTGTTCCGATAAAAGAAGAAGTCAAGAAAATTGAAGTAGAGGAACGAGCGAAAAAAGAAACAATGGTTCAACAAGTAGTTGGCAATAAAAAAGTAAACGTATTAGGACGACCGTTGGAAATCGAAACAAATATGCAAAATCGTTCGGTCGACTTAACATTACCTCTTCCAACAAATGCAACAAAAGAACAAATGGATAACTTAGCTATTTTCATCGAACATAGCGATGGAACAAAAGAAGTTGTACAAGGAAAGTTAGTAGAGTTTAGTAAAAATACACAAGGTATACAATTTAACGTTACCAAATTCTCTACATTCACAGTCTTGTACATGGAGGGTGCAGCGAAGTATTTTGCACAAAATTCATGTGGAGAGATTGCTAAAACGAGCTGTCTTCAAGTGAACAAAACAACTCCTGTGTATGTGCTGGAAAATAACCGCTTGAAAAAAGTAGGAGAAGCTGTAAAAGGACCAAATTTACCTGTCAAACAAGCGATTTCTCCTATGCTTGGACTTGGTGGAGACATCTGGCTAGAAAGAACAGCAGTCATTTCTTACGAAACACCATCCAAAGAAATGATTGCTAAAAATCAATTACCGGCGAACAAACGTCCAAAACAAATTTGGAAAGGCCAAGAGCTAAATCCAGGTCAAATCGGTAAAGTTACTATCTTAAAAGAAACTGTCATTTGGCAATCAATTGATAAAACAACGAAACTACCAAGAGTCTTGAAAAAAGGTGAACAATACAGAGTGTATCGCTATGTTCCGGCTATGTACCAAATTAGTGATCAACAATATATCGTACAAGATTCAAACGTAGTACTCATCAAAAAATAATTACGGTGTTCATGATTAGCAAATCGCTCCTAGTCATATTAATTATGATTAGGAGTGTTTTTTATTGCAGAATTACAAGTTTGTTACAAGTATAAGATGGGTGTTTGGGATTGTTACGGGTGCCTGGCACCCGTAACAATCCAATAACAAAAATTAGCAAATTATGTTGGTATCTTTTATGATTAGGAAAAGGGGGATGAAAAAATGAGAAAAGCGTTAGTTTTAGGGGGAACTAAATTTTTTGGTGTTCATCTAGTGGAAGCTTTATTGGAAAAAGGATTTGAAGTAACGATTGCAACACGAGGAAAAACTGTGGATCCGTTTTCAACAAGAGTGAAAAGAATTGCATGCGATCGATTGAATTTGGTAGACAATAAGGAACGTTTTGAAAATGAAAAATGGGATATTATTTTTGACCAAATTTGTTATTCTTCCCAGGAAGCAATGGATGCAATTGAAGTGTTTAAGGATAAGACGGATAAATATGTTTTTACTTCTTCTAAGTCCGTGTACGATGAAGGAAATGGAGAAGTAGGATATGTGGAAGATGATTTTATTCCAAAAGAGTATAAAATTATTCAAGGACCAAAAGAGGACTTCTCATACAATGAAGGAAAACGGCTTGCAGAAGCTGTATTTTTTCAAAACGCTCCATTTCCAGTTGTGGCTGTAAGATTCCCAATCGTAATAGGTTTGAATGATTATACAGAGCGACTTAATTTCTATATTGAGAAAATAGCAAGTCAAGGGGAAATACATCTTATAAACCCGGATGCTTGTATGGATTTCATTTCAGAGGAAGAAGCGGGGCAGTTTCTCGCGTGGATTGGTCTTTCAGATTTCACAGGACCTGTAAATGCTACTTCTGAAGGCAAGGTGAAATTAAGTGAGTTGATTAGCATCATTGAAGACAAAACGAAAGCTACTGCAATTATCTCTTCGGCACCGAGTGATAATAATGTTTCTCCATATAATATTGCCAAGACCTGGCTTATTAGTAATGAGCGGGCAAAAAGTTTAGGTTATAAATTTAGGGATTTGAATGAATATATGCCCTTATTAATTGAAGATACTTTAAAGAAGATAAGATAACATATTAAATATAGAAATAGCCGCCCTATCGATGTACGATGGGCGGCTATTATTATGTTACAAGTTTCTTACGGGTGCCTGGCACCAGTAACACTGCTGTAATAATTTTCATCCAATAAACCTCGCAAGTTCTTGGTTGAACTTGTCTTTTTCACAATAGAATAATCCGTGGCCGCTGTATTCAAAAGGTATCAAAATGGAGTTTTGTATACTTTGATGCATTAATTCGCCTAAAACGAAGGGGCATACTTTATCTTGTTTTCCATGCATTATTGCTGTCGGTACTTGAATGTGTGGTAAATCATTTCGGAGATCCTCGTCGCGAAGGGAGACTAAACATTTCGCAGTTGCGTTACCAGATGCGATTAATCCGAGACCATGGAACCATTCTATAAAGCTCTTTGTTAAATATCGAGCAAAGAAGATATCTCCAAAATCACTTAGCATTTTAGGTCGATCTGCGTAGGTTGATTCTATAAGATTATTGACTTCTTCGATTGTTTTTCCATATGGGAAATCCGGTCGTTGTGTGAAAATAGGTGCTGCTGCCCCGATCAGTGCAAGTTTAGCAACTTGATGTCCGCTGTGACGGGCCATGTATCGGATCGAAATGGCTCCACCCATGGAATGTCCTGCAAGTGTAATATTCTCCAATCCTAATGTATCAATAATGATGCGGATATCATCAGCCAACCGGTCATATGAATATCCATCCCAAGGTCGATTCGATTTCCCAAACCCTCGAATATCAATCCCGATGCAGCGATAGCCCATTGCAGGGAGATGGTTGAACTGGTACTCGAACATCTGATGGTTCGCCGGCCATCCGTGTACGAATAATATCGTTTTAGTGGAGGCTGGGTTAATATCCTCGACATAAATATTCACACCTTTTTCTACTTTTACGTAATACCCCATCATAATCCCTCCCAATTTTATGCCGATTTACTAGTGTATGAATTTATAGGAGGCATTATTCGATATAGAAGGATGTGAGGCTGAAATTGTAACTTCAGCCGTTATTTTCTGTTGAAGGAGTATGTCTTATTTTATTCGCAAAAAGCTCTTCTGTTGTTTCTATAAATAAAGGGAGGTATGATATTTTTAATGAAATTAGCATTTCTTAAAAAGGTGTTTTTTATTAATGTTTAAAAAAATATGGATAGTAATCGAGTGTTTTCTCTTTCTTCAAGGATGTGAAGGTGATGAGAAAATAGGACTTATTACTAATAGAAAGGAATACGAGCTGATGAATGAGCAATTATTAATAGGGGTGCAACAAAGGGATATACATATTTTACGGCAGTTAATTAAGGAAGGGGTTCCAATCGATGGGCAGGATACACAAGGAAGAACTGCTTTGATGATCGCTACTTATGCGAACGATGTTGAAATTGCAAAGGTACTAATTGACGCTGGTGCGGATGTGAATGTTAGAGATCAAATGAAAAATAGTCCATTTCTTTATGCAGGTGCGGAAGGTTACTTGGAGATTTTACAGCTAACAATCGCAGCAGGAGCAGACCCAACAATTACGAATCGCTACGGAGGGGTTGCGTTGATTCCCGCTTCGGAACACGGTTATGTTGAGGTGGTTAATGAACTCCTTACAAATACTACAATTAATGTGAATCATGTGAATAATCTAGGGTGGACTGCTTTATTGGAAGCAATTATCTTGAATGATGGGAACGAAAAGCAACAACAAATTTTACAGTTGTTAATAAACCACGGAGCAGATGTAAATCTTCCTGATCAAGCTAAAGTCACTCCTTTACAACATGCAAGGAAAAGAGGTTTTAAGGAGATAGAAAAGATTTTATTGAAAGCTGGAGCAAATTAGATTTTGCGATAGAAGCATTTTCTTTTACAAACGTATGTGCATCTAATGTCATGTTTTTCTACTGCTTAGCAAGTCAACATACTGACAAATAATCGCTTTATCCGACAAAATTCGAGGAGGATAAATTGATTTGTAAGGGAGATTTTGCTATCCTTTAAATTGTGAGTAAATAATATTAATTATCACCTTGGAGGGTTTATACATGGCAGAACGTATGGTAGGAAAACAAGCACCACGATTTACAATGGACGCAGTATTAGCGGACAAGTCTTTTGGTAAAGTAAATTTAGAAGAAATTATGAAAGAAGATAAATGGACAGTATTATTCTTTTATCCAATGGATTTTACATTTGTTTGTCCAACTGAAATCACAGCAATGTCTGATCGTTATGATGAATTTCAAGATTTAGATGCGGAAGTTATTGGGGTATCTACAGATACGATTCATACGCATTTAGCTTGGATTAACACAGCTCGTCAAGACAATGGTTTGGGTGAATTAAAATATCCATTAGCTGCAGATACAAATCATGCAGTTGCACGCGAATATGGTGTGTTAATCGAGGAAGAAGGAATTGCACTTCGCGGTCTATTCATCATCAATCCTGAAGGTGAAATGCAATACCAAACAGTATTCCACAATAACATCGGTCGTGATGTTGATGAAACACTTCGCGTACTTCAAGCGCTTCAAACTGGTGGTCTTTGTCCAGCAAACTGGCGCCCAGGTCAAAAAACGCTTTAATTTACAAGAGCATCTAAGTGAATTTAAAATAGTTCTCCATGGATTAACTAGCTCATGGGGAACTTTTTACATAGAGAAAAGGAGGATTTTCAAATGAAATTACGTACACCAATGCCAGAATTGACTGGTTCTACAGCATGGTTGAATGGTGAAGTTACAACTAGTGAATTAGTGGGTGAAAAGCCAACGCTGATTCACTTTTGGTCAATCAGTTGTGGACTTTGTAAAGAAGCGATGCCCAATGTGAATGATTTCCGTGATCAATATAAAGACGAATTAAATGTCGTCGCTGTGCATATGCCACGTTCCGAAAAAGACGTAGATCTTGAGGAAATTAAAAAGGTTGCAGCAGAACATGATATTACACAGCCAATTTTTGTTGATAGCGAATTGAAGCTAACGGATGTATTCGAAAATCAATATGTCCCGGCTTATTACGTTTTCGACAAAGACGGTCAACTTCGCCATTTTCAAGCAGGCGGAAGCGGTATGAAAATGTTAGAAAAACGTGTCAACCGTGTATTAGATGAAATGCGCAATGCAGAATAAGTAAGAGTAGATAGCTAAGAACCACTTGGATTATACAGAATCCAGGAGGATCTTAGCTTTTTTGATTGCTACTGGAATAGGTTTTAGCATTTGGTCTTGGGTTTAGTAGAAATGGTTGCTGTTCTGGTTGATTTAGTCTCGGGTTCAAGGAAATTGGTTGCGGGTTTATCCGAAGGTCTCGAACTGCTACTTTATGGATAAAATTTTTGCACCAAGACAAGTGGTAGTTACCGTTTTTCCTTTGTTGGAAGTAACAGGTTTAGGGTTAATACGGTCTAATTATTCTTGGTAGTCCATATTTTAATAATGGTCTACTCATTTTATTAGATAACGATCATTTACTCCAATATGCTAAACTATTTTCAAAGAGGGGGAATTTGATTTTGGATAAGTTTATGAAAAGAGCGGTTGAATTGGCGTTTGAAAATGTGCAAAATGGAGGACAGCCATTTGGAGCCGTGCTTGTGAAAGATGGTGAAGTGGTTTCGGAGGGCGTGAACGAGTTGCATATTAAGCATGATATAAGTGGTCACGCCGAATTGCTTGCGATACGCCGAGCGCAGGAACAGTTTCAAACGAATGATTTATCTGGATTTACGATGTATGCGAGCGGTGCACCTTGTGCAATGTGTTACAGTGCAATGATGTTTGCCGGAATTGAAAAAGCATATTATTGCGCAACTTTGGATGATGCTAAAGCTGTAGGTCTTGGAAAGTCTGCCGTGATTTACGACGAATTGCAAAAAACAGCAGACGCGCGCAAATTTGACATGTGCCATATGGAGATTGAAGAAAATATGCCAAACCCAATGGAATTATGGAAAGAACGAAACGTCTAAATGTTACGGGTGCCAGGAATGTTACAGGTGCCTGGCACCTGTAACATGTTTGAAATATAACTGTAATAATTGAGGTGGGATAGGGGGATTTGTTTGCTACCGATTATTGGTGTTTCTTCGAGTTTGAAAGAGGATGTTCTGACGGTTCCAACGGAGAATATGCATGCAATTGGGAAGTTTGGTGGCGTTCCGCTTGTGCTTCCTAATATGGTGTATGCTGGAATTGATACAATTGCTGAGATGATTGATGGATTACTTTTAACGGGTGGTGGGGATATTGATCCTACTTTATTTGGAGAAGAGCCGTTGCAAGGTCTAGGGGATATTACCCCTGAACGAGATGCGTTTGAGATTGCGATGATTCAAAAGATGTTGGAGCTGAATAAACCAATTTTAGGATTATGTCGGGGAGCTCAAATTCTTAATACTGCGGTTGGCGGAGATATGTATCAAGATATTAATTCGCAAATTGAGTCTACGCTTTTGCAACATAACCAACATGCTCCGCGTTGGCATGGTTCCCATTTTGTGCAAGTAATGAAGGGTTCTCTTTTACATGGGATTGCGCAAACGGAACAGTTCAAGGTAAATAGCTATCATCATCAGGCTAATCGAGGAGTACCAACTGGCTTTGCAGTGAGTGCTGTATCCAGTGATGGAATAGTGGAGGCAATTGAGAGTAAGAATCATCGGTTTGTTATGGGTTTGCAATGGCATCCTGAATATTTAGTTTTAAAAAATGATTCGATATCTGTCGCTATTTTCAAGGCATTTATAGATGCTTGCTCAAAATAATTAAAATTTAGTGTTTTTCAGTAAAAACGACTGTTTAGTAGCAGTCGTTTTTTTTTTTTGTCTCGTTTTGTACTTAGTTGGTCTCGGATAGCTATTTTCTGTAAAAAAATAATCAAATGAATATGATAGTTTTTTATTCATGAAACAAATTTAAATGGGAAAGCTATTTTAAGTATGAAAAAAGGAGGCATTTTGAATGCGGCGTTTGATTACACTCATCTGCTCCATAAGTGCATTTTTCTTTCTTGTTTGCTCCAATGCTTCCGCCGCGGAGGAACCTTCGAGAGAACAGGTTTTAGAAAAGCGAATGGATTATTATATAAAATACTCAAGTATCACACTCCCTTGGTATTACCTGGCTGCAATCGACCAATATGAACGTAATATTCAACAAGTTCGAAATGACATTCCAACGAGGGAGGGTGCGGTTGCCATCCAATTTTCAGATGATTATTGGACGGGTTTACTCAATCCTATAAAAGACGATACTAACTTAATTTCCATCACCTTTTTTGAAGGAAATGGAGCTGATGGAAATAAAGATGGATTTGCTAATCGCAATAATGATGATGATGTCATGTTGACGATGTCTGCGTATTTAAGTGAATTTGGCTCCTCTGAAAAAGATTTCAAAAAGGCATTAAAGGAGTACTACCAGCGCGATCAAGCAGTTGATCAGATTATCATAATTGCTAAAATCTACAAGAAATTTGAAACGACCAATTTAGATAAGCACGCTTTTCCTTTAGATATTCACCATAATTATAGTTATAAGAGCACATGGGGTGACAGTCGAGGCTGGGGAGGGCGTAGGATACACGAAGGGACAGATTTGTTTGCCTCGTATGGTGTCCCAGTGAAGTCAACCGCTTATGGCATTGTTGAAACGATGGGTTGGAACGACTTTGGTGGTTGGAGAATTGGTATACGGGACATTCATAACACCTATCATTATTTTGCCCACTTATCTAGTTATCAAAAAGGTATTAAAGTAGGCGATATTTTGGAACCGGGAGCTATTATTGGATATGTTGGTAGTTCAGGATATGGAAAAGAAGGTACCGCTGGAAAGTTTCCTCCTCACTTACACTATGGTATGTACAAATTTAACGGACGAATCGAGTGGGCTTACGATCCTTTTCCTTCCTTGAAACGGTGGGAGCAAGAAGAACGAAAATCGTAAAAATACATCCAATGCTTGTTTATGACAAAACTATTACGGGTGCCAGGCACCCGTAATAGTTTTGTCATATTTAGGTTAGTAGGGTGACCCAAAAGAGGTGCTGGAAGAGGACGAATGTATATAGGATAATGGCGAAAGCGAGTAATATTGGTATGTACTTGTTGGGTTTCAGTTTTGTCAAAAGAAATAGTAAGAGTAAGGGTAGACAGATTTTTAAAGCATAAAAACTAGGGATGCTTGTTTCGTATACGAAATGCATAAGTGGGTTTGCTTCTGTGATGTGGTCGTTTCGGATGCCATAATCAGTAAAGAAAGTGTCAAGAATGGCTAATACTAATAGAAACGTAGCCGCTTTGAATAGTGTTTTATTAGAATTAAATACAAGTTTAGTATGCATAGATTTGTGCCTCTTTCCATTGTCAATAGATATATTTCAACTATGTTATTATGTTGAAATAAGTAATAAATTATACGTTGTCGGTGAGGGGTTTATTCAAGGACAGCAAAAAGATAAAAGGAGTGGGGAATAGTTGGATAGAAATAATTCTTTCGTTTCTTCCTGGAGTGGTGGAAAAGATTCTGCGATGGCTTATTATCGTGCATTAAAAATGGGGATGGTACCCAAAAAGTTGTTGACGATGTTTGAAGAAGATGGAGAGGTTTCAAAATCGCATGCACTTCCATTAGAGGTTGTGAAAGCACAAGCGGAGCGTCTTGGTGTGCCATTATTAATAAAAGAGGCAAGTTGGAATACATATGAGAGTCGATTTATAGAAGCAATGAACGAATGTCGAGCAAAAGGAATTTCGCATGGGGTATTTGGGGATATTGATATAGAGGATCATTTGGAATGGGTCAAGACCACTTGCGCAAAATCGGATATTGTCTCAGTTCATCCTCTGTGGCAGAAGCCTCGACGTGCAATTGTAGAAGAGTTATTGGATGTTGGATTTGAAGCATGGATAGTTGTCGTGAATACGAAGATGATGCCTGCAAAGTACGTGGGTGCACGTTTTACAAGAGAGTTGATAGAGGAGCTTGAAGCGGCAGGAATTGATTCATGTGGGGAAAGTGGGGAGTTTCATACGGTCGTTGTGGATGGTCCTATTTTTACAGAGAGAGTTCCAGTTGAAATTGGAAATACAGTCTTAAGAGGTGATTATATTTTTGCTCCGGTTTTATTGAAAGAGAGTAATTAAATTCTTTCCAACTTTTTCGATTAATTATTCCTCCAAAAGGGCATCGTATAGGAGAAAATACATAATTTTTTGTGTACTGGAGGATGGCAAATGAAGAGGATGAACAGAGGTGTTGTAACCGCCTTATCTGCAATCGGGATCGCTCAAGGCTTAAAAATACTAACGCATAAAAAGTTAACCGGGAAATGGGATGTAAAACAAGCACTCTCTACAGGTGGGATGCCTAGCTCGCATTCAGCAGGAGTTGCGGCACTTGCCTCTTATGTAGCTGCAAATAGAGGAGCAGGCCACACAGAAACGGCACTTGCGGTTGTATTCGGTGCAATCGTAATGTACGATGCGCAAGGGATTAGAAGGCATACAGGTGAAATTGCTCATCTTGTAAATGATATAGAAGACAAGATAACTAAATTGTCCGGAAAATTTCCAAGTTTTGAATACGTTAAGCGTGAAGAGGAATTGGATGAACTACTTGGCCATCAACCGGTCGAAGTAGGAGCAGGTGCCCTTCTAGGTATAGCGATTGGGGTAGTCTCTGCTAAAATAGAAAATGACGAAAGAAAAGCAAAAAAAAGAGCTCAACCCTCCTAAGTCACCTGGCTAGTGAGGTTTTTTATTACAAATATATTACGGGTGCCAGGCACCCGTAATATATTTGTAATAATTAAAAGATGGATATAAATACGGTATAATGGGTATATAGATTTAACTTATTAAAATTTGAGGGGTGTTTGAGATGAAGGGGTATGAAGAAGTTACATCTGTTAATCAATGGAAAGATATTTTGGAAGAGTCGAAGAAACAGCAAGTTTTGTTGTTAAAGCATAGTACGACTTGTCCGGTGAGTGCGCATGCATATAGGGAGTTCACTTCTTTTGATTCACCTATCAAAACTTATTTAGTGAAAGTTATAGAAAGCCGAGCTGTGTCCAATGAAATTGGAAATGATTTAGCTATACGACATGAATCACCTCAAGTATTTTTAATAACAAATGGGAACGCAATTTGGAGTGCCTCTCATTGGAAAATTACTAAGAAAGAGATGGAGAAAGCAGTGGAATCTATCTAAGGAGAAGTGTAGAAAAATGGATGGGATACTTAAAGTGGGGCATTATTTAGTCGAACATGCAGAGAAGATTGTCCAGGAAATGATGGATTTGGCACTTGTTCATGTCAATTATCAAGTCACGGATAAAATGCTTGAACAATCTCTGAAAAATAATGTAGAATTTTTGGAGCTTCTCGCAAATTCTTTCAATGAAACAAATGATACAGCTGCAGAGGAATTAATTAAATGGAGTAAAAAAAACGGGGAACAGCAAGCAGCTGTTTTTACACAGTTTTCTAAAATAATTCAACCTTATGCAAAGAATCGTTTAATGTATTTGGAATATATAACGAACATATCTATCCAACTTGGACTCTCGACTGAAGAGGTAGCTAAAATAAATAATCGAATTTGTTATTTAATGGATATAAGTCTGACGGAAACGATGATTGCTTACGAGACTTATAGAGATGAGTTAATGATTGAAAGGCAGAAAGAAATTAACAAATTATCTGCGCCTATTGTTCCCATACAAAAGGGAATTGCAATACTACCATTAGTTGGGGATATAAATTATGAACGTGTACAGCATTTATTGGATTATGTCATCCCCACAATACCAGATATGGAAATTGATCATTTAATAATAGACTTTTCTGGAATACTTATGATTGATACAGAAATTGCGCAACATATTTTTGCAATTCATAATGTACTTGAATTACTTGGAATTCATGTGATGTTTACTGGTATTCGTCCAAATCTTTCGATGGTCATTGTTCGGGCGGGCATAGATTTTACTTCATTTCATACATTTGGTAGCGTTAAATATGCGATTGATAGTATAGAAAAGAATCTTATAGGAAGATAACTTCCAAAAATAGAACCGCTCCTTTTACTGAGGGAGCGGTTCTTATTTTTATATGAATGGGCTTGTTTATTCACTAACCATATTTATTAACATATGTGCTAGTGCATGTTGTTGCTCTTTGTTTCCTGATTTCCATAATGCTAGTAATAGGTTTTCTTCTCTGTTTCGGGGTTCTTCATTTTTTGCCAAATAATTAGCTACCATTTCAGCAGTTTTGGCTAATTGCTCTTCACTAAGTCCAAGCTTTTTTCCTCTAGCTACCTTTTTTCCTAAATATAATTTAAAGGTAGAAAAGTTTGATAAGATTTCCTCTTTCTTTTCGGGGTTAACCTTATTTAAGTCTTCTTCTATTTTCCCTTAAATGTTGCCCATTTCTTCAACACTCCTTTTTCTGTAGTTACTATTTATTTATCGTAGTTAGCTAAGTTTAAACACTAATTTACAAGGGTAACTGAATAATAGAATCAATTTTGTATTTGAATAAAAAGGAGATGACTAGATGCTAGACTATTTTTACTGGAGAGAGACTTTGTCATTTTTACCCGAATTTTTATTAGCTTTATTAGTTTTATTAATTGGGTTTTTTGTTGCAAAATTTCTGGAGAATGTGACGCATAGATTGTTGCGGAAATTCCAAGTCAATGAACGATTAGGAAATACGAAGTCTAAATGGACAGTCGAGAAAATTATTAGCAAAGTAGTTTTTATCATCGTACTCTTACTTGTGTTTGTTTTATTTTTTAATATTCTAAACTTGAATACGATGGCAACACCTTTTGTTTCGATGTACTCTGGTTTAACTGCAGCTTTCTTAAATATTTTAAAAGCAGGATTAATTTTATTATTTGCTTGGATCTTAGCGACATTAGTGAAGAAAGTAATTATTATGTCTGGAAACAAGTTGAAATTACATAAGTATGTAGGAAAAGTTGGTGTTAATGCTACAACAGTAAATCAAGTTAAATGGACGGATACGGCTGCAAATGTGGCTTATTATCTCATTTTTTTGTTATTCATTCCTGCAGTATTAAATGCACTTGGAATTAATGGATTGAGTGGACCATTTGAAGGAATGATTGTTAGTTTCTTTAACTTTGTTCCAAAGTTAATCTCCGCAGCACTTGTTTTTGTAATTGGTTGGTTTGTTGCTAAACTTGTTCGAAATTTAATAGAGAAATTTTTGGAATCTGCTGGAGCCGATCGATTAGCAGAAAGGTTGAAAATTTCAACACTTTTTGAAGGTACTAGTATTTCGAAAGTTGTGGGAATCATCGCTTTTGTGTTAATTATGATTCCAGTTTCAATTACCGCACTTGAACTTTTAGATTTACAGGGTATTTCGGGCCCGGCTATTGCAATGTTACGTGATATTTTAGAGATGTTGCCTAAAATTGCTGTTGCAATTGTGCTTGTTCTAGTGGGAATAGTTGCTGCTAGATGGGTGAAGCATCTCGTTGTTTCATTACTTGAAAAAATGGGAGTAGACTCGATATTCGGGAAAATGGGCTTCAACACTAATTTAGGAAGTGCTCCATCTTTTGCGAAATTAATAGGTACAGTGGTGCAAATTGTCATTATTTTATTGTTTGTGGTTGAAGCTCTTCAATTATTGGAGCTAGAATTTATGGTTGTTTTGGCAACGGCTATTTTTGCATACCTACCTTCTGTTATTGCAGCAATAATTATTTTAGCTGTCGGTTTTTGGTTAGCGAATATGGTAGAGAAATTAGTCGGAAGCTTAATGAGTCATGCTTCAGGGACTCCTCATTTTTTACGTTATGTAGCTAAATATGCAATTATAGCATTTGCATTCTTTATGGCTTTGGATCAACTAGGAATTGCTGCATCCATTATTAACTCCGCATTCATCTTAATACTAGGCGGAGCGGCTCTGGCATTTGGACTAGCATTTGGGCTTGGTGGAAGAGAGCATGCCTCACGGTACTTAAGTAAGATGGAAAAAAGCTTGGAAGAAGTAGAAGTGACAAAAGGAAAGTTTGAGAAGCAAAAAGAGAAGATGAAAGAGTCAGTAAAGGAAGATTACAAAAAAACTAAAGATGTGGAACGAAGCTTGAGAGGCAATACTCCTCATGTGGATGAAGTGAAGCCTACGAACGAAATGGTGGATACGAATCTAGGAGATGACGAAGCTTTGGATACAGGCTATAATATTCCATCGACAGATGATTTGTATCCTTTTGACGATATTTCACCAAATGATGAAAGAAAAGATTAATAGGGTGAAATGAAAATGCTCTGGCACTTACGAGTGCCGGAGCATTTTTTGTGGGAGTCATAAATGGAAATAGGAGGGAGATTGTTGCGGTATTGTTACGGGTGCCAGGCACCAGTAACAAACTTGTAACAAACACATGATTGGTTTTGTGAAGGAATATACATAACTCTTCCCATATTTTATAATAGGGCTATCTGTGAAATTGATGGTTAAGCTGAGGTGATGATAAATGCCAAGAGGAAGAAAAGTGGACTCAGATGGAGAAGTGACGAGGCAGTTGCTATTAGAAAAAGCGATTGAGCAGTTTGCCGAGTATGGATTCCATTCTACAAAGATTAGCGATATCGTAAATAAAGCAAAGGTAACGCAGCCTACTTTTTATTTGTATTTTGAAAGTAAGGAGGCTATTTTTCTAAGAATAACGGGTTCTTTTCAAATGCAGTTAATAGATATAATAACGGCTTGCTTTTTAGAGGAAAACTTAGAAGAGCATTCGTTGAAACTTCAAATAAATTCTAACTTAAAAAGTATTTTTACTTTTTTCGAAAAGAATCCATTGTTGACAAAGATAGGATTTGTTGAGACAGATTCGGCTAGAGAATTGAAAAATAGTATGGTGAAACAAATTACGGAAAACTTAAAATCGGGGCAAAGATTAGGTTATTATTCTGACTTATATCCTATGAATTTAGTAGCAGAGAGTCTAGTAGGATCCATTGAAAGATTAACGTTGAATGAGATTTTAACGAACAAAAGTAGACCTATCGAATTAGCAAAAGTTCTTGTAGATATATACTTTACTGGAATTCAAAAAAAATAATAATGGACTCATACCTTTCTATAGAGAAATCTATGGGGAGGTATTTTTATTTTTGAGCGACGTAATAACACCGGGAGGATTCTTATGGTAAAAAAGTAAATATTAGGATTTTCACCTAAAGGAGTCAAATTCATAATTCAAAGTTAGAACATAAAACACGATCAGTATCAAAGTGAAATGTAAAAATACGTATAATATACTTTTCATAAATTAGCATGAAATCCGCTATCGGTGGATGAATTCCGCAGGGTGAGCATTGAATCATCACCTACACATTCGAGTCATTTGCGCTATCTCATCTGTCTCACTCATCCCGCTCAATAATTAATCATGGTTCGTGTTTTAATAATTAAATGCTATTTTTGAAATTAACTCAAAGTGCATACCGATTTTCAAATTAATTACCCACAAAACCTAAAGAAATAGAATTTTTAAAATATTCTGTTGACATATGACCTATAGCAAAGCATATAATGTATTTAATTATAAAATTGGTGGTGAAGTATGTTGTTTGAAAGTGTTAACAGTTTACAGTCAACATTATTTGAGGATAAATTAGCAATTGTGACAGGTGCAGCAAATGGTATCGGAAATGCGATTTGTGAAGCCTTTATCAAGCACGGCTGCAATGTAGTAGCATTAGATCTTTTAGAGGAAAAATTAAAGGAAAATAAAAGAAAGATAGATACTTTTATTGCAAATAATAATTTGAAAAATAAATTCACCATACTATCGGCGGATTTAACCGATGAAGATGCAGTAAAAAGTGCTGTGTTTGAAGTTATAAAAGAATATGAAACTATTAATATTTTAGTCAACACGGCGGGTGGCGTTGCAAGACAGATACACAAACCAATCGAAGAAATTCATAAAGATGAATGGGTAAAAGTTATTGATATAAATTTAACCTCTACATTTTTAATGACTAAAGCAGTAGCTTCCAATATGAAAAATAATAAAAGTGGTCGAATTATCAATATTTCAAGCGGGGCTGGAAGAAGCACTAGTTTAACAGGCATACAAGCTTATGCAAGTGCCAAAGCAGCGCAAATTGGATTTACTCGACAGATGGCACAAGAGCTTGGTCAATTTGGAATTACTGTTAATAATGTTGCACCTGGTTTTGTCTTATCTAACCCGTCTACACAAAAGCAATGGGATGCCATGAGTGAGATAGAACAGAATGCATTAATACAAAAAATTTCATTAAAAAGATTAGGCAAAGCAGAGGATATTGCATATCCAGTTTTGTTTTTTGCATCGGAATATGCGGGCTATATTAGCGGACAAACAATTTCTGCTGATGGAGGCTTGCAATTATTTTAGGAGGGTAACGATGAATATTACGATTATTGGAGCTGGGGCAATTGGTGGAGTCATTGGAGCTTATCTAATTAAAGAAGGTAGAGAAGCTACTTTTTGTGATATCAATGAAGATCATGTAAAACAAATAAATAACAATGGATTGCAAATTGACGGACCATTGGGAAGCTTCCTAGTAAATGCGAAAGCTTTCACGCCTACTGAACTATTGCATGAAAATAGTCAGATAGATATTTTGTTTTTATGTGTGAAAGCTCAACATACAGAGGAAGCTCTTAAACCATTAGTTCCTTTATTAAAGAAAGATTCTATCGTGGTATCACTTCAAAATGGATTGAATGAGCTGAAAATTGCAGATCTCGTTGGAGAAGAACGGACAATGGGGTGTTTTGTTAATTTTTCTGCAGACTACTTAGAACCTGGGAAAATTTTATACGGAGGAGTCGCCTCTCTTTATTTAGGAGAGCTTGATGGAACTTTTTCACCACGATTAAGCAAGCTTCAGGAAATATTACAAGCATGGGGGCCAGTAGAAATAACAGATAATATTTGGGGATATTTGTGGGGGAAATTGTCCTACGCTGGATTACTATTCGCAACTGCATTAGTAGATGAAACGATGGCTTCAGTCGTTAGAAATGAACAATATAGGGAAACTTTACTAGAATTATGTACAGAAATTATCGAGCTAGCCCATAAAGAAAATATTACCCCATTAGGTTTTGATGGTTGGACACCAGAACTTATTTTTCCTAGAGAAAATAGAAATGATGTCATTTTAAAGGAAGCATTAGAAAAACTTGCGAAAAGCATGGCATCAAACAAAAAAACGAAAAGTGGTATATGGCGAGATTTAGCAATCCGGAAAAGAAAAACGGAAATAGATGCGCAGCTTGTACCACTTATTGATATTGCCAAAAAACATGGGTTGGCAATGCCTCTAACGACGGAATTAATAAAGCAAATAAAAGAAATCGAAAATGGAACAAGAAAAATGTCCGAAAAGAATCTTCAAGAGCTTCAGGACAAATATAAATTAGGTGTGATATAAAAATGTTTGATAATCAAAACTTATCGGATCATGTCGTAACGTTAATTAGAAAAATGATTTTAAACGGAACTTTAAAACCAGGAGAAAGAATTAATCAAGCACAATTAGCGGAAAAGCTCCAAATATCGAGAGGACCAATTCGAGAAGCGCTAAGATTATTGCAAAATGAAGGACTTATTAAATATGAATTAAATAAAGGCACTTATATTACGACCCTTTCAAACGAAGATGCGTATGAGATTTATACATTAAGAGGATTGTTGGAAGGTAAAGCTGCCCAATTGGCACTAAAAAACATTCAGGTACAAGACTTTGATAGATTACAAGAGCTAATGGAAGGCTTTGAAAAATCCTTTATAGAAAATGACTTAGAATCACAAGCGCAATATGATATTTTATTTCATCAAACGGTCGTTAGAGCTTCTAAGCATAATAGACTTATTCATATGCATCAACAATTAGATACGCAGGTTGGGGCTATGTTTTTTACAGTTGCAAGTATTGCACCAGTAAGAGCTAAGAAAGTAGTGGAAAACCATCAAAAATTAATTGATGCACTTAAATCTGGAAACGAAGAATACGTACAAAAAGAATTTTCTGAACATTATAATAATGCTTTATTGGATTTACTTAAGAATAATTGAAAGGGGGGAAATGCCATGTTGTTAGAGGTAAAAGATCTTACGTTATCACTTATGAGACAGGGGAGTTATACAAAGATATTAGAGGATGTTAGCTTCACTGTCCAAAAGGGTGAAACGCTTGGGATAGTAGGAGAATCCGGTTGTGGGAAAAGCATGACGGCTTTATCTCTGATGAAGCTCCTACCAGATAAAGCAAAATTGTTTGGAGAGGTTCTATTAGATTCGGAAGATATTGTGAAGCTTCCAAGAAAGAATTTGGAAAAAATTCGTGGTGATCAAATGTCTATGATTTTTCAAGACCCTCTTACTTCTTTAAACCCTCTTCATACTGTAGGAAAGCAAATTGAGGAAACATTAGTTTTGCATACTAATTTGAATAAAAGTCAAAGAAGAAATCGTGTCATTAGCTTATTGAAAGAAGTAGGACTTCCACGTGCAGAAGATTTATACAACGAGTACCCCCATCAATTATCTGGTGGGATGAGGCAGCGAATTATGATTGCTATTGCAATGGCTTGTAACCCTAAATTACTCATTTGTGACGAACCGACTACAGCATTGGATGTAACAGTTCAAGCACAAATTTTAGAACTAATGAATCATCTAAAAGAAACGAATGACATGGGTATTATCATGATTACACATGATTTAGGAGTAGTTGCGGAAGTATGTGACAATGTCATGGTAATGTATGCCGGACAAGTTGTAGAAAAAGCCAATGTAATTGAGCTATTTCAAAACCCTAAGCATCCATATACAAAGGGGCTTCTATACTCTATACCACAACTAGAAGGGAAAATAGAAAAGCTAGGGTCAATACCAGGTACTGTACCATCTCCTGAGAATATGCCTGTAGGTTGTAGATTCTATGATCGATGCAAGTATGCAATGGAAAAATGCAAATTGGAGACTCCTCCTACTGTTGAAATAAAAGACAATCACTCTACAGCTTGTTGGTTATATGAAGAGGAGGTACGTGAAAATGAACTTATTGGAAGTTAAAGAATTAAAACAATACTATACGTCCAATAAAGGTATCTTTGGTGAAAAAAGTGTAGTTAAAGCGGTAGATGGTGTATCCTTTCATATTCGTCAAGGAGAGACCCTTGGGATAGTTGGAGAATCGGGGTGTGGAAAATCTAGTTTAGGACGATCGGTAATTAGACTATTACAGCCTACCTCTGGAGAAGTATTTTTTGAAGGAAAAGATATTTGTAAAATGTCTAGACGAGAAATGAAAAAGACACGAAAAGAAATTCAAATGGTATTTCAAGATCCTTATGCCTCACTTAATCCACGCAGCACTATTCGAACTATTTTAGAAACACCTCTTCTTACACATGGGAACAAAAATAAAGAAAGTAGAACAAAAATAATAGAAAATTTAATCGATAAAATTGGCATTCGAAAAGATCAGTTAGATCGTTATCCACATGAATTTTCTGGAGGTCAACGTCAAAGAATTGGAATTGCGCGAGCTTTAACATTAAATCCTAAGTTAATCGTAGCAGATGAACCTGTTTCTGCTTTAGATGTATCTGTACAATCTCAAGTATTGAATCTGATGGTCGAACTTCAAAAGGAATTTAACTTAAGCTATATGTTTATTTCCCATGATTTATCTGTAGTTAAACATATTTCAGATCGTGTAGCAGTTATGTATTTAGGAAGAATAGTTGAAATTGCCGAAGTGGATTCCATGTATGAAACACCTTTACATCCTTATACGAAAGCTCTACTTTCTGCGGTTCCATTGCCAGATCCTACTAAAAAAAGAGAGAGAATCATACTTCAAGGAGATTTGCCGAGTCCAGTAAATCCTCCAAGTGGTTGTACATTTCATACGAGATGTCCTATTGCAACAGAAGAATGCAAAAATTCAGTTCCGGCATTACGTGAAATTAAAGAGGGGCATTTCGCTTCTTGTCTGAAACTATGAAGAAGAAAGGAGAATAATAGATGGATGCTATAAGGTATATTGTTAAACGTTTGCTACTGATTATCCCTATTCTAATTGGAATTACAATTCTTACTTTCTTTATTTCCAATACGATACCAGGAGACCCTGCAAGGCTAGTCGCTGGTCCTTATGCAGATGCAAAAGTAATTGAAGAACTTAGGGAATCAATGGGATTAAATGACCCTATTTATGTGCAATATTTTCGATATGTATCAAATGTAGTAAAAGGCGATTTTGGTACAAGTAACTTTACACATCAAGCAGTATCAAAAGACTTAAAAGAGTTTTTCCCTGCCACCTTAGAATTGACCTTAGTTGCTATGATTATTACCGTTTTGATAGGAATTCCATTTGGAATAGTAAGTGCCAGTAAAAAGGATAAATTCGCCGATCAATTTACGAGGGTATTTGCACTTATTGGAGTAGCGATGCCAGCATTCTGGCTTGGCATTATTTTATTATTACTTTTTTATTTAAAACTAGATTTACTTCCAGGTGCAGGTCGAATTGACACTAATTTATCCCCACCTCAAAAAATTAGCGGTTTATATACAATTGATGCGCTTTTAACAGGAAATTGGGCTGTTCTAAAATCAACAGTGGAGCATCTGATACTCCCAGCCTTTACTCAGGCAGCAGTAACAATTGGAATGATCACAAGAATGACACGATCTAGTATGTTAGAAGTATTAGGCAGTGATTATATTCGAACAGCCTATGCAAAAGGTGGAACAGAGAATCGAGTATTATATGGCCACGCTCTTAGAAATGGTATGATGCCTGTTTTAACTTTGCTTGGTATGACTTTTGGCCATTCATTAGGAGGTAGTGTACTAGTAGAGTCCGTATTTTCTTGGCCAGGAGTAGGTAAGTATGCGGTAAATGCAATTACATACTTAGATTTTCCTGCAGTTATGGGTGTTACAACGTTAATCGCGGTATTATTTATTACTATAAATCTAGTAATTGATGTTTTATATGTAGTAATAGATCCGAGATTAAAGTACGAATAGGGGGTGTCGTATGTTAAAAAGAATAGGTTCCAGTCCACTTACAATGTTGGGAATTTTTTTAGTTGGAATGCTACTAATTATGGCATTATTTGCACCAATTATAGCTCCACAAGATCCATTAGAAATTAATATTAGTCAAAAGCTTTTATCCCCAAGTGTAGATCATTGGTTCGGCACAGATGAAGTTGGGCGAGATATTTTTAGTAGAATTGTATACGGTTCCAGAATTTCATTGAAGATTGGTTTACTAGTTGTTTTAATCGCATTTCCAGTAGGTACAGTTTTAGGGGCTATTGCTGGTTTTGTTGGAGGCATAGTCGATCAAATAATAATGCGAACAACGGATATCTTCATTTCATTTCCTGGAATAATATTGGCAATGTCTATCGCAGCTGCACTTGGTCCTTCCATTGAAAACGTACTACTCGCACTCGCTATCACTTGGTGGCCATGGTATACGAGAATCGTTCGATCATCCGTTCTCCAAATAAAAAATGCAGAATTTGTAGAATCTGCTAGGGCAGTTGGTATTAACCCTGTGAAAATACTCTTTAGAGAAGTTCTTCCAAACGCCATTGCACCGGCAAGTATTCAGGCCTCTTTAGATCTAGGCTTTGTCATATTATCAGCTGCTGGTTTAAGTTTTATCGGATTGGGTGCTCAACCACCTTCACCAGAATGGGGTGCAATGCTTGCATCTAGTAGAGAAGTTTTAAGGGATGCTTGGTGGGCAGCTACTTTTCCAGGTTTAGCAATACTTTGGACGGTTTTAGGATTCAATTTACTTGGCGATGGTTTACGAGATATTTTGGATCCGAAAAACCGTTAATAGAATGAAATGAAAGGGGTGATTTCAAAATTTTCGTTAGCTATACAAAAATCTAATTAGAAAAAGAGGGGAAACATTTGAAGAGAAACAGAAGATGGTTATTTATGTTTGCACTAATGTTTGCATTACTTTTAGTATTAGGGGCATGTAGTGATAGCGGTAAGAAAGAAAGTGAGACAGATTCGAAAGAGGATTCAACAGAAAAAGAGCCTAAAACGGAAGAAAAAGCAGAGGAAAAAGGTTCAGGATCAACAGAAGTATTTAATTTTGCAACAAATCAGGACATACCACATATAGACCCTCATGGTACGTCTGCGAACACGTCATTCCGAGTAACCTATATGTTATATGATCGCCTAGTTACTTATGATGGGACAACGACAGATGTTATTCCACAACTTGCAGAGAAATGGGATATCTCACCGGATGGGTTAACTTACACATTCCATCTGAATAAAGAAGCAAAATTCCATGATGGAACACCAGTTACAGCTGAAGCAGTACAATATTCTTACACTCGTGCAATGGACGTAGGGAAATCCGCAGCTGGTCAATTTAAAGATGTTATTAATAAAGATAGCTTTGAAATTGTAGATGAACACACGATAAATATAACGCTCGAAAGACCTTTTGCTCCATTCTTAAAAACATTAGGAACTGTTTTTGGAAACATTGTGAACCCAAAACTTGCAGAGCATCATGGCAGTGATTTAGGGGAAACTTACTTGGCAGATAAAGAAATGGGTTCTGGACCTTATATTTTGGAAAGTTGGGATAGAGGACAGAAACTAGTAATGAAAGCTAACGAGGATTATTGGGGTACAGTACCGACGTTAAAAACAGTAAATATTTTAATCGTAAATGAACCTTCTACTGCTCGATTAATGATGGAAAAAGGGGAAGTTGATTTAATTGACTACTCCATGATCTCCCCAGATGTTTTAAAACAAATGGATGGAAATAACGACATTACTGTCCTTAAATCCCCTGGATACGCTATTGATGACATTGCGATTAACACAGAAAAAGAATATTTAAAAGATCCAAAAGTTAGGCAGGCTCTTGCACACGCAGTAAATTATGATTCGATAATAAATGATGTTTTACTTGGTGGAGCAGAACGTATTGGTGGAATAATCCCGAAAGGAATGTTTGGATATAACCCTAATATTGAGTTATATGACTTTGATTTAGAAAAAGCTAAGGCTTTACTGAAAGAGGCAGGTTATGAAAAAGGTTTCCCATTAGAAATTGCAATATCAGAAAATAATGAAGTGAGAAAAAATATTGCGGTAATGATGCAATCCGATTTTAAAAAGATAGGAATTGACTTACAAATTAGAGCGTTAGCATGGCCAACATTTTTGGATTTAGTTACAAGCGGTCAGCATCAATTAGCATTAGCGGCATGGACTCCTGATTATCCAGATCCAGATTATAATTTATGGTATTTTGCACACTCTTCTAGTAAAGGACCTGGATTCAACTTAGCATTCTATGATAATCCAGAAGTAGATAAATTATTAGAAGAAGGCCGTTCCACAGTGGATGAGTCTGTTCGCGAAAAGAATTATCAGAAGATTCAAGAAATAATGAGCGCAGATGTTCCTTATATTTTCCCGGCTCAACGCTCGGTTGAAGCACCTATGAAGAATTGGGTGAAGGGATATGAAATTAACCCAATGAACACTTGGTATGTTCCGTTCCAAAAAATGACGAAAGAATAACATGTGAAAGCGGTCGTAAAGAAGTAGTTTTACGATCGCTTTTTCTAACTATTATATAGGAGTGGATTTGGTTGTGGACGATTAATAACTTAGTCGTAAATAGAGATGATAAAATAAGTGGTTTTTTACATTTTCCAACTTTGGAACATAGCATTCCCGCGTTTATGATAAATGGAAAAGAAGAAGGCCCTTCCGTTTTGATTATGGCTGGAGTGCATGGATGTGAATACACTTCCATTGATGCAGCCTTAAAGCTAGCGAAAGAATTAACTTCAAATGATATTGTAGGAAAATTAATCATTTTACCTATTGTCAATATAGCCTCCTTTTATAAACGATCCATTTACGTTCACCCAAAAGATGAAAAAAATTTAAATCGAGTATTTCCCGGGAAAGAACATGGAACAGAAAGTGAAAAAATAGCTTTTTGGTTACACAAGGAAATATTCTCTCATGTAGATATTGTATTAGATTTACATGGTGGCGATATGATAGAAGCTTTAGTGCCTTTTACCATTTATCAAATGTCAGAAAATCTACAGCTTATGGATGAAGCCCAAAAAATTGCATCGTTATTTGGTATCCCATATGTTGTAAAATCGGAGTCTCAAGTGATGGGATCAACTTATTCCGCAGTTAATTCGTTAGGAAAGATAGGGGTAATTGCCGAAGCGGGCCAACAAGGAATATTAGATGAATATTCTTCTAAACTATTACAAGATGGCACGAAAAATGTTTTGAAGTATATTGGTGTGCTTAATGGGGATTTCAAAGAAGAACCTGTAAAAAACTTAAAAACATTTGAATGGTATCGAGCAAGTATTCAAGGACTTTGGTATCCAGCAGTGGAAATTGGTTCAGAAGTGAAAAAGGGAGAGATACTTGGTCAAATAAAAAATGTATTTGGTGAAACAGAAACTGAAATCTATGCAGAAGTTGATGGGGTAGTTTTATTTTTAGTAACTTCATTAGCTATTAATGTAGAAGATCCATTATTAGCGCTAGGAGATTAATATATGACAAGAATGCTTGATTATCTAAGAGAAAACCAAAAAAGTATAGAAAAAACATTAATTCGTCTTGTGAAAGCTGAGTCTCCTTCACAGGATAAGAAACTCGTTGATCTATGTGGAGAAGTATTAATGGAGGAGTTTACAAAACTTATTGATGGAGATATACAAATTTTGAAGAAGTCGATTGTGGGAAATCAGTATTTATTAACTTACGGTCCGAAAGATTGGAAAGACCAAATTCTTATCATTGGTCATCTAGATACCGTTTGGGATAAAGATGCTTTGCCTTTAAAAATAGAAGGAGATACTCTTTATGGACCTGGAGTATTTGACATGAAAGCTGGCTTAACGATTTCTCTTTGGGCTATGAAAGCATTAAAAGCATTTAATATATTCGGCGAAAAGAAAGTTGTACTGCTTGTTACATCTGATGAAGAAATTGGAAGTATCCATTCAAAGGAAATTATTATTCAAGAAGCTCGAAAAAGTTCTTTGGTATTAATTCCTGAATCTAGTATTGAGCCTAATGGAGCAGTCAAAACAGAAAGAAAAGGAGCGGGTAACTTCTATTTGGAAGTAAAAGGAGTTGCAGCACATGCTGGAATTAACGCATGGGATGGAGCGAGTGCTATCGAGGAACTAGCTTATCAAATTATCGACTTGAAGAAGTTAGCAAATCGTGAAGAAGGCATATCCATTAATGTAGGGATAATATCTGGAGGTTCCAGATCCAATGTTATAGCAAAAGATGCATATGCAGAAATAGATGTTCGGATTACGAAAAGAGAACAAGCGGAGCTAATTACTCAACAAATTATGAATCGTCCTGTTTTTGTTGAAGGTACGAGTACTGTAGTAACAGGAGAAATCGAGCGCTTTCCACTAGAAAGAAACGAAAAAGTAGTCTCTCTCTATCATGATTTAAAAGAAATAGCTTTACTGCATGGATATGAATTAGAGGAAGGATCTTCAGGTGGAGCAAGCGATGGAAATTTCACTGCAGGTGAAGGTATACCTACAATTGACGGTTTAGGTCCAATTGGTGGTGGTGCACATTCGGACAATGAACATATTATTTTGTCTAATTTACCAGAAAGATCGGCTTTATTGGCTGAAATGATCGCAAAACATTTGCAATGAAGGAGGATTTTTCATGTATTTAATGGACTTAAATGCAAGCAAATTTAATGAAGTGAAACAAAAAGTAAATACTATTCTATTACCAATTGGAATGATGGAGACCCATGGACCCCATGCAACTTTAGGTACAGATGTATGGATTCCAAGAGAATTTGTAAAAAGACTTGATAAAATAATTGGTGAAAAAGTGATCATGGCGCCTGAAGTTGCATATGGTCATTCTTGGGCACTTGCGCCTCATTCTGGAACATTTGATATTTCAAGTGAGGCTTTCTCGAATTATGTGTACGAAATAGGCAAGGAGTTTTATCGAAATGGGTTTAACAATTTAATATTATTTAACGGTCATGGAGGCAATATTCCAAGCTTAGCAATTGTTACTGAAAAATTAGCAGATATAGGAGTTAACACGCTAACAATAAATTGGTGGATGGATTACCGAGAGGATATTCTGACAATTACATCTAAACCTGGTCATGGTGGAGAAGATGAGACTTCATTAGTTCTAGCGATTGATGAAAAACTAGCTGACTTGTCTCTAGCAGGCGATTTTTCTATTGAATATAATCGAAAGTTAAAATATAAGGATATGGGAAAAGTGCTGTATAAAGATGGATATATGGGTGATGCAGCGAGCGCAACAGCGGAAAAAGGAGAAGCATTATATGAACTTTTGACAAATCTTATTTTAGAAGATGTGAAAGATTTATGGGACTTGTCTGCTAGTAAATTATTGAGCAAGGGGGAATCTTAATGAAGCTTTGGACTGAACAGGAAACAGGAGAAAAGATTGTTGATATTACATTAAGTTTAAATGAGCAAGCTATGCATCTGTTTGAAACCGAAGTAACAACAGCAAGTTATAGTGACGTGAAAGCTACTTTGAAAACCTTTGATGAAATTGGTTCTGCCATAGAAGAGGTTGAAAAGGCAGTACGGACTTTGGAAGGTCATCCTGGAGAATATCTTCGGGGCATGATGAATGGATTTAACTATTTTGCAAGAAGTATGCAAGGTGACAAAATTCCATATGATGAGCTTATTTTAAATATTCAACAGTTACCTTCGACGTTAATTTCAGATGAGCAGCTCGAACATGCGAAAGAGTTGGTGGAGGAAAGCTTAACGAATATTGGGTATTCGGGATCATTAGCTGAAAAAGTTTCAGCTTGGAAAAGTGACACGATAATTGCACCGGAAGAAGTGGTGAATGTTGCGGAGAATTTTAGAGAACTTAGTAAAAAAGGCACTCTAAATCGAGTCATAGAATTACCTAAAGAAGATGGTGTTGATTGGATCAAACCGATTCGTGGTGTTTTTTGGAGTGGTTATTCAAAATATACGGGAGATTATCGTGGTAACTTGACTTTTAATATTGATCGCCCATGGACAGAGCCAATTCTGGCACAAATAATGACCCATGAAGCATATCCAGGTCATCAAGCTTTCTATTGCCGATGGGATTATGAATTTAAAAATGGAAATTTACCGTTAGAGGCTTCTTATTATATGATAAATAGCCCTACTAATGCGCTTTTTGAAGGTGGTCCTGAAACAGCGTTATCATTTTTAGGTTGGGATGATGTTGAGGAAGAAACAGAAGGTATTAGCGATGAGAAAAAAATGCAATACCGAGCTGCACGGCATTTCCTAGATTATCAGCGTATGTATATGACGAATGCTTGCTATCTTTATAATCTACATGCTATGACGAAAGAAGAAGTCATTCGTTATATGATAAATGAAGGTGGAATAACCGAAATAGAAGCTAATAATTGTTTTCGTTTTTTCTCCCATCCAGTCCAAAAAACATATTATCCATCCTATTATTATGGACGCTGGATGATTGGAAACGCTTATGCTCAAACACCGAAAAATTTACGAAATGAATATTTTAAAATTTTATATGATACACCTCATACGACAGAGACCTTTGTGAAAGCAATCACTCAGTTGCATGATAAAGAATTTGATGCGTTCAACACATTTATCAAAATATAAATGAGGTGATTGAATTGAACCGTAATTTAACTGAGGAAGAGGAGTTATTAGTAAATCAAATATCCAAAGAGGAACTCTTGGCAGATAATATTGAAATTGCTAGAGAAGTTAGATTATCTGGTTCCATGGAAGAGTTAAGAGCTTTTCAATTCATTCAAAAAAGACTGGAGTCATTTGGTTTAAAAGCAGAAATTGAATTTGATGATGCCTATATAAGTATTCCTATTCAATCGAAATTAGAAGTTAACGGGGAGATAATAGATTCTATCACCCATTCTATGTCCAAAGATTTGAATAATGAAGAGCTAAGTGCAGAGTGTATTTATCTCCAAAATTTAAATGAAAATTCTCTTAGATTTGTTAAAAATAAAATTGCAATTTATGACAGTATCGCAATTCCTGACATTGTAAAACAATTCGAAGACTCAGGAGCAGCTGGGATAATTTTCATTAACGGCCCCAATACTCATGAGATGATTGTTTCAAGAATATGGGGAAGTCCATCTGTTAGAGACAAAGATTTATTGCCTAAAATACCTGTCATTTCAATCAATAATAAGAATGGTGAAAAATTGCTTGATTTATTGAAAATAGCGAGTTTCAAAGTAAACATTTCTACTGAAGTTTGTTCTAGATGGATGAAGATACCAAGACTTATTGCAGAAATTCGTGGAGATTATGAGACGGATCATTTTGTTTTATTGTGTGGGCATGTAGATTCTTGGCATTATGGCGCGATGGATAACGGATCCGCAAATGCTTTAATGTTACAGGTGGTAAAAGTTCTCGCTCTGAATAAAACAAAATGGAAACGTAATGTACGCATTGCTTTTTGGTCAGGACACTCTCATGGTCGATATGCTGGTTCAGCTGCATATTGTGATAAAAATTGGGAGGACTTGAGCGAAAATGGTGTCATGCATTTTTATGTGGATTCTGTTGGAGGTAAAGGAGCAAACATTTTTGTAGATAGTAATGCAATGGCCGAAACGGAAGATATCGCAATCGATGTGATTGGTCGCCTTACAAATCAATCATTTGTAGGAAAACGATATTCCCGTTCTGCTGATCAATCATTCTGGGGTACAGGAATTCCTTCCTTATATATGGGGATGGCAGAACAAGAACTATCCCATGATCCTGCTTATAAAAATGTCCAAAAACTATTTGCAGGTACTAGGGGTGGGGGATTTGGCTGGTGGTGGCATACAGTGGAGGATACGATAGATAAGATCGATTCTGATGTCTTAAGAAAAGATTGTGAAATCTACTTATTATCCCTTTATAAAGTGTTAACAGACAACATTATTCCAATCAATCCTCTTAAAGCAGTAGAAGAAATTCATAAGCATATACGTGATTATCAACAAAAAGGGAAAGACATTGCTGATTTATCGCTTTCTTTAAATAGGATAGATGAGATTGAAAAAAAGTTAAGAAGCGTGTTGGAAATAAAAGAATGGCTGGAGTCAGATTCAGAGCATAGTAGATTATTCAATGATTTTCTACTTAATATATCTAAACTTCTCGTGCCAATTAATTATGTTGGCGGAAGTAAGTTTGAACATGATTTAGCATCAACAACTGTACCGATTCCATCCTTAGCAATGATCAATCATTATACAAGTGATCTAAAAGATGAGGATTTTTATTTGTTACAAACTGCGATTCGTCGACAGGTGAATTTTTTGAATTATGAGTTGAAGAAAGTGATTCGAGAAATTGATATTTTTAAGGAAATTTTAGTTGAAGTCTTGGAATAAATATTTTCAAACTAGCGTAATTGACTCCAGAAAAGTAGTCTTTACCTCCTTTAGATTACTTTTCAATTATATGGAATCTTTATATATGAAGACCTTTAAAGCAGTCGAAACTTTTAAGGTTTTCTTCAAATTATTTATAGGATGTGAAAAGATGAATGCTGCAAACTTAGTTAATGTTATGCGAGGAAATCTTATAGAAAGTAAGCATCTTGGTCATATTGCTATAGTAGACTATACAGGGAAGTTAATTGCTTCAAATGGAAACATTAATTCCATCGTATTTGCACGTTCCTCCATGAAGCCTTTACAAGCCATTCCTATTATTGAAACAGGAGCATATGAATCATACCAATTGGGTCCTGCCGATCTATCCTTATGTTGCGCTTCCCATAACGGGGAGGAACAGCATACTGATCGAGTTATTTCTATATTAGAGAAAGCGGATCTAGTGGAGAGTAGCCTACAATGTGGTACGCATATTCCTAGATGGGAAGAAGCGTACAAGAAAATAATAATTGAAAATCGAACAGTCACTCCTGTCTACAATAATTGTTCGGGAAAACATAGTGGGATGTTAATAACGGCAAAACACTTAAATGAACCAATAGATTCCTATTACAATATGGAGCACCCCGTTCAACAAAGAATTTTACAAGTTATCAGTGAGTTAGCTGAAACTCCTAAAGAAGATATTCAAATTGGAGTGGACGGATGTGGAGTTCCGGTTCATGGAATAGCATTAGAGAAAATTGCTTTAGCCTATGCAAAAATGGCTAAACCAGATAATCTATCGAATAGTAGAAAAAAATCCGTAAGCCAAGTAGTTCATGCAATGATACAAGAACCAGAAATGGTAGGAGGTACAAATCGCTTTTGCACTGATTTTATGAACGTAGTAAAAGGAAAAATGTTCGGAAAAGTAGGAGCTGAAGGAGTCTACTGTATTGGAGATTTAAGAAGCGGAATAGGAATCGCGATTAAAATAGAAGACGGTAACAGCAGAGCTACTTCCCCCGTTGCAGTTGAGGTGATGAAACAATTGGGTATGTTGACGGAAGAAGAATTGAATGAATTAAGAGAGTATCATTTACCATCCATTAAAAATGCAAGAGACGAAAATGTAGGTTCACTTAAAGCAGACTTTCTGTTGGATTATGTATAAATTTAACGAAGAATATAAAACTAAAATGAATTAATAAATCACCGCAATGTTACAGGAGTGTTACTGGTGCCTGGCACCAGTAATACTCCTGTAACATTGCTATTTTTGGGTTGTTGCCCCAGCCAACCGTGGCAAGTCCTTTTCCTTCGCTGCGCTTCGTGCGAGGACTTGTTTATCCGTTCTTATGCAGGAAGGAGTCTCGTATTTTTTTCTTTTACTATTAATCAAGTAGTGTTCTGCGATGATGACCAAATTCAAAAGTATTAATTTTTAATAAAATCAAGAGAATATTGTCCCTTAACAAAATAGGAGATATGCGATTTGTAGTATATAATGTAGAAAGAGAAGAAATGATTTCTACAGATAAACGAGTTAAATTGATAAATCGATCATCTCATATAAACAGAATATAGAAGGAGTTTGGAGTATTTGAGTAAAAAAATAATTAAAGATGAGTTGCCAGAGAATTATGAGGAACTAAAAAAAGCAGTCAATCGCACCGCTAGCTGGAGAGCACGCTTGGATGCAGTAGAGGAATTAGGGAGATATAATACGAGTCAAGTTATTGATATTATGAACACGAGATTAGCAAATGATCCTGTTTATAAAATCCAAGAAGAAGCTTATCGTATACTAATTGATTTTGGAAAAGATGTTCAATTACCCGCTCGTAAAAAATTTGAAATTGTCAAAGGGGCAAATAAAGTTTTCTTACGAGTGAAGAAAAGTTTGCCGAAAGACCATACATTTGAAGAATTCGCTACAAAACTAAAGAGAATGCGAATCGATGTATACGATGCATATGAAGGCGAAAGAGGCCTTGAATGGTTAGAAAACGAATGGACTAATATAGTAACTAACAAGTAAAATATGGAATTCGTGAATCTGTGTTACAAGTATGTTACAGGTGCCTGGCACCTGTAACATACTTGTAACACTTTTTTTAATGGCTAGATACTAGTCTTTGAGAGATGCGGTTTCCTGTTTCGATTGCTTTTTTAGCTAGAAATTCGAGTCGTTCATCTGTGAGGTTGAAGCTGACGACTCCTATGCTAATAGCCCCGATAACTTGGCCGAAACTGTCTTTTATGGATACTGCAATTGAGGACGTGCCTTCCGTTCTTTCGGAGTGGCTTGTTGCGTATCCTTGTTTTATTATTTGATCGAATGTTTTTTTCATTTCAGTCATTTGGTCTGCAGATATGAGTTGGGACAATATACTTTCTGCTTTGGCTGATGGCATTGCTGCTAGCATCGATTTATTGGCAGCACCAATATTCATTGGTATGCGTAAACCCATTTGATCATAAATTCGAATTGGATTATTTGGGCTATCTATTCTTTCTACAATAATTGCTTCAGTCCCTAGCGGCTTACTTAAATAGACGCTTTCCTCTACTTCTTTAGATAATTGTTCAATTTCCGGTCTAATTTTGCTGATGTAATCAATTGAGTCATACACTTGTAGACCGTATTCCAACCAAATTACACCGAGTTTGTAAGTTTTCAGTTGTTCATCCTGCTCTACCATTCCTTGTTTCATCATTGCTTGAAGTAATCTGTGCATTGTACTGAGAGGAAGTTCGCATAGTTTGGAAAGATCAGAAATTGTTACACCTTTCTCAGTTGCATGTGCTGCTAACACTTTCGCAACAGTCATCGATCGGATGATAGATTGCATCTAATGCACCTCCTAAATATTATGAAAAGCTAACTTACTATTTTGATATAATAAGAAATTAAAATTCTAAATATATTGACATTGTATCATAGAGGAATTATATTTTAAATATAAAGCTTTCCGTTAATCGGAAACGTTTTCCACTCACCGGAAAAGGGGAATTGATATGACATATAATTCATCTATGTATAAGAAGTTAGAAAGAGTAATTGTCAAACATCCAAATGAAGCTTTCATTAGTCAAGCACATTTGACTGATCAATGGACAGTATTTAATTACTTACAAGAACCAAATTTTGAAGAAGCGGTTCTTGAGTATAGAGGATTCATTGAGCTATTGGAAAAGCATGTACCTCAAATTGACTTTCTTCCAGCAGCAGACACAGTTGGCTTAGATTCTATCTACGCTCATGACCCAGTTAAGTTCACACCAGCCGGAGCCATCATTTTAAAATCTGGCAAAAAATTAAGACAACCGGAAGCTATTGTTTATAAAGAGTTTTTACAAGAAAAAGAGATTCCTATTATTGGGGAGTTAACAGGCGATGCTGTATCCGACGGTGGAGACATCGTTTGGTTAGATGATAAAACACTTGTAGTAGGTCGCGGTTACCGTACAAATGACGAAGCAATTCGCCAATTAAAAGAAATGACTGCTCCGTATGTTGATGAATTCATCGTTGTGCAACTTCCACATGATCAAGGTGAAGCAGAATGTCTACATCTAATGTCTTTCATTAGCATGGTTGATAAAGATTTAGCAGTAGTACATTCACCATTAATGCCAGTGTTCTTCCGTCAACTATTAATCGAACGTGGAATTCAATTAGTAGAAGTTCCTAAAGCAGAATACGACACGCTTGGATGTAATGTATTAGCTCTTGCACCACGAGTTTGTGTGATTGTAGAAGGAAATGATTCCACAAAACAACAACTATTAGATGCTGGTGCAACAGTTTATGAGTACAAAGGGCAAGAAATAAGTGTATTAGGTACAGGTGGACCAACATGTTTGACAAGTCCAGTTGTAAGAAACTAAAGGAGGAAAATAAAATGAGTATATTTAAAAATGTAATCGCAAAAACACCAGGAAAGAGCTATGTAGGAGGATTAACTACATCAGATTTAGGGACACCGGAGTACGATAAATTATTAGTGCAACACGAGGCGTATATTGAAGCTTTGAAAAAGTGTGGAGTGGAAGTAACACTACTTTCTCCAAGTGAAGAATTTCCAGATTCTACATTTGTAGAGGATGCAGCAGTTCTTACATCTAATTTTGCTGTTGTTACAAATCCAGGTGCAGATTCTCGTAACGGTGAAATTGTCGAAATTGAAAGCGCTTTAAAGTCTTTTTATAAGAAATTTCATTATATTAAAGCACCTGGAACACTTGATGGAGGAGATATTCTTCAAGCAGAGGATTGTTTCTTTATTGGGATTTCTGAACGCACAAATGAAGAAGGCGCTCGCCAATTAAAAGAAATTCTTGAAGGGGAAGGTTTCGAAGCGACAATCATTCCACTTGAAAAATTCTTCCATCTGAAAACTGGTATTGCTTATTTAGGTAACAACAAAATGGTCGTAGCAGGTGAATTTGTTAATCATCCAGCATTTGATTCATACGAAAAAATCGTAATCGGCCATGAAGATGAGTATTCTGCAAACTGTATTCGTGTGAACGACTATGTCATTATTCCACAAGGATATAGCGAAACGAAACGCAAAATCAATGAAGCTGGTTTCGAAACAATTGAATTAGACATGTCCGAAGTTCAAAAACAAGACGGCGGCCTAAGCTGCTTATCACTAAGATTCTAATATTACAGGTATATTACAGGTGCCAGGCACCCGTAACAATTCCTAGGGGTAAATGGGGGAAAGTGTTATGTCTAAAGTTGGGGATCAAGCAGTACAAGGTGATTTATTGAACCGTTCGATGAAAAGCCGGCATTTATTTATGCTTTCACTTGGGGGAGTAATTGGGACGGGCCTATTTTTAAATGCTGGTTATACTATTAATCAAGCTGGTCCAGGTGGTGCCATCCTTGGATACTTATTAGGCGGTTTGATCTTATATATGGTGATGATCTGTTTAGGAGAACTTGCGGTTTACATGCCAGTAACTGGTTCTTTTCAAACGTATGCAACTCGTTTTATTAGTCCTTCTGCAGGATTTTCACTTGGATGGATGTATTTTGTAGGTTCCGCTGCTACAGCAGGTGTGGAGTTTACCGCCGCAGGAATCCTCATGAAGCATTGGTTTCCTGATGTTCCTGTTTGGATATGGTGTGCTCTGTTTATGGTTTTATTGTTTTCATTAAATGCTTTATCGACAAAAGCGTTTGCGGAAACAGAGTTTTGGTTAGCAGGTATTAAAGTAGTTGCGGTAATTTTGTTTATTGTTATTGGGGTTGGAGCAATTTTCGGTCTTATTCCACTGGAAGATAGAGCGACACCAGCGTTTACGAATTTGGCACCTTCCGGATTATTTCCAGCAGGAATCGCCATTGTTTTTGTGACAATGATGAACGTTATTTTCTCCTACCAAGGTTCAGAGATGGTAGGTATTGCTGCAGGGGAAACGGAAGATCCTCAGAAAAATATTCCAAAAGCTATACGCACAATTTTGATAAGAATCATTGTGTTTTATATTGCATCCATTATCGTTTTGTCTGCAATATTTCCAGCATCAGAACTTGGTTTGCTAGAAAGTCCATTTGTTACATTAATGAATTTAGCTGGTATTCCGTATGCAGGAAGCATTATGAACTTTGTAATATTAACGGCAATTTTGTCCGTTGGGAATTCTTGTTTGTATGCATCTACTCGATTACTATGGTCAATGGCTAAAGAAGGAATGGCACCAAAAATGTTTGGTCGTCTTTCTAAGCGTAAAGTGCCTTTAAATGCATTAATTTTCACGATGGTTTTCTCTTTATTTTCATTATTAACTAGCGTAATGGAAGCGGATGCAGTGTTCGTGTTATTAATGTCGATTGCAGGTATTTCTGTTACTATTTCGTGGATGGGTATTGCGACATCACAGTTAATGTTCCGTCGAAAATATTTAAAAAATGGTGGACAATTAGACGAATTAAAATATAAAGTTCCTTTTTATCCTTTCATACCACTAGCTTGTATAGGATTTTGTCTGGTAATTCTAGTATTTCTAGCCTTTGATCCAACACAAAGAATTGGCCTTTACTACGGGGTAGGTTTTTTCATAGCTTGTGTGCTATTCTATAAATTGAAATTAGAAAAAAAGAATAAAAAGTCAGCATAATAAATAATTAGATGCCAGGCACGACACAATGGGACGCAGCTCCAAGCATTCAGAACAGTGTCAGTGTCTGGCATCAAACTATGTAAGGGAGAATTCGAGATGAATCAATTATTTTGGGAAACACCAGAAAAACTTCGAGCATTGTTATGTGAACTTGTTAGTTGGGATAGTATTACGCTAACAAAAGGTGAGACTAAGTTTGCTCCGAAAGTGATAGATAAGTTGAAAGAGTTAAAGTATTTTCAAAAAAATCCTAACCATTTACAAATGCATGATGCAGGTCTTGGAAGACATGCTGTCACTGCTTTATACAAACATCCTAAAGCTACGGAGACCATCGTACTTATTAGTCATTTTGATACAGTTCAAACGGAAGAGTACGGAGTTTTAGAACCACTTGCATATTTTCCAGAGGAATTAACGAAAAAGCTAATGGAAAATCCGACTGATTTACCAGAATCAGCACGTATCGATTTGGAAACAGGAAAGTATTTGTTTGGCCGAGGTACGATGGATATGAAAATGGGATTAGCGCTTCATATGCAGCTTATTGAAAGAGCGAGTGAGGAAGAGTGGCCGATCAACCTTATTCTAACAACTGTTCCAGATGAGGAAGTGAACTCTGCAGGTATGCGTGCAGCAGTGACACAGCTAGTTCGTATTCGCGAGGAATTCGGTTTAACTTATAAATTATTCTTAAATAGTGAGCCTTGCTTTTCACAAAGTCCAACCGATATTGATGAATATATTTATTCCGGAACTATTGGGAAGATTATGCCAGCCGCATTATTTTACGGAAAAGAGACGCATGTTGGGGAGCCAATGAAAGGGATGACGGCGAACTATATTGCATCTTATTTGACGCAGCGTATGGAATGGAATCCTTTATTCCGCGAGACGGATCTAGGTGAAAGTACGCCGCTTCCGGTTTCATTGCAGCAAAAAGATTTAAAAATGTCGTATTCAACGCAAACTCCTTATCGAGCAGTGGCGTTGTATAACGTGTTTTTATTGAAACGTACAGCAAATGAAGTGATGGATCTTTTCGAACAAGTTGCTACAGAAGCGATGGGCGAGTTGAATAAAAACTATCAAGTGATTTGCGAACGTGAGCAAGTAAAAGGGATTGGCGAAGTGAAAGTTCTTCGCTATGAAGAACTACTTGCTTATGCCAATAAAAAATTAGGGGTGGAAGAAGTGGAGCGCTTAAAGAAAGCGTCACTTCAACAGGAAGATTGGGATGATCGTGAAAAATCACTACGCATCGTGGATGATTTAATGATTCAGTGCCAAGAGTTAGCTCCTGCAACCGTTATCCTATTCGCACCACCTTATTACCCAGCAGTGAATACTTCTAATCATCCGCTTGTAATAGAAGCGGTAGATTTAATGAAACAATCGGCGCAAACTTTTAACAATACAGTCAAACAAATTCACTATTTCAATGGTATTTGTGATTTAAGCTATGTCAATTACGAGGACGAGGGCAATGGCTGGACGGCTTTCGAAAGTAACACACCAGTTTGGGGAGACACATACAGCATACCATTTGAAGATATGGCTCAACTAAAAGGACCAGTATTAAATGTAGGGCCATTCGGAAAAGATGCACACCAAAGAACAGAACGTCTCCACGTTGATAGTGCATTCGTCGAATTGCCTGTCATGCTAGAAACCCTCATAAAAAGCTTATACTAAAAGAAAAAGTGACTCCGAAGCATAATGCTTGGAGTCACTTTTTTTCGTTGAAATATGTAGAAGTACATAGATTGTTACAAGATTGTTACTGGTGCCTGGCACCAGTAACAGTCTTGTAACAAAGGGAGGTAGTAAGCCACTCTGAGGGTTGCTTGTCGTTAAATGCATATTTATAGTCCTACATGTATATTTATATAAAATATTCAAATATTGTTGAAAGTTTTTTGAATATTCGAGATAATAAATATAGACATAAGGAAGGTGAGGGGAGAATAACGATGGAAATGCAAAGAAATGTGGATATCGAACAAAGAAATAGAGCAAATGATTATGTACATGAAGTGTACGAGTTAGTGAAGAAACGCAATCCAGGGGAGAAAGAGTTCTTACAAGCGACTCGTGAAATTTTTGATTCCCTTCGCCCAGTATTTTTAAAGCATCCTAAGTTTATTCATAATGGGATTTTAGAACGTATTACGGAACCTGATCGTGTTATTACTTTTCGTGTATCTTGGGAAGATGATACTGGTAAAGTGCAGGTAAATCGTGGTTTTCGTGTGCAATTTAACAATAGTATGGGGCCATATAAAGGCGGGATTCGTTTTCATCCGACTGTGAACAGCAGTATTATGAAGTTTCTTGCTTTTGAACAAACCTTTAAGAATGCACTGACTGGTCAACCGATTGGTGGGGGCAAGGGTGGCTCGGATTTCGATCCTAAAGGTAAGTCAGAGCGCGAGATTATGCGTTTCACACAAAGTTTTATTACAGAACTGAGTAAATATATAGGCGCTGATATGGATGTTCCAGCGGGAGATATTGGTGTTGGAAAAAGAGAAATTGGCTATATGTTTGGGCAGTACAATCGTTTAAAAGGCGGTTATGAGGCGGGGGTATTCACAGGAAAAGATCCCAATCATGGAGGAAGCTTAGGCAGAAAAGAAGCGACTGGTTATGGTTGTGTTTATTTTGTAGAAGAAATGCTGAAGGAAACAGGAGATAGTTTTGCAGGGAAAAATGTTATTGTCTCCGGTTCAGGAAATGTGGCGACATATGCGATGGAAAAAGCGATTGAGCTTGGAGCGAAAGTGCTTGCTTGTAGTGATTCGAACGGCTATATTTTGGATCCAAATGGAATAGATGTCGGGACTGTTATTCAATTGAAAGAATTGGATAACAAAAGAATACAGGAGTACACTAAATTTCATAAACAAGCGACATATCATGAAGGCTGCACAGGCATTTGGTCGGTTCCATGTGATATCGCATTGCCTTGTGCCACGCAGAATGAACTAGAAGAGATAGATGCTTCATTACTAATCAAAAATGGGGTAAAGGCTGTCGGTGAAGGAGCTAATATGCCTTGTACAGAGAAAGCAATTCTCGCATTTCAAGCAAATGGTGTATTATTTGGACCAGCAAAGGCAGCAAATGCTGGCGGGGTGGCAGTTTCAGCAATGGAAATGTCGCAGAATAGCATGCGTCTATCTTGGACGGTAGAAGAAGTAGATGACAAGTTGAAAATTATTATGAAGAATATTTATACAAGTTGTCATGATGCAGCAACGAGTTTTGGGTATCCAGGAAATCTAGTGGTGGGTGCGAATATAGCTGGTTTTATAAAAGTGGCAGATGCCATGGTTTCGCACGGAATACATTAATAAGGTAGGATCGTTCCGACTGTCAATTGTTGAATAGGGACGATTTTTTTTGAAGAAAGTGTATATCACATCTGTTGATTAACCACTTTCTTCAAAAAAATCATTCTTAGAATTTCACACAATATATTGATAGTGTGCAATTAATAAATGTCACCTCATGCTAAGTTAAAGCTTTGTTATGAGATAATGATCGCGTTCAGAGTGCGGTTTGTCTCATTCCCAATAGCTTTTGTCGCGTTCACCACGTAATTAGTCTCGTTCAGCCATTTTATGGACTTTATCTTTGTAAAAAAAATACATAAAGTAAGATTTAGCGCAGTGGCAAATCGCATTTGGAGTCACCCCCATCCTCTCCAATCTATGGTCATAATAAGAAAAGAATATACTTCTTCCAATTAATGAATTGGTGTACTTTCTTTTGATTATGAAGGAAAGTGGAAACCAGTAAAATAAGTGGAACCTGAAAAAATAGATAGCATCCATTGATAAAGAAGTGCTGAGCGGACGAAATTGCATCTTCGTCCGCTTTTAAAAGAATAAAAAAGCATCTAATCTCTCATTAAACAAACCTAATACACCAAGTCTCTACATATTCCAAGAGGGCGAAGGACAAACATCGGTCACAAGATTACCGAAAAAAAATAGATAGTGAAGTGATGCGGTCACTACACTATCCATTACTCTAACGGTAATAGTGTAGC